>CAKZTD010000399.1 GCA_937921595.1 uncultured Saprospiraceae bacterium
CCGTATGCTATTTTCTTCCATTTTGGTGATATAGTCTCACTTTTGTGAAGTCCGTAAAACCCCACAGGTGGCCAAAATAATAACATAGTACCAACTATTTGAGGATCGTTATACCATTTAACTTTAGTTACCATTTTTGTATATTTTGAATATTTATTTTTGATTGAATTCTAAAATAGCGTTTATTTTCGACTTATGATGTTATATATAAAGATAAGGTTATTTTCTTATACTTGCCACTAGCTATAATTTATCGAGTATGTTTTCAATTGTTTTGCAATGGCTCATAACTCTTTTTATTCGAGTGTAATTTTTTGAGTACTGATAACTTCTATGCCTTGTTCTTTTAACGTGTTGACTTTTTTAGGATTATTGGTGAGCATTTTTATGGATTTAACACCTAGATCTTTTAGGATTTTGGCTGCTGCACTAAAGTCTCTAGCTTCTTTTTTAAACCCCGCAGCTTCATAAGCTTCAGCTTGTGGAACTCCTTGCCGTTTAAATTTTACACTATTCAATAATGCGAAATGACCATTGCCTTTTCCTTCTTGATCGAGGAGAATGATGATGCCTTTTCCATTTCGTTGAATCAGTTGTTGGGAGATGTCCATTTCTTGTTGGCAGTCGCATTCAATACTGTTGAAATAATGGCCAAAGATACAGGAGGAGTGAACCCGACAGAGAATTTCTTCGCTGTCTTTTAAGTCGCCCATATAAAAAGCGATGGCTTCTTTTTGTCCATCATAATAAAGTGCTTCGTTGAATATTCCGTATTTAGTTTTTAGGTTTCCTTCTGCTAGTTTGACGATCATGGTAATTGTTTTGGGAGTAAAAATAGTATTTTTTTTATGGTAATGTAGCGATCACAAGCGAAGCGCCATGAGACTTTAAGATTTTAAAAAACGGTATTCGGTATTCGGTGTTCGGTTTCTTCGAATGCCGAACTCCGTAGAATACATTAATCTCTGATTCGAATAAATTGCATTTGCTTAAAACGATAGCCATTCATTTTTAAGTAAAGAATAGAGTAGCCAGCTGGCTATTGTTTAACTGTTCGAAGATGGTTCTTTTACCTTTTTCAACTTCAACTTCGATGTTTGCTGCCTATATAAGGCATTTTTAAGACAAAATTTTGTTTAGTTGATTGGTGATTTGGTCTAGTTCTCTTGAGCAATCAAATTCGAGGATGTCTGCAGGCTCGTCGGTGTATTTTATTTTTCCTATAAGAATCTCATTTCGAGTTCCATTTTTCTTTTTGACAGAAACAGTGCTTACGAAATGTCCTTCATGTTCTTGAGTTGCAATGTCGACTATAATTCGGTTTTCGAATTTTAGAATGTCTTTGAAGTCAATTTCTATAGTATAAAAGAGATTTGAATAGGCTGATAATTTGCCGGTTTCAAAATCTAGTGTTGCGTGATATTTTGGGTTTCTGATGTTTCTAAAAATAAGTCTTGGAGGTGTTTCATCTATTTCAAAATTGACTGGAGGTATTATCTCTTGCTTTCTAGTTTCAAGAATACTTTTGTACTCGAATAAAATTTTATTATCGGTTAATCGATATTGTAATGTCTTTGGTAATTTAAGAATCTTGGTAAATTTATTAATCGTTTGTTCAAGCTTTTCATTTCTTGGTAATAAATATTGAAATGAGGTAAATGGTTTTTCATCTTTGTTGAGATAAAACCGAAAAGTAGGTATTGAGATTAAAGATTCTGCAACAACAATTCGCAGGCTTTTGATTTTATCAATGGAGATTTTATATTCTTTACTCTTATCGTTTGTATGGTTTAATCTGATTCCTTCTTCATCAAAAATTAAATATTCAAATAGGGAATTTGATTTTACTCCGTCAAGGAGTTTATTAAAACTAATTATCATTATAATAAGACTAAAGGCAAGAGGAATTGCTCGGAAATATAAAGGAGTATAACTAAAGTATTGACTGAATAAATAAAATATAGAAATCCCAAATACTAGTAATAATCCGTAAATTATTTTCACCTCTTTCCAATTATTACTTCCATCAATATGGAGTAATTCGCTAGGAATGTGATTGATTATTTTTACATCAAAGGAATAGTTAAACATATTTTATTATTTAAATGTCGAATTTTTCCAAGCATCCATCATGATTTTTCCTTCCTTTTTATCGGTGTACATTATGTTGACTGTGAATTCTTCTTTATCGAAAAGCCGAGAATACATCTTTGAGGTGAAATGAATTCCGTTCGGCATATTCACGGAGATGCGGTAAGTGTAAAACTCTAATCCGCTGACCATTTCTTTTGATGCTTTGTGATCTATTCTGGTATTAGGCATTGATTTGGAAAAAGAATCATACAAAATCTCATTTACATACTCGACAGATTCAGCATAGGATCCATCGACTAAAGTGTCGAATGGCTGATGATTTGCTTCTAGATAATTATTTTCTCCTTTTTTAAAAACGAAAATAACTTCAGCCATATTGACTGGGGTTGCTCCATTTATTTCTTCAATCGTTTCCACTCCTTGTTGTTGCTTCTTTTTCCATTCTTTTGAATTCACACTGGTGTAATTTTTAGGAATGGTGATCGTCCAATTGAAGTCTTTATTAAAAAGTGTTTGAGGTGGTGACTTCGGTTCACTTTTACAACTTGTAAATAATAGGATAATTGAGCAGGTAAAAATTGATATTAGCTTCATGTTTGTGCTTTTTGTCGATTAGATATTGATGTGTTAGTAAACATCGAAAACTCTCATAAATCTACCACTTATCGGAACATAATTCAATTTGTCAATTAAAAACCTGGAAATGGTTTTCATATGGCCCGCTCCATACATGATGCCGATTGTTTTTTCTTTGGAAGATTCTAATTCCATCTTCTGATTGATTTTATTGAAAATGATTTGTTCTCGTTGGTTCATGATTAAATTTCTAGAAGTGCCTTCTTCGTCTTCGATTGGTCCGAAGGCTAGATAGGCTTCTTCAGAGGAAGTCATCATTTGTTTTGCATATCTTTCTCTTGTTAATTCTAAAGATTGAATAAATAATACAGCAGGTAATAGAAATAATTGAATCAGTTTTTCTGAAAATTTTAATGTTGTAAAAGCCTCATTTCCTGATTCTAAATCGAAATCTGCATGGGTTAATTTATGTCTAAGTCCTTCATAGTTAAAAGATTCGTTTTGAGTAACGAGGTTTAGTTTTTTTGCTATTCTTTTGTATTGATTTGAAATTAAATTTATTCCAGACACCTGAGCTCCTTCATAAAAAATCTCATCACATTCATCCAAATATTTAAAAACAAGATCATAAAAATCCTTAGTCCCAATATGGATCACTGGAACCAATCTAAATTTTAATTTAATCTTTGGATCTCGGTTAATGAAATCGAACATGACTGTCCGAACAAAGAAGTTGGTGGATTCTAAGAATTTCATAAGCGATATATTTGATTATAATCATTTTAAAGATTTTAAAAGAATTAATCAAAAAAGATCGACTAATGATCGTCGTGGTAAGGATGGAATAAAAGCAATCAGGGTTTGACAATATGCCAAACCCTGATTTAAATTTAGAATACTCTATATTCAGAATCTAAAAATTCGTTTGCTTTATCTTCTGCGAACCGGGCTGTTGAATTATCCCAGTGTAAAGTCTCGCCAGGAAAACGTCCGGCAATCACTCCAAGAAGAATGGTCTCTGTAAGTCTTGCTGCATAGGAAAAAGGTGCTGTACATTCATCTTTCCCTAAGCACGTATCTACAAACTGATGGTAATGTTTTTTACTTTCAGAATCATACTCTCGTATTGGAGTGGTCAAATTATTTGCTGCTCCGATTTTTGCAATTTCGGCATCCATGCTCTTGAACTTTCCATCGACAATAAGCTGAGGAATTTTCATGAAATGCGGTAAATATAAACTTCCTTTCTCGCCAATAAACATGGCACCCTGATCATTGAGTTCTTGATTGTCTGGAAGTTTTAAATCCGGATGTGCAGCAGGCGCACCTTCTCCGTCAGACCAAATCCAAGTTAATGTTTCAGCAGTATATTGAGTGCCTGGAAATTCGTAAGTTACTTCGTTATTTTCCGGAAATCCAAAACCATTTGGTTTTCTACATTTAGTGGTAATCGTTCTTGGAACATCTAATGCTAAAGCATTATAAGGAGTATCGAAAATATGGACACCCATATCTCCAAGTGTTCCACAACCATAGTCTAATAATTTTCTCCAATTTCCAGGATGGTAAACATCCTTTTTGTATGGTCGTTTGGCTGCGGTGCCTAACCAAAGATTCCAGTCTAGTGTTTCTGGAACTGGATCGCTTCCTTCTGGAACAGGTCCGTCATATCCCCAGTTTTTTGGAGACCAAGCTCTTACGGTGCTGACCTTTCCGATGATGCCCGATTGAATCAAAAGGGTCGCTAATTTATAATCATAAAAGGAATGAACCTGGATTCCCATTTGAGTGATCAGGTTTTTTTCTTTTGCAATTTTGCGCATCGCTCTAGCTTCAGAAACATGATGCGTTAATGGTTTTTGACAGTAAACATTTTTACCCATTCCCATGGCCATCATGGATGCTGGTGCATGAGTATGATCAGGTGTAGATACAACAACGGCATCTATTTGATCTCCTAATTCTTTCAACATGACTCGGTAGTCCGAATATGTTTTTGCTTTTGGATGCAGCTTTTTCGCTTCGGCTAATTTGTTTGCATCGACATCACATAATGCGGTTACATCTACTAAGTTATGAGAGGCGATGGCATTTAGATCTTCTAGTCCCATGTTGCCTACTCCGATATGAGCGGTACGAAGTCTGCCATTGGTTTTGTTGATTTCGTCAGAAATTTTTTCTGTTTTTACATCTGCTCCACAAGCGGGGAGTATTGCTGCGCCGGTTAGGAGGACGGCGGTCTTTTTTATAAATTCTCTTTTTTTCATTTTTATTTAGGTATTTTAAATAAATTTTGTGATAGAATTTTCAGATTTATTTTGTCCAAATATTTAAACAGATTCTTAGCTATTTTTCATTTTTCTCTAATACTTTTTTCATTGAAAAAAAGTATCCAAAAATTCTAGATTAAAAAAAGGCTCAACAGGCAGCAGTCACTCGCACCCACCTTTTTGATTATTCCCAACCCGCGGATTTTGCTAATCTAATGTTTACTGCATTTTATCCTTAGCAAATCAAAGTTCTAATTTTAGACGTTGTAAGGAACTATTGACATTTTTATTCAAATTGCTAGAGCCGAGCCTAGATGTTAAGGAATTACAATTTTTTGATTTTTATATTTTTAAACCAAAGTGGACTGTCGTGATCTTGTAATCCGATGTAGCCAGTTTTGAATTTCCCGTAATTGGCTTGGTCTTTCCATTTTCCTTTGTTTTTTCTTTCGTTCCAGTCATCGGACCAAGGGACGAAGGAAACTACTTTTTTTCCATTATGCCAATATTCAGTTAACTCTGGTGTAAACCGGATTCTTGAAGTGTTCCATTCTCCGGCAGGCTTGGTTATTTTTTGACTAAGGTCTGGAGGATACATGGCATAATCTGCTGCAGTTTTTTGCCATTCTTCAAGTTTCGCATTATTGATCGCTTCCCAACCGAGGTCATCTAGCAATTGATATTCTGGAGCAATCTCTGAAATCCCGTAATCCTTTCCTTCTTTTATGTGGTAAAAAATTCCGCTGTTGCCACCTTCTGGTACTTTCCATTCTAAATATAGTTCAAAATTTTCAAATTCTTCTTTAGCGTAAATAATGTCTTTGCCTCCTTTCTTGTCAGCTTCTGTTCGTTTCTCCGTATCAAAGGTCAATGCTCCGTCTTTTATGATCCATTGTGGAGGAAGGGCGTCGCCATTGTATGCTCGCCAACCATCTGTGGTAGTGCCATCGAATAGGTTGATCCATTCGGAATCTGATGTAGATTTTTCTGTAGTTTCTGAATCTGATGTGGATTTTGGAGCAGGTTTAGAATCAGCTGTTTTGTCTGTGTCAGTGTTGCAAGACAAGAGAATACTTAGAGTTAGAAATAGGAGGAGTTGCTTCATGATTGTGGTTTAGATTTTTAAATTTCTTAGGGATCTTTGGTTTTTAGTACTTTGTTCAAGCTTTGTTATCAGAATGAGAGAATGAAGGGGGAACTTTTAGTCTTAAGTATGTTCATTTTACATTTGGGAGGTCATTCATTCATTCATTCATTCATTCGTTCGTTTCTATTTTTAAAATTCAACTAATTAATTATCTCCAAAGGCTTAGTCGTTTTCCATTTCCCTCTTGTGAAATCTGGAAATTCTTGAGGTGCTCCACCATTGGCAACTGAGTTTTCACTGAGCGGTGCAACGGCGCTCCATAGACAACCTTCGTAGACGTTTTGATCTAAGGGTAAACCTTTTCGAAGACATTCTACGATGCGGTAAACCATTAATCCATCCATTCCTCCGTGACCACTTTCTTTGGTTTTTTGAGCGAGTCGTTTGTATAATGGGTGATCGTATTTTTCGTAAAGTGCTTGTAGTTTTTCACCTTGTACCCAAGAGTGATGACTGTCATTTATACCAGGAATTCCGCCTTCTAATGCCACTCGGGTAGGGAAGCCAGCTAGTGTTCCTTTTGTTCCTTGAATGAGGTTATGACGAGAGTAAGGTCTTGGACTGGTTTCATCCCACTGGATCATGATGGTTCGACCCAATGCAGTTTTTATTATTGAAGTATTGAGATCACCTCCTTTGTAATCTAATTTATTCCATTTGTGATCTGCAGCATAATTTTTTTGAGCATAATCTTTTCTACCAAATGCCGGAGTGGAAAAAGAAACTAGAGTATTGAAATTATCTTCTCCTCTTCCGAGATTCATGTATTGAGCGACTGGCCCAAGACCGTGAGTGGGGTAGAGGTTACCATTTCGCTTCGCATAATGATGTGTTCTCCAAGAACCTGTTCCACGCTTTTGTTCTTCCATCTGGAATCTAAGTTCATGGATATATGCGGCTTCGGCATGCATTAGATTTCCAATGACACCTTGTCGACACATGTTGAGATACATCAATTCATCTCGACTGTAATTTACATTCTCCATCATCATACAATGCTTCTTGGTTTGCTCAGAAGTATTGACGATTTCCCACATTTCTTCTATGGTCACTGCGATGGGAACTTCTATGAAAACATGTGCTCCCTTCTTCATGGCTTCGATGGCCATTGGAGCGTGGTTGTTCCAATTGGTGCAGATGAAAACGACGTCAGGTTTTACATCATCTAACATTTGTTTCCACTTATCTTCACCTCCAAAATAGGTTGCAATGTTTTGATGTTTTTGCCCTTTTCCAACTTTAGTACAATATTCAACTTCTTTTTTGACGAGGTCTTCATAAAGATCAGAAATGGCTACAATCTCGCATCCATCGAGTTTGGAAAGAAAACGAAGATGGTTGGGCCCTCTTGCTCCGACTCCAATTGCAGCAATTCGAATGGTTTCTAATTTGGGAGCGGCATAATCGCCCATATAAGTTCCGCCTGAAGGAGCGATGGCTTTACTTGCAGAACATCCTGGTAAGAGTGCTCCTGTGGCTAAACCTGCTGCGGATAAGGAGGTTTTTTTTAGAAAATTTCTTCGATCTACTTTTTTCATGTGTGATGGTGTTTTTTATATTTCAGAGACAATAGGGCTCCGCAAAGGTAATGGGTCTAGCAGAAGGGTTTATGATCTTATAATTTGCTGACTCCTAAAGATAAAAAATGCTAGAAAATGGAAAGAATGAATTGGAATATATTATTTAGTAAATATATTATCTAAGGATTATCGAAAGGAGTTGAAAGGAATTGTTCAACTTTTATCTAGGATTCCATAATCGATTAGGGTGTGCTGAAAGACACAATCATCCAAAGCTTTATCTAATTTTTTTATAAAAGAATGCTCTTGCATATCTTTTATAGATTCTTTCCAATTGAAATAAAGATTAGTACTCCCAGCTCCTAAGATGACTTGTTTTGAAATGGGGACTTCTTGTCCATTTATGGAGATTAATCCTTTATAGGATTTTACGCCTGCTTTTGTGGTGTCCGTATATTCAATTTTGGAAATTTGTTTGATTGGGATATCAATTTTATTTTTAAGTTGAGCGATTAAAAAGTCTGGACTTCCTGTATTGATGGAGAATTGAACGCACCATTCTTTTTGGCTATTAGGAGTTAATTTAGGATATCTTGTTTTTATATCTTCTAAAGCTTCAGCTAATAGTTGATCGAAAGTTTTGCCAATGCTTTTAATTTCTCCATTGCAATAATAATCGTATTCATAAATGGTTCGATCAATTTCGTTTTCAAATTTTATGAGCCAATAATCTTCTCCTCCATTGTCTCCAATTCTAAAATAATCTTCTGAAGAAAGGAATTCATTCAAATCCTGAAAACGGTTTATTGAATCTTGAAGTCCCCAAATGAAATCTTGTTTTAGGCCTATTTTTTTTAGAAAATATTTATAATAATCTGGAAGTCTTTTTTTGAATTTGCTTTGTATGGATTCTATTTCTTGTTCGGAAAGTGGAGACAAGACTACTTTATCTTCATAAGGTTTTAAGTCATTTAAAATTTGATCAATAAAGTCCATAGCTTCCATTCGTAGTTTAGAGGAATCAAACTAATTTTACATCAAAACCCCATTCTTCGCTTTGATGGCTGGTGGTAAATCCGTTTCACCTAACATTTCTCTTAGGTCAATTTCTATAACTCTACATAAAGACATCATTGGGATGTCATTCGCCATACCTTGAAAAGGATTTTCGGTATAGTCGCCAATGATTTCCATCATGACATAAACCCAACCGATCAATGCCGTGATTGGTATTGAAAGCCAGAAGCCTGTATCACTAATTTTCATCAGCTCAGGGATCATACTGAAAGGTAAAAGCAGAATGAAAATACCGACAAAGTACCGACTCATATTGGCATATTGACGAGGTAGTGGGAATTTTTTTATCCGTTCGTTTTTTCCTTGAAGCGTATAAAAACTTTTGAGCAAATTCACCATTTCCATGTGTCGAAAATCCTCGATGATCGCTTGTTCTCTTAGTGCTTTTAAATCTCGAGATTGTTCGTTTATGATTTGAGTGGCAGTATTGACATTGGCGATTAAGCGATCGTGTTCGTCTTTGGGTAAGAACGATTTTAGTTCTCTTCGGGTAATATCATCGTCGATTAAACCGACGCCGAACTTTTCTTGATAATATTTTGCAGTCCTCCCTGTATGGCCGCTCTGGCTCGCATGTTCCCAAGGTGTAGGTACTAAAAGTTGGCTTCGATGTGCATATAACCAGCCGATGTGTCTATAGATTAATCGTTGTTTGATTTGGTGAATCTGGTTTGCTGGAAGTTTGTTTTCCGTAAATAAGTTGGTGATGTAACCGTCGACCATCATTCCCCAGGATCGGCTATCATTGATAATACCACCCCAGATTTTTCGTGCTTCCCACATTCGATCATAAGCTTGGTTATTTTTGAAACCAGCGTAAAAAGCTACTGCTGTACCTATGACTGAAATGGGGAGCCAAGGAATACTTATTTCTATGATATTAAAATGATATAAAGCGACTACACCGCTCATCAATCCTAATAACCAAAGAATATGGTGACCGGTCCATGCTATAAGTTTGAAAATGCTGACGCCCTTTGTTACCATCATAGTGTTAAGCCTTTTTTTAGTGAAAGACTAAGGTATGAAAAGGGTGGAGAAATTCCATAGTATTGATAAATTTCTATGGACTTTTGTGGAATGGATGTGTTTTTAAATGAGTGAATGGGTGATTATTAAAATGAGTGAATGAAAGAATGAGTGAATGTTGTCTTCGTTATGTGAAAGGGAATCTAGCTTAGTTTTTTCCAAAAGACGACTTTATCTTCTCCGGCTTGGTAGAAGTCTCGAATGATTGCTTCTTGATGGTAATTACATTTGTGATAAAATTTTCGAGTGAGTTCATACTCTGGTAATCCTGAGGTTTCGACCAGTA
>CAKZTD010000400.1 GCA_937921595.1 uncultured Saprospiraceae bacterium
ACTCATAAATACATTCGTTCCTTGGATGACCGGAGGATAAGCATTCCCACTTCCTTCCATCTCCCAATAAAAAGGAGTTCGATCTTTACTGCGATTGCCCATTTCATTCATCGTCGCTGCATCATACATTCGACCATTGATAATGGTGTAAATAACAGAGTTTGTATTTTGAATATTCTCCAATGGGTTTTTATCCAAAACAATCAAATCGGCGAGTTTACCTTTTTTGATTGAACCAATCTGAGTTCCCATTCCAAGGTATTGAGCACCATTGATCGTTGCAGCTTTCAAGGCTTGCAGGTTACTCATGCCACCTTGTTGCAACATCCACAATTCCCAGTGTGCACCGATGCCTTGAATCTGTCCATGCGAGCCGAGGTTGATGTTCACTCCAGCCTCTTGAAGTTTGTTACAAGATTGAGAAACGAGGATATGGCCATTTTGATATTCTTCATCGGGAACCATCATTCGGTGACGAGATCTAGAGTCAATAATTGCTCTTGGAGTATAAGCCAATAAACGTTCATCTTCCCAAACATTGGTGTTTTGATACCAATAAAATTCCCCATTTAATCCACCATAATTTACGATGAGAGTAGGGGTATTACCTGCTTTGGTAGAAGACCAAAATTTGATCACATCATTATAAAGCGGAGCAACGGGAATATTATGCTCAACTCCGGTATGTCCATCAGCAACCATAGAAAGATTATGATAAAAAAATGAACCACCTTCCGGATAAACATTGATACCCAATTCTCTAGCTGCCTGCATCACTTGTTGTCTTTGTTCACGTCTTGGCTGATTGTAACTTTTTACTGAAAAAGCACCAAACGCCTGTGTTCGTCTCAGGGCAGATTTCGCATCTTCCAGATTGTTGATGACTGCTTTAAAATCTCCATCGGCTCCATAAAGAATGGTACCCGTAGAGAAAATTCTTGGCCCAACCATGTGACCTGCTTTTACCATTTCTGATTGAGAAAAAGTCATTTCGGTATTCGTAGAAGGATCATGAGTAGTGGTGATTCCGTAAGCAAGGTTAGCATAATATTGCCAATGTTTTTGAGGACTCAAACCATAGCGAAATGCTCCAAGGTGAGCATGCACGTCAATGATTCCTGGCATAATGGTTTTACCTTTTACATCAATTACTTTTGCACCTTTTGGAATCTTAATTTTGGAGGCAGTACCAACAGATTTTATTTTATTTTCTTCAACGATAATGGTTCCGTTTTCGATAACTTGATCACCTTCCATGGTGATGATTTTTGCTCCAACGAAAGCAATGACACCACTTGGTTTATCATGAGTCAAAGGAACATTTATCCGAATACCTGTAGTATCAATTGGCGGAACGCTATCTACTTTTCCAAGGAAAGGAAAGCGATCTTCGATCTCATTCGTGAAATATTCATTTCCTAAAGTCCAATGTACTTTCTTGCTATCAGCTGACCAGTGTAAACTAATCCCTGCATCTCTGGCAACCTGCGCAACCGGTACCACTTTAGTGGAAGAAGTAATGCCCACTTCTTTTCCTGTCATCGGGAAAGGAGCGATATAAACTTTGTGTAATTCTGAGAAAGCGATCCATTTATAATCAGGACTTGGTGCTAAGAGGTTACCGTACTTTGTATTAAAATGGGTCTTCTTATCTGAGCCATTTGTTTTTATAGAATTATAAGATTTAGTCAGAGAACCGAAAGTGTAGCCGCCTGTTTGATAGAAAATTCTTTTTCCATCTTCTGAAAATCTAGGATATTCTCCTTCAGCTGTTAGTAGTTCATCACTCTCTTTTGTTTTTGTGTCTTTTAAATATAAACCTGGTTTTTTAGTATGTAAAAATCCTTGGTGATAAT
This sequence comes from uncultured Saprospiraceae bacterium, assembly GCA_937921595.1. Lineage (GTDB taxonomy): Bacteria > Bacteroidota > Bacteroidia > Chitinophagales > Saprospiraceae > JAHDHW01. The sequence goes on from CAKZTD010000400.1 coordinate 1,857, forward strand.
TTCCTCCTTCTTTTCGATAAACAATATATCGACCATCTGGTGAAAATTGAGGCGTTCGATAAATCGCTTTTTTATCACTTAAGGTCGTCGTCGTTCCGCTAGCTATATCCATTTTTTGAATGGTTCCCATTTTTTCGTCATTCCAAGAAACGTAAATGATTGATTTTCCATCAGGAGAAAAAGCAGGTTCAAATTCAAAATCTTCAGATTCACTTAAACGTTTTGCAGTACCATTTGGAAGATCCATTTTCCATAGATAACCAACCGCATTGAAAATAATCATTTTGCCATTTGGAGCAGTGATGGTAGAACGGATTGCTTTTGCTTGAAATTTATCAGGAGCAGTTTCTTGTTCAAAACGAACCGTCTCTGCGAGTTTATGTTTTGCGCTGACTTGGAAAGGAATTTCCTTAGCCTTTTTAGTTTTTATATTAATGCTTTTGATTTTTCCTTTAGCCCAGATAATAATATTTTCATCATCAGGTGTCCAATCAAATCCGGTATAAGCGCCAAAAATTGCCCAAGCTTCTTGTTGGTCTTTACTCAAGTCATCATAGATGTTGTAGTCTTCTCCAGTTTCCAAATTTTGAATAAAAAGAACAGACTTGGTTCTAACTCTTCGAACATAAGCCATCCATTTTCCATCATTAGAAATTTGAGGTCGGCATGCACCTCCTGGACCAGAAATTATAGTTTCTGTTTTACCTTCTTGCATGTCATATTTCTGAACTACATAAATTTGACTATTTGGATCTTTATTGTATTGAAAAAATCCACCAGGATACATGTCTTCACTATAATATAAATAGCGACCATTCGGATCAATTGTTGGTTCATTTACATCTTGCTGATCATTCTTTCTTTTGGTCAATTGAATACCGCTTCCGCCAGTTATGTGATACATCCACATTTCTCCAGCACCTAGTGAACGCTGACTGGTAAAGTGTTTTCGAGCGATGATATATTGACCGTCAGGTGTCCAGATTCCATTGTTTAAGAGTCGGAAACTTTCTTTAGTGATTTGCTTGGCATTTTTACCATCGGTATCCATCGTCCAGATATTATCTCCACCGCCAGCATCGGAGGTAAAAAGAATCTTTTTTCCATCAGGACTGAAACGAGGTTGAACTTCCCAAGGCAATCCAGATCTTAAAGCGGTTGTTTTTCCACCAGAAATAGGCATTTTATAAATATCTCCTAAAATATCGAAGACAATGGTTTTTCCATCAGGACTGACATCGAGGTTCATCCAGGTACCTTCATCGGTATTGATGGTGACCTCATTGTGTTTTCCCGGAGGATTAGAAACATCCCATTTTTTATCGTCTTGAGCTTGTAAGCTACTGATTATCAGTAGTGAAAAAACGATTAGTGCGTACTTTCTCATTGTTGAATGGTTTATTTTTTAAAAGCGCTTTTAATTGAGCTAAAATTACAATTTTAAATAAGAAGGAAGAAATATTGTTGTTTATACCGCGATTCTTGCTTACCTAAACATATTGTCAAATGGCTCGTAAAACAACAATAATATAGTTTGTTATAGAAATTTGCTAGAAGCAATTTTTTGAAATACAATCTTTTTGTATCTTGCCTATGATGACAAAAACGGAAGCAAAAACGCTAAATCCAAAATTTCAAAAGCAATTAAACCTTTTGGATAAGAAACTCAATCTTCTTTTGGAGGAATTGAAGGATTATTCTGAGGATCAATTGAATAGAAAGCCTGCCGAAGATAAATGGTCGGTTATCCAGGTGATGCATCATCTTTTATTGGCCGAAACTGGATCGTATAATTACGTCAATAAGAAGCTAAGTTTTAATCCTGTATTAAAGAAAACAGGTATAATGACTTGGTTTAGAAGAACATTGATGAAGTTTTTTCTAAGAACTCCGATCAAATTTAAAGCTCCGAAAGGTGTAGGCTCAGAATTTCTACCTGATCGTGCAGGATTTTGGGATACTGCAAAATTATGGAAAGAGCAAAGAGTCAAATTAAAAGAATTCTTAGCTACCTTACCTGAGGAACGACTAAAACAAGAGGTGTATAAACATCCAATGGCTGGGAGACAAGGATTGAATGGGATGTTTGATTTTTTTGATCTCCACTTTGATCGACACCACAAGCAGATCCGTAAAATTGTAAAGCACTATCCTAAGCAGAATTGAAACCTTCTATTTATTTTATTGCAATTATTCCTGATGCAGCGACTTGTGCTGAAGTGAAGGCTTTCAAAGAATTTGCTTTAGCGAATTTTGAAAGTGGGGGAGCATTGAAATCTCCGGCTCATATCACTTTGGAACCTCCTTTTAAATGGCCAGATGAAGACTATCCTTTCTTAGAAAAAACACTTCAATCTTTTGCTGAAAAACAATCTGGATTTTCACTAAGTTTAAATAATTTTGAAGCCTTTCCTCCTAAAGTAATTTTTATTGATTTAATAAAAAGTGATCCTTTATTTTCCTTGCAAGATGATTTAAAAAACTACCTAAAATCAGAATTGAAACTGGTCAGTGATCGTCCTAATCGAACTTATCATCCGCATATGACCATCGCTTTTAAAGACCTTAGGAAAAGTATGTTTTCAAAAGCATGGGAGCATTTTTCAAAAGTGAAATATCAAAAGCAATTTGCTGTTGACTGGATATGTTTGTTGAAACACAATGGTAAGATTTGGGAGGAGATTTTTAGTGCAAAATTTGGAGCTTAAAGTAGTTTTATGGTCGTGTTATTATTTCTTTTCACGCAACGGCGCAACGATCACAACGAGATTCTGCTAAGACTAAAACTCCTTCACATTTTTATTCTTTTATTATAATTCTAAAGATTTTTCATGATCTTTAATTTCTTTCTGCTCTCGTAGCGTTCGTAGCGGCGTTGCGTGAAAATAATCTATGAGTATGTATTTTTACGATCTAACCAATAAGATCTATCTCATCTTATTAACATCAACATATAAAATAGTACTACCGTTGTATTTTTATCTCTTACTCAATCGGCACACCATTCGAATCAGTCGTTAAGACATCTGTCATATAGTTTAAAAATGGTCGCATCGCTTTGAATGCTTTCGAAAGATCATTGACAAAACCTTCCGTACAGATTTCCTTGTCTGTAAAATGATGCCTCAATACGAATTGCTTGTAGCGTAGCAAGTCTATTGCCGGGTGGTCTTTGGCGTAACCTCGTGGAGCAGATTTAAGCTGTTCGCCTTCTAGTACTCCAAAGGTCTTTTTGAAAGCAGCGGAATTTAAAACCTTGCGAAATGGTTTTGGGTCCGCATCTATCTCTTGTCTAATCCGTTTCATATCCGCAGTATTTGGTCCCCAGAATCCTCCAGCGACAAAATTATTACCCGGTTCGATATTGAAATAATAACCACCTCTTCTCCACTTAGTCGCTCGCTTCATTCCAGTTCCGAAACTGTTTTTATAAGGTGTTTTATTTTTTGAAAAACGAACATCCCGATAAATTCGATACAATCGAATTCCTTCAATTTCATCGTGATGAGTCATCTTATTTAAAAGGGTTTCATTGAAAGCTTTTAATTCAGTTTGAGCTTCAATGTATCGGTGTTTGTTTTCAGCAAACCAATCTCTGTTATTGTTGGCTTTGATATCTTTGAGAAACTTTAAAGTCTTTTTTGATACAGAAGTAACGGACATAGTATGTTTTATTTTGAAAGAGATACGTAGATTTTATAATAGAACCATTTATTACAAAGTATTAATAATCAAAACTAAAAAATGTTTAAGTTTTATTACTATTCTATTAGAATGTAAATGATATTTTTTTCAAAATTTGATTTTGCTTGTTTGAATAAATTAAAAAAGACCATCAATTAATGATGGCCTTTTTTTAAACTATATTTTTTTAATTTTTAAAATTATAATCGTAACAACTTAACCGCCAAGACCTCATCCATTGTTTCTAGCTCAATTAAGTACATTCCTTTCATTTGAGGTAATTCAAAACTATTTGCAGGGTTTTTAATCTCCTTGATCAATTGACCATTCAAATTATAAATCCGGAGTCTTTGAATATCCGTTGTACCATCCAAATAAATCCATCCATCGAGAGTAGGATTAGGTGAAACTCCTAATTGTTGAGGACTCACTTCGGTCACTACAGTTGATTCTACAAAAAGATCATTGATCTGAGCGGAGTTAATTAAAACCGCAGATTGATCTGCTTCATCATACATCTCTCGGAAAGTCTCAATCTCAGGAGTCGACTCGTTAAACATTTCTGCCATCCACTTTGGAGGAAGAGATTGATAAAAAACCTTAGCTCTGATATCCACTAATCCGGTGTATTCATTTAAAGGAATATGATAGTAAATGACATCGCCACCAGTACCTTGGTCGCCCATTTCATTTTTATTAAAATCATCATCCGTAAATGCGTTTCCAACTATCTGGGTTGTATCGTAAGTGATGTGATCTGTAGAGAATCCCAGAGGCGCTAATCGATTGTCTTTTAAACTAGAAAAAGCCCTTTCTAAAACGGTTGTAAAATCTCCGTTTACATCTCCAGTCACCAATTCATAAATCTGAACTTGGCTACTTTCATTGATCATTTGATAATGCGGTTCATATACCGGATCTTGACCTTCGACTTCATAAGTTTCATCAAGGACACCTGATTTAAATAAAGTATCTCCTTGCTCAGTGATAACAGTAAACTCAATAAATGCTCGACGGCTTGGATATCCCGAAGGGAATTTATGTCCCGCTTTATTATTCAAAGTCACTTTAAAATAAGCGCTATCTGGATCAAGACCATCTAGCTCTAGATTTATATCCAACGTATTTTCCTGAAGCAAATCGTAGGTTTTAAAAATCGTCTCATTAAAGTCATCGTCCGAAGCTTCAATACCTAATGCTTCTTTATTATCTCGCATGAGTTGAACCATAAAAGTATTCGCTCCAATCAAATCGTGAAGCCCATATGGAAATCTTTTTTGTAAGAAAATATAATTATCCGAAATGATGACAGAGTCTTCAAGTTGAGGCATATGGCAAGACTGGCAACTCACTTGATCCACATTATATTGAGAATTTAACCATTCATGATAAGTCGCTTGTTCCACGTAAGTAGATCCGGTAAATTCACCATCAAGATCCACTGATTCCGTGACCAAGGAATGGCAAGAAGCACAAAGGTTTGCATCGAGGATATGTTCACTTGCTAAAGGTGTAAATCCAACGAAACTTGCCATTGGTGGAGCGAAAGGATTTTCATGAGGACCATATTGGACACGGCTGGTATCAAATTCCATCACTCCTGAAAATTCTGCACCCAAATTATCTGGGCTCAACTGATGGCAAGCTCCACAAGAAACACCATCTAAACCAATAGTGTCGACTAATAAATCTGCCATTGAATAATGCTCATGTCCTTGAAATTTAGACGTATAATTTCCCATCGGAGCATGGCAGCTGGTACATTTGTCTTCTAATTCAGCAGTATGTTGAGGATTCACCAAAACCTCGTGGCTAACCTTTGCTCTCCAAAATGGATCTTTAGCAGAGTTGGCCATCATAGATGTTTTCCAATCATCATGCATATTGACATCTTGACCTTCTCCGTCGACCATCGCAATTCCATCCTGATCGTAACCATGACAACCGCTACAATTAGCTTGTGTAGGAAAATATAAACTGGAATCAACAGTGGCTAATACTGGAGCGTGAAGTGATCTCAATTCCTCTGGTGTGTAAGACGCTTGTGCTCCTTTTTCTACAGGAATCATACTTAATATTACAACTCCTAACATTATAGAGGCAGTGAAAGCGACTTTTCGAACGTTCTTCATATGATAGTCATTTATTTCTTTGAGAAATCTTGTGTTTTAGACAAGTCTTAAACAAGATTTAGGTTTTCAAGTCAATTATGATTGGACAAGCCATTGTTCACAATATTTTTCAAAGGACGAGTATTTTTTCTGGATACAAAATCCGATATTTTTAACGGTTCGGCAAATCTATTGGCCTTATTGTTATGTATCGATGTTGTCATTTGGTGATAAAGTTTTAATTCTTAGCTTTTATCTCTAAATTAGATGAAGATTTAAGGTCTGATTTTTTTATTACGTACCTCAATCGAACGCCCAATGTCTAAACTCTACATTTTTTGCTGCTTGTTTTTTTCAATGGCTCTTGTTGGTCATGCACAACTGAACGAAAGTTCGATAGATCAAAGCCAGAATCCTTTGGAAAGTATTGTTCAACAAAATAATACGCTTACTGGCTTTAATTTTACAAATCAAAGTAATCTACTTTCTTCTCAAAGTCCTAGTACTGTATATATTGTTGGGATCGCTGATATGGATGGCGATAAATTGGATGATATTGTTCGTTTTCAAAATGGAAATAGCCTAGTCATAGAATATCAAACAAGAGCCCCTCATTTTGAAAATGTCCCTTTTGGTGGAGTAGCATCAGATTTTGAATTGACACTTGCCATCGCAGATGTTGATGAAAATGGTTTTAATGATATTATAGTAGGAGGGGATAATGATGGGGTGAAATTATTACTAGCTAATGATGATGGAACGGCTTATACTCAAACGGTTTTACCTGATTCTGATTTTTTGGTACAAGGTTCTAATTTCGCAGATATCGATAATGATGGTTTAGTTGATGTTTTTGTTTGTGATGATAGTGCAGCGAGTAAAATATGGAGAAATACTGGTGATGGATTATTTGAACCAGCAAATAATTTGGTCAATATGGATTTATATCCTAATTCTGATCCTGATGACAATGCTGGAAATTATTCCTCTGCCTGGACGGACTTTGATAATGATGGTGATTTGGATCTTTATATTTCTAAATGCCATGCAGATGCTGTAGACTTAAGTGACCCAAGAAAGATTAACCAATTATTTGTCAATGAAAATTCCTTGGATACTTTTATTGAAAGGTCCAGTGAATTCGGTTTAAATTTAGATGCTCAATCCTGGACTTCTGATTTTCAAGATATTGATAATGATGGTGATTTGGATTGTTTTGTAGTGAATCATTATGAAGCTTGTCAATTATTGGAAAATGATGGAACAGGGCATTTTACAGATATTACAATGAGCAGTGGATTGGATATCGTGAGCAATCCGCTTCAAGCAATTTTGAGAGATTTTAATAATGATGGATTTATTGATATTCTTGTTGCTGGGGCGAGTGGACATGAAGTTTATGAAAATAATGGAAATTCTACCTTTAGTGAATTGGATCAAGTTTTTAATGGATTTGAAATGGATGTGTTTGCGATTGGTGATTTAAACTATGATGGTTTTTTAGATATCTATGCAGGTAATACTGCAGCATTAGGAAATGATGCGCTTTGGATTAATGAGAAAAATCAAAATAATTATCTAGCTGTTAATTTAGAATCAACGACAGGGAATCTAAATGCGATAGGATCACGAATTGAAATTTATGGTGAATGGGGCATCCAGGTCAGAGAAGTCAGATCGGGGGAAAGTTATGGAATCATGAATAGTTTTACGCAGTATTTTGGATTAGGAGAAGCAACACAAATTGATTCTTTGGTAGTAAGATGGCCTTCAGGAAATGTAGAAAATTTTAATAATCCATTATCGAATCAAGTTTTGAATATTGTTGAAAATGAATGTGCTTATCCAGGAGGTTTTATTTTTACTGATGAAGGAACATCTATGTGCGAAGGGGATACGCTGAGATTAAGAGCTCCGGCTGGGAGTTCCTATAATTGGTCTAATGGAGGAGCTAATGCTCAAGATGCTTTAATCCTAAGTCCAGGGATTTATCAGGTAACGGTTTCGAATGATTATGGTTGTACGACCGTTTCAGATTCAGTGACTATAAATTTACAAGTAGATGAAGTACCTGTGATTGATACCTTAGGGCAAACTACGCTTTGTTTAGGAAGTACCGTTATTTTAAAAAGTTCACCGGGAGAAGCGTACCTATGGTCGAATGGTCAGCAAAGTCAAAATATCATTGTCTTTCAAAGCGGTTCTTATTCTGTAACCACCTTTGGTTTATGTGAAGAGAATACTTCAGAACCAGTTGTTATCGAAGTGATCCCTGCTCCTGCTACACCAATGGTTGAAAATGATACGATCGAAAGTGTTCCGCAAAGTGGAGTACTAACGGCTACTGGAGATAATATTATTTGGTATGCAAATCAATCTTCAATTGATGATACACTAGGGATGGGAAGTCCTTTTGTCACTTTGGAAATTTTGGAAACCACCTCTTTCTATGCTCGCGATGAAATTACTGTAAATGGAGTAAGCTGTAGAAGTTTAAGTGTCGAAGCCTTGGTGGTTTTAGATTCTACGACAGCAATCCAGGAAGTTGCTGCATCAAATCTTTTTTTAATATACCCTAATCCAACTGGAGATTTCTTAGTAGTAGAAAGCAAAGGTGTCTTTGGTGACGAAGTGGTATTACGAATGATAAATGTATCCGGGCAGTTGGTTTTTAAAACAGCTAAAATTCAGATTCAAGATAAAATTCAGATCAATACTGCTGGTTTAGAAAGCGGTATTTATTCTTTGATGATTGAAACGGAAGAAGATATTTTTTATAAAAAAGTGATTGTTCAGCGGTAAGCAATATTGAAATGAAGAAAGAGGAAGCGTTAATTGTTTGCTTTGAAGGGCCAAGTGGAATTGGCAAAACAACTATGGGAGAATTATTGTCGGATGATTTCAATATTGTCCCTGAAGTAAATCTCTTGTTTAAAAGGACGGGAAATGAATCAAAGTTTTGGTATTGTGAAAAGCAGGTCGAAAGATATGAAATATGTAAAAAGTCTTCTAAATCATCCATCTTAGATGGAGATATATTTCAACCGATTTGGTATAATTGGGTTTGTAATTATCCTCCAGTATTTTTATCAAAAGAAGAAACACACAATTTTTATAGAACTTGTTTGGACGAAGAAAGGATTGCTTTTCCAGACTTGTACATCATTTTTGAAACTGATGTAGAAGAATTATGGATACGGAAAGAGCGTGATAAAAAAAGACAAAGAAGAAATTTCGAGAAGCATTTGAAAATCATAGAGCCACTGAAAGAATATTATAAATTCTTAGACCAAAAAACCGATCTCGAAGTAAGGTTTATTGAATATACCAATATAGAAACGACCAAGGAAAAGGTACTGTCAACTATCAAAAAAAATAATAAAAAAAGTATTGATGATTTGAAAGTATTTGGACAAATTGAGGATTGGATCAGCCCTTAAAGCGTTTTCAAAATTGCCAATAAAGTCTCCGCTTTTAATCGAGTGCTATAATTAGGATTTACATATTGAAATTCCACAGCCTGATCCTTTACAACATATATCGAAGGTACTGGCAAAGAATGATGATCTTCGCCACTCCATTTTTCAAGATCGAGTTTATATTCTGTTACATACTTTTCAAACATTTTATCGTCAACTTTCCAATCCAATCCAAATGCTTTGATAGCTTCTAATTTTGAATCTGAATACACTTCAATTTCTTTTCCTGCCTTTTCTTTCGATTCACCGATCTTAGAAAATTGATCCACGGTGATACCGACCATTTGGTATCCGAGCGATTCAACTTCTTCTTTTATATCGTTTAATTCAGCCAAGTGTTTGGTACAATAGCCGCACCATGCACCTCTGTAAAATATAATCACTGTTGGTTTTTCTGAAACTAAGTCTGTTAACTTTATAGCTTCATTCTGTTCATTCGTCAAATTAGCTTCAGGAATTTCTGCTCCCACTTTTAATGGGCAGATGTCAAACATTTGATCTTGAGAGAATGCTGATTGAAAACTGAGTATTCCGATAATTAAGACTAGAATTCGCATAGGTTATTTTTTTACAGTACAATTTTGAAAAAGGAATGAGTGAATGAGCTAATGGATAAATGAGTGAATACCCTCCAAAATGTAAAAGAAAAAAGCTCAGGACTTAGAGTCACCGATAATATTCGCTCATTCATTGCAAAAAATACAAACAAAAAAGCCTTCCGAAAGTTCGAAAGGCTTTTTTAAATCTAGGGTGAAAGACGGGATTTGAACCCGCGACCCTCGGTACCACAAACCGATGCTCTAACCAACTGAGCTACAATCACCATTTTTAAGTCAAAAAGAAATAAATATATCGATTTTCACCGATTTTATTGTTCCTCTATTCTTAAAGCGCTGCAAATATATAATAAGTTCCCGAAAGCCGTCAAATTTTTTTTTAAAAAATTATCAAGAAGTTGATTTTTTTTTAAAATGTAGCCTGAATTCGTTTTTTTTGATTCAAACTCTAGGGGATATTTGGCTAAAGAGAATCTCAGAGCAGCTAAAAGCTATTAGTCAAGGAAGGATTTAGGTTTACTAAACTTTCGTACTAGATAGAGCGAAGATTTAGTAAACCTAAAGCTAGTTATTGTTCCAATCCGTCAGCTTTCAACTCAAATTCCCGAGTAACTGGATTATGAGGAGCTTCAACAGGATTACCTTTGCTATCAATCAAAGTCAAAGTGATTGTGTTTTTACCCATTGGAAGCCCTTCGATATAATATGGCTGCCATTTATCAAGGATATGATCTTCTTTTCCATTGATATTTGCTTTCACTTTATATTTGTTAGGAGCTAATTCAGCCTCGATAACATAGAAGTCAAGCATTACTTTATCAGTATTCGCTTTTCCAACATAAGTACCTTTTGGACGACTATAAAATACCATCGGGAAATTTATAGACTCAGAGGTTTTCATGAATTTACTTTCACCAACGGTCATTTTGATTGCTTTATGAGCTGCCTTGGTCTTAATACTTTCGTGGTAAGATCTTGACAAGAACGCAAGTACATGATAATCACCAGGAGCCATCACTACATCACTAAAGGAAGAAGTGTATTTTGCTTTGTAAGGTTCGTTATCAACGATCAAGTGAATGTGTTGTCCTTTTGCAGAATTTGCACACATTTTCTGCGGTGCATCAGGTGTCTGAGTTCCAAGTTGGTAGCTAGAACCTCCGATCTCAAAATTCCAAATATCGTTGATATAAGTCATTTGATCAATCGATGCATCTTCAAAAGCTGGAGACTCAGAAAAAGGAGTCAATTGATAAATCGTTTTTGGTTTTGGAGCTTCAATCACTTCAGCTGTTGTATCAGTATCAGTCGAAGCAGTTGCTCCTTTGTCAGAAGCGGTATCGCCATTTTGACAAGTAAAGAAGAATAAACTTAATAAAAGTAATAAGGTCAAAGATCTCATATGAAAATTGATGTTTTGTGAGTTAAATGAAATGCGAAGTTACCAAATTTAGATGTAATTTGATTAAAGTTATTCATTAGAGTGATCTTTGTCATCAACAGATATCCTAAATTTCTCTTAATTTGAATCAAATTAGGTTTTGAAGTGTTATCTTATAGATAAGAAATTAGTAGATGAACTTGGCTTTTGTTAAATAATTTATCTAATCACTTTTTAACTTTGTCAAGCAAATGACCGGTTGTAAATATTCTCTTAAAATCTCTGATAAAAACAATATCAGTAAAAATATATAATTAAAATGGAACAACTAGTGGAGTTAAAAGTCGATGGAATGACTTGCAACAACTGTGCGATGAGTATCGATAAATACTTGAAGCGAAAAGGCTTTGAAGGGGTATATGTCAATTTTGCAACGAAAGAAGTTCGGTTCCAATCGGAAAGCAAGCAGTTTTCTATTGATGATGTAAAAGAAGGCATTCATTCTTTGGGGTTCCAAGTGATCGATGAGGATGATGATTCTCCGGGGCCATTTTGGACTTTGGAAAAGAAATTACTAATATCGGCTATTTTTACCTTGCCTTTATTTTTAGAACACTTTATGATGATGGCCGGAATTGAATGGCTGGCTTTTTTAGGAAATCCTTGGGTTCAATTTGCGATCTGTTTGCCAGTCTTTATAATAGGCACCATGCATTTTGGAAAAAGTGCCTGGTCTTCTCTGAAAGGAGGCGTTCCCAATATGGATGTTTTGATTTTTACGGGAAGTACAGCAGCCTTTGTTTATAGTTTGGTTGGTGCCATTACTGGAAATCCGGATTACATCTTTTTCGAAACGGCAGCGACGATCATCACTTTGGTTTTGCTTGGAAATTATATGGAGAAAAGAGCAGTTGAACAAACGACGACTGCCATTGATGATCTTGCAAAACTTAAGGTAGAAACAGCAAGCAAGTTAAATGCATTTGGTGAAGCAATGACGATTCCTGTTAAAGACATTCAGGTTGGAAATATTTTACAAATTAATGAAGGAGATAGTATTCCTTTAGATGGTGTGATCATCAAAGGGGATGCAACGATTGACGAATCGATGATATCGGGTGAAAGTATTCCAATTGAAAAATCGGAAGGCGATGCACTGATAGGAGCGACGATGTTGGTCAAAGGAAATGTGCGCATGAAGGTAACCGCAGTGGGAGCCAATACGGTTTTAAGTAAAATGATAGAGCTGGTGAAATCCGCTCAGCAAGATAAACCTGATATTCAGCGATTAGCAGATAAGATCAGTGCGGTTTTTGTTCCAGTAGTTCTGACTATTTCAGTTTTGACCTTTGTGATTTCTTATTTTGGATTTGGAATTTCCAGTTCACAAGCATTGATGAATAGTATTGCTGTATTGGTGATCAGTTGTCCTTGTGCGATGGGATTGGCGACACCAACAGCAGTGATGGTAGGAGTAGGGCGAGTTGCTAGAAATGGTATTCTAATAAAAGGCGGCCAGACATTGGAGACTTTCGCTAAGATTGAAAATATTGTTTTTGATAAAACAGGGACTTTGACAACGGGCGATTTTAAGATTAAAAATATTGATTATCATGGAAGAGAAGAAGGAGAAGTGAATGCGATCCTTCAAGTCATGGAAAACTATTCTTCTCATCCTATTGCAAAATCTATTGTTCAGGAATTAAAAAATCGACCAAAATCTAAAACACCTTTTTTCGAAGAAGTAATTGAGGAACGAGGTTTTGGTTTGAAAGCGAAAGACAACCTTGGAAATCGATATCTATTAGGTTCTTCAAAAATGGCAAAAGACTTTACAGATGATTTATCTCATAATGTCTATTTGGTGATTAATGAAAAAGTAGTAGCAACCATAGATTTAGAAGATGCTTTAAAACCAGGTGTTCAAGCTGCTTTAGATTTTCTAAAAAAAGAAGGCGTAAATACGATCTTGTTAAGTGGTGATCAGGAAAGTAAAGTCGCTGATGTTGCCAGAGAATTGGGCATTGCAGAATACTACGGTGCACAATCTCCTGAGCAGAAGCTGAGCAAAATTGCAGCGCTTTCAAAAAAAGGGTTGACGGCTATGGTTGGTGATGGAATCAATGATGCCCCAGCTTTGGCAAAGGCTGATATTGGAGTTTCTCTAAGTGATGCTTCGCAAGCGGCCATTCAATCTGCAGAGATTGTTTTATTGGACGGAAAACTGAGTCACCTTCCAACAGCTCTAGCTATTTCAAAACATACTTTGCTGACGATAAAACAAAACCTATTTTGGGCTTTTGCTTACAATATCGTAGCAATCCCAATTGCAGCCTTAGGATTTTTAAACCCGATGTTCGGTGCCTTATTTATGGCTTTTTCTGATGTGATTGTGATAGGGAATTCGATACGATTGAAGTATAAGAAGATTTAGAAAGAGTGTTCTCTTTAAAATTTAAGTCTGAACTTGCTCTGGTTATAGTCTAAAAATAGAAAGCTTTAAATGGATTTTTGATAATGGTAAGTCTTTTCTGAACATGGAGTAGTCGTGTGTGAATTTATAAATTAAGCTCAAAAAAGTACTCCAGGAGCCCTTTTTTGTCAAAATCAATAAAACTCAAACTTATACCCACTTCTTTCTTCTTTACCTGAATACCATATAAAAAATGACTTCCTCTGTCTAAAAATAGAGGAAGTCATTTTTTTTGAAGAAAATATTTAAAATGTTTGTATTTGTATTTGTATAGTTACGTGACTATATTTGTGACAAATGTGAAGGTTTTTAAAAATAGTAGAGCAAATTTCTTAGAAGATTCTATAAAAAAGTATTGGACTCCCGCGTTTAATGAATTGATAATAATAAAGGAGTTATCCGATAATATGGATCAGTTTAAAACTTTTTTCGAAAAAGTATGTCAAATGAGTTTAGGTTTTGACAAAGTAAAATAAATTATTATTCATAATAAATGCAATATGAAACTAGTAGAAGATTCTCAGTTAATAAAAAAAAATCAACTGATTTTAAAGAGCAAATTATTTTTTAAAGCCGATAAATATCCTAAACCTTTAATTGTTTGGCCTAATGGAAAAACCAAATATGAAGTGTCCTACATCAACAAACTTAATCTTTGGGGATGTTATATGCTTAATCCAAATGGTACAACAAGACATTGGAATGCTTATGGAATAGGTGAACCTATATCTGATAAAAATGCAACAATAGATTTAACTATTTCTTTCCCAATAAATTCTGAAGATAAACAACAAGGAGGAGCTTTTTTCGAGAATGAAGAAGGTCATACTTTGTTATATCATTCAGGAAGTGCACATGGTAAATCATCTAAATTTTGGGATGAATATAAAGGAGATTTCATTGATCATGATAGCAGAAAATACGCATATGTTGCAAATTTAAATTCTGCAAACTGCTTAAGCGAAATAGTAACTTATATTAAATTAGTTAAGAAGATAAAGAGAAAGAAATAAAAACGTAACACTATATTAAATAAAAAAGGCTCTGGATTTCTCCAGAGCCTTTCTTATTTTCTAATCAAAAGATGATGCTACATCTTTACAAATTTCTTCGTAATCAATTCACCATCCGCTTTGATAAGTACATAGTACATACCAGCTTGAAGGTCAGCAACATTGATTTCTTCATGATTGCTATCTCCTTGAACCGTTCTCACAACCTGACCTGATAGAGAAATAATTTGTACAGATTCAATAGCTTGTTCTGTATTGATATTTAGTACATCACTAGCAGGGTTTGGAAATACACTCAAGTCAGAATGACTAATCGTAGCATTGTTATTTTCAGGCTCTAATCCTCGATCTTTATAAGTTTCTTCGATTGTCATCATCGGAGCATTAGGATCAATTAATCCAGAAGCAATGCCTGTAACGGTAACCTCATCGATATATATATGATCTTGATTTGCACTTGCATCACATTGGAATCTAAATTGACCATTCGAAACCAAGTTATACTGAGCAGCAGATAAAGTGACTGTTGCAGTATAGAAAGAACCATTCTCAAAACTAGTTCCTCTTGCCCATGTAGCAACAGTTGACCAACCAGATCCATCATTATATCTCAACCAGAAATCTTCACCATTTTCCATACTGTGAGGATAGAAGTAGAATTTTACTTCAACAGCTGAATTACCTGTAAGATCAAGAGATGGAGAAGTCATAGCAGAAGCTGTTCCTGAATTATCTCGAATACGGATAGAATAACTTCCTTCCCATGATCTGCTTCCTGAATAACGGTAACAATCACTACCACCATCAGACCAGCCATCCCAGCCAGTCTCAAAGTAAGACGCAAGAATTTCTCCACCACCAGTAGGACAAGCATCGCAAAGGCTGCCTCCACAGTCTATTCCTGTTTCGTCACCGTTCTGAATACCGTCTGTACAAGTTTCGCAACTTCCATCATCCTGAGTTGCATCTGCATCGTAGTTGTGAGCACTTGGATCGGTACAACCTAGAACTGGTCCACCATCACCAACACAGAAGTTAGTGGTTTCTGAAGATCCGAAAGCACCACCAGATGCTACTGTAACACCACCAGCATTTACATTATAAGAACCATTTCCATAAGCACAACAAATGCCATCTCCGTATGAGTCATAGATGGTAAAGTCATAACATCCATCAGCAGCACATACGTCTATGTTTACAGTAGAACCATCAGGCTGGCTACCATAAGTTCCACCTGAAGCAATTACATTATTACTTGCATCACGGATATCCCAACTTGTTTCTTCTGGATAATTATCCAAAGTAATACTAACAGTAATAGTATTTGGAGATCCATCACAAGGATCTGGACAAGCCGGACAATCAGGACCTCCACAATCAACTCCAGTTTCGTTTCCATTTTGGATACCATCATCACAAGTAGGAGTAGGAGGATCACCACAAGGAGAAGTACAAGAAGCATTATTTACAGAATTTAAAATTACTGCTTGTGGCTGAGGGCCGAATCCAAGATTAAAGTTGATACCAACAGACTGAATATGACAGTAACTCATGATTGTTCCTCCAGCTGAAGGATTACCAGGTAAAGGACAAGATCCTTCTGTTTGACCAGAACAACCATCGATCGCAGTACTGTTTCCATTCCATACACAAGCATGTGTATGACGAGATCCGATCAAGTGACCCATCTCATGAGTAATTACCATTACAGAAAATGAATAGTTAGGTACTACACTATAAGTAGCATCTACACTACTAAAGCATTTGCTATTGTCTACATTAGAGTTACAAAGACCAGAAAATCCAGCAGCAATTCCACCACTTGCTTGGTAAGAAACCAAATGACTCAAGTCACCATTGAAGGTACCTGTGTTTGCTTGATAAGAATTAAGCATTGCGCTTGAAGAACTTCCAGAATATGGAGCTGGAGTATCCCAAGCCTTAATTTCTGAAATGACCATAGAAAGGCCATCGTTTGCATAAAGAGTGATACACTCATTGAACATACCAGTGATATAGTTGGTTGCTCCTGTAGCACCACCTTTGTTGCTTACGATATCGTCATCGATTTCTATATAAACACGAATACAATCTCCAGGAGAACGTTCGCCATTATATTCTAACTGGCTAGGATGGTACTCAATACCATCATCTTCCATTCCACAATCTAATTCAGAACCGTCAGTCAAATCCATATCATTATAAACGATATGTTTGTCTGATCCATTTAATTTAGCAATGACAAAGTTTCCTTCGTCAGTCATGATCATACCATTGATCTCATTGTCAAATACACTTATTGAAACTAAGGACTTTGGATCATCAGTCAATGTACCATGATAATACTCACCAGCAATGTACTTGGAGTAGTTATCAGGATCAGAGCTAAGTCTTAATATAAAGTCTTCTGTGAGTACTCTGTTTTTTACCAAATCTAATTGTACTTCAAGACCTTCAGCTATTGGAATATTCATCTGAAGGAATTCAGGTTTTTCGGCTTGTAATGTACTAATGGCCTCATGGTTTAGATCTAAGAAAACACCTTGACTGACTTCAGCTTGGATTGCTGCAGTCATAAACGTTGAAGGAGCTTGAGAAACCAAGTCTAAAGAAGTAGCTGTAGTTGAAGATTTTTGTTGCTGGACCTTTTCAAAAATGGGGCCTTGGGCAAACGTTAGACATGGAAGAATTAATAACAATAATAATGTTCTTACTAATCTCATACTTAAATGGGTTTTGTGAGTTAAAAAATGGTTTAAAAGTTCAATTAGGTCAGTTGACTTAATTGAAAAATGGAAAAAATTAAAATGATTAGCTATAGTGTAAATTTTGTAGAACAGAATAACCGTTTTGGTTATGTCGTGCAATATACAATTAAAAATAAAAAATAAAATAGCTAGAATCGATTTTTTACATTTTTTATTCTTTTAAATCGTAGAAGTCTAGATGTTAATTTGGCTAGACGCTGTTATCTTGAAATTTATACTAATAAGGGATGTTTTCTTATATTAAAAAATAACATAAGTAACGGAAAATGATAGAGTTATAGATAAAAAGGAAGTAGTCATCTGAATATCAGATGGTTTAATATTAAGTACTTTTTGTATGTTTAAAAAGTGGAGAAAAATAGAGAAAAGAAAAAGGAATTGGACAAATAAAAAAGGCGCCTTAATTACTTAAGACGCCTTCTTTTGCGGAAGAAGAGGGATTAGTCACCTTTTTACAGGAAACAACAACCACTTATCAACCAGTTATTTGTATATCTGTTTTTTACTAAATCGAAGCATGTTCTCTCGCTTTTGGCAGTTTCCTGGCACAGCTTTCTGCTTGTTAATCAATTACTTATAAAAAATAAACGGCCAAGTCGTTCGACAACCTGATCATTTAGACAAATTTTTTTTTAGAAATCCCCATTCTAAGATTCTTCACCCCCTTTCTCCACTTCCTCCATTCTTTTCACTAAATCCATCACTTGCTCCACTAGTTTCGGATATTCCCATAGTTCATTTGCATCTGCAGAAAAACTTCCTTTTCCTTCCTTTCCAGTAAATATCTCAATATCATTCAAAGGTTTATCCGGAATCATTGAATTTGGTACTTCTGTATTATATAAAGCATCTGCTTGTAAGCCTGAGACCTTACATATTTTTACAAATATTGGAATCTTGGGATCATTCGCTCCTGTCTCATATAAACTTAAGGAAGCCTTACTAACTTTTAAAAAGTCTGCTATTTCCTGTTGAGACATCCCCCACTTTTTCCTGATCTTTCTTAGATTTTGTCCTAATTGCTTCATGTATAAGTGTTAAAAAGTATTTTATTTTAAACAATTGTCAAGTAAAACTTGATTAATCAATTAATATTATTTAACATTGCGTTATATAACACAATGTAATATTCTCAAGATGATAAAAGAAATTCTTAAAAAAACAAAACCTTCCCTCAGTGACAAGCTCCCTCGCGGCGCACAAGCCAAATTAGCTGAAAAGTTCAGTCTATCACGACAAACAATTGCCAACGCATTAAATGGTAGCGAATTGGTTTTAGATGATACAATGGCTAAAGTAGTAAAAGCAGCTATCAAGATCATAGAGAAAGAAGGTAAAAAGAACATCGCTTACATAGATAAGCTCAATGAAAAACTAGCTGCAGCATCAGCCGCCTAAGAATAGCTTTGGGGAATTGGAGGGAGTTTGTACAATTTGGACATTGGTGGCTCCCTCCTACCCAAAAGAAATCAACCTGCTATGAGGAAACTACACAAACTCATACATACAATCAACATCATGGCAGGATCAAGATACTTAATTAAGAAAATGAGAGAGACCAGTACCAATTGGCTTTGGGTTATTCGCGAGCATAGCTCATTGTTGATTGGCTGGGACTATCATCTCAAAGGGATTGAAGTTTATAGTGTCAATCACTTTCAATCAAGAGGCCCCTTTTGGAGAAGAGGATATCACATTGCTAAGGATGAAGTTGTTAATGAAATTTTAGAAGCAGCTAAAACAAAATTCCCTCACCTGCTACCTGAAAAGGATGCAGCATAAAACACTATCATGCTAAACACTCAAATTGACAACAGACTGATCGAATTGAATAATTTTCAAGAACAGATCAACAAATTCTCTAAATCAATGGGGCTATCTCATAACCGTAATCTCGACAAGGAGCTCAGTAATACCATTACCCAACTGAGTGGAAAATTAAACATGTATAAGAAACGGATGCTTGCATCAAAAGAAAGTGCAGGATGTGCACTGGTAGTATAATCTGTTTTTTCTAATGGGCCGGTTTCCCTCAGATTTCCGGCCCTCTTTTAAACAAAAAAAATAGCCTCCGCTAAGATCCCGTAAAAGAAATAAGCAGAGGCCATTATCTAAATTAATAGAAGCTTAAAATTATGTCAAATAATCCACATTCACAAACTGAAGTTGATTCAAAAACAATCTTCGCAGAGCTATTCGGACCTATTATGCCATTCATTCGAAAGACAAAACGTACAGCTCATTTTATCAGTTTAATCACTCAGGGATTTGCAATCTATCAAATTGCTCAAAGTAGTATTTCCGGATTAGGAAAAACTACCTTAATGATCACCAGTATAATTATCGCAATTGTAGTAGGTATCGTAATCGAAGGAGGAATCTCCAAGATCTTTCCAATATGGGCAAGACAAGTATGCAGATGGAAATTTGAAAATAAATGGTTTTTAATAATGTTTGTGGTGATCACTGTGATGGTTTTTCCATTATTAATTTTCTCCCCTATACTCTCAGGAAGCGGAGCTCAAGAAGGTATTGAGAGAATCATTCCTATAGTTCAAAAAGAATCTAGTCAAGAATTAGAATCATTATATGCCGCTCGAATTGATTCCTTAGATAATAAATATCAAGACCTAATTCTTATGTCAGAAAAGGATCATGAAAAACTGATCAAATCAATCCAATCAAAATACGAGCGCAAAATCAATATCAATGATGCGATTTACAATAAGCATAAAACATTATATCAAAATGGATCTGATTGGGCAAAATCTCATATGGATAAAGCTGTAATAGCAAACCGAAAATTAAGAGCAGATCGAGACGATGAAATTTCTAATATTGAAAATGAAAAATTAAACGAATCAAAAAAACTACGCTCCTCTTTAGAAATAGCCAGGACAGATATTACAGATGATAAAAAAAGGAATATTAAGGATATCGATTCTAAATATAAAAAAGCAGATACAGCTCGAACAACCACCACTACAAAATGGGGAGGTCTAGGAGGATTTTTAGCTGTCTTTTGCTCTATTGTTGTTGCCCTTTGTATCATCATAAATGAAGTGTATAGAGCTGGAGGTGGTCAAGATTATACCAAAACGGTAGACCTTGAAAAACAGAGCAAACTAGATCAGCTTTTTGCTGCAATAGATAATCAATTTGATAATGTATTTGATGGTTTAATTAAGGGTGTTACTCATGGGGTTAAAATAGTAGGGGATGGATCAGTTCGAAACGATCTGATTCCTCTCCCCTCTATTGTTTTAAATGAACCAAAACAAGTGAAACAAGAAAATGAAACAAGTGAAACAACTCCTAACAAACCAGCTGAAACAACCAAGAATGAAACAGCTGAAAGCCTTGTACAACAAGAGTTACAGCCTGTTTCAGAGAAATATGAAACAACTAATGAAACAATTGTTTTTGTCAACCAAAGTCCTCGATATATAAAACAGTGTTACACCCAAGCATTTCGTCGTTCAGAGAAGCAAAGAGACCCTACAACACCGCTTAAAAATATGGACAAATATGGAGCAATGTTGATAGGAATGGGCATCAAGCCAATACTTACTGGCGATGAAAATAATCCGGTGGATTTTAAAAATATTGTACCATGAATCAATCAAAAAACTATGTGATTGTTTCCAACGATCCATACAACAAACCTCCAGGAGTAGGAGTGAGCTGGAACCCAAAACATAGGGCATGGATAAAAGCTCAACAGCAACAACCTGGACCTGCTAAAAAGAAAAGTTTTATAAGCTTCAGTAAGCCGAAAAGCAGATCACGAAAAAAGAAAAAGAACGTGCTTGATTCCATTACCAAAATTGCATTTATCATTTTAGTAATTGTGATCATGATGATAGCATTCAAAGAATATTGGTAAGTAAGGAGTGTTGAGTGATGCCAGTGGTTAAAATTTGTAAGTACTTTCTCTTGAACACACAAGCTCCAGTCTGGTAGGAGCTGTGTTCAATTTTATATAAAACACTCATGATAATATTGAAAATCATCTTGGCAATCGGCCTCGCTTATTGCCTTTCCGATATAGACATAAGACAAGTATATAAAGAGCATAATCGTCGACAATAACATCGAAGACGACGGTAAATTTTCATGAGAAAAACAAAGGAAGGGAGAGTCTAGTTTCGCATACTGACTTTCACAGCTACACGATTTATTAATTGCGCTTGCAGCATCGCTGCACATAGATTTCTTAACTCTTAACTAAAGTAAAATTGAATACAACTTTTATTGCACCCGAGATAGTAGAGAAGATAAATGACGTTTCTAAAATTGAAGATGTCATCGCAAATTTTGTAACGCTGAAACCTCAAGGCAGTGCACTTATAGGTACTTGTACTAAATGCGGCAATTCAAATAAAAAACTAAACGTATCACCCACGAAGAAAATTTGGAAATGCTTCACATGCGAAAGAGGAGGTAATACTGCAGTCAGTTATTTGATGAAGATGGAAGATATGGAATACCCTCTTGCTTTAGAATATTTGGCGGGGATGTATACTATAGATTTAACTCCAGATACAGGCTCTAAAAAGAAGAGAAGATCTAGTCGAAAAGTTTTATTTCGTGATACTCAGTTGAAAGCTAGTGGTCTTTCTACCCGTGATCAAAAGTATTCTTTTACTAAAGGAGATAAGGCGTATAAGCTAGAAAGATATACTACGGGTTCTATAGATACAGCTTGGAATATTGTCGCTGGTGATGACATGATTTTGCATTATGTCAATTTGGATTATTCACCAATGCAGTACAATAAAAATGGAACTAACAAAACTTTTATACGGATCAGATATGCCAATCCAGCCCTTCATTTAAGTAAAAAAGGAAAGGAAATGAAATATGGGCAACCATATGGATCAGGTCAAAAATTATGGTATCCTAATTGGCTAATCGAAGCTTATCAAGGTGAACAAGTTATTGAAACATTATACTTGACAGAGGGGGAAAAGAAAGCCGACAAAATGTGTAAAGAGGGAATGATGGCTATAGGTATTTCTGGTATTCATAATTTTTCTTCTACAGGAGAAATGCCACATGAGTTTGAAAGAATTATCAGAAAATGTGCTGTTCAAAATGTTGTATTTGTACTAGATGCCGATTGGCAAGATATCAGCATCAAACCCAACCAATCAATAGATCTTCGACCAAGAACATTCATGGCCGCGATACAAAAATTTGTTCAATACTTCAGAGGTTATAAAAATGAAAACATCTATCTCAATCTTTTCTTTGCCTATGGGAAAGATGTAACCTATAAAGGGATTGATGATTTAATGGTTCGAGGATTAAATAAAAAAACCAGTCTTAAAGAAGATTTTGAAAAAGCTATAATTGATCGAAATGGAGTAGGGGAGCACATCGAAGTTAAAAACGTCACTTTAGTTTCAGGTTACAAAATTGCAGAATTTTGGAATCTACATGCTAAACAAGAGTTTTTTAAAAAACATAAGGAAGAGCTTAAAAAATTACCAGAGTTTATTTTTAGAAAAGTCAGTTATCGATATAATGAAGACGAAGATGATTTCGAATTATGTCAAGCCATTATGCCATATGAGCAGTATTGGGAAGAGAAAATTCGATATGATAAAAAAGGTAATGAACACAATCAAATTAATTTTGAATATAGAGCTGTACGTTTCTTCCTTCGAAATCGAGGATTTCACACGTACCAGGCACTAGGAGATAATTATCGGTTTATTCACGTCAAGAACAAAGTAGTAGAAGAAGTTGATCACAATGTCATTCAGGATTATATAATTGACTTTTCTGAAGAGATTGAAAAAAAGGAAGTTGTTAAAATGTTGCTTCAAGGTTGTCGCCAATATTTAGGACCGGACAAATTGAGCAGAATGTTCAAGTTTAAGCCTGAGTTTATAGCTCAAGAAAAAGAATCTCAATATCTATTCTTTAAAAATTGTTACTGGAAAATTACTGCAGAAAAAATAGTTCAGAAACCATTATCTGAATTACCAGGATATATTTGGAAGGATCAAATCATTGATTTTGATGCCACATATTTAAAAAATCCTGTAGTCCAAATCGATCGAAAGAATGACAACTTTGGAATTAAACTATCTCCTGAAGCAAAGAAAAGTGATATCGTCAATTACTTCATTAGAACCTCTTGGTTTAGTTGGCAGAAAAAGCAAGAGTTGAAAAAGCAAGAGGATGGAAAAATAAAGTGGGTACCGAAAGATGAGCCAGAACCGGAAACAAAAGAAGACATCAAACTTACTACCATTAATATGGTGGGTAAAATGCTCTCTGCAGGTTATGTATTGCATGAGTATATGGATTATTCAAACACCAAAGCGATCGTCTGTATGGATGGCCTAGAAAGCGAAGTAGGGAAGTCACAAGGAGGAACAGGAAAATCTATTTTTGGAAAAATATTCGCTCATTTGCAGCCATCAGTAATTATCGATGGGAAGGATAAAGATCCAGAGGGAAACAAAAATATTTTTGAAGAAGTTGATGAGCGGACTCGTACAGTTGTTTTTGATGATATAAAAATCAATTTCAATTTTGCTTGGCTGTTTTCAAAAATAACAACAGGGTTAACTGTCGATGGAAAATACATGAAGACCTTCAAGGTCCGTCCTCCTAAATTTATATTGACAACTAATCATGCTCTAAGAGGTGATGACGACTCTCATGATCGTAGACAGTACATCATTAGTTTTTCAAACTATTACAATAAACAGAGAACCATTTACGACGACTTTGGCCGCCAGTTATTTCACGAATGGGATAATGATCAATGGAACCTCTTTTATAATTTCATGGCCAATTGTATTCAAACTTATTTGAAGTTCGGATTAAAATATACTGTACCTCAGGATGCTCTCAAACGACGAAAAATTCGACAAGATATTGGTGACAATTTTATTGAGTTCGCATTGCTTTATTTCCATACTTCAGAAGATGAAGATGGCCACAAAGGGCGAATGCTTAACAATAAAATAGAGATGACTTTTCTCCTTAATAAGTATCTCGATAAATACCCTGCAGATCGAAGATGGGTCAATAGTAAAAAGATCAAAGAGAAATTGAAAAAGTATGCTGCCTATGCAAAACTTGATTTCAATCTTCCTAAAGATGGAGCAAGAATAATGAGTAATAGTAAAGAATTTATCATTCTTTCTGACTCAGAATTTAATGCTGTAGAAATCAAACCCATCACAAGCGATGCGGAATTAATAGATAACTATTATAACTAATGAAAGCACATTTAAAAGAATTAAACACTCAGGAACTCTCCTCAGCTCCCACGATCATCCAATTGATGCACAACAGCGAGTATGCTAGAGTTTCAGCACCTCAATATATTTGGAATGACATCTATAAAAAGCATCCAGAATATTTCAATGTACCTACACTTCCTCAGCAGATCATCACATTTCCAATGCTAGGAGGGAGAGAAAGTCAAAGAAAGTATTGGGAAGAAAAACTCAGAAAAGAATTCATTGAATACAAAAATTCCAAAGAATTAACTATAGTAAAAATATCAACAGATCTGAAAATAAATAGATCGACAATAAGAAGTTGGATTGATGGTACTGAGCCCCCAAGACTACCCAATTTAAGAAAAATAATAGAACTAATTCAAATGAAAAAGCATGCATGAAGCTCATGAATTTAATAATTTTCGCTTTAGTGGTTCTATGGGGAATAGACTATTTCCGAACACTTGATCAAAATTGTAAATAATCGTTCAACTAAATTCTTATGAAAAAAATAAAATTCACTTCTCTTTCAGAATTTGAAAAATCGAATAAAAGTGAATCTGCAAAATGCAGTGCAATAAATATAGAAACAGGGGAAAAGGCGAGTTCTGAAAACCACAATACATATTCAGCGAACAGAAAAGAGGTAATAAATAAGCTTAGTTAAAAGTGTCAACATTACTCATCTATATAAGAACCTAATTAACTAGACGGGTTTCCGAACCTCTTAGAATACAAAATATTATTAATCAGT
>CAKZTD010000401.1 GCA_937921595.1 uncultured Saprospiraceae bacterium
GTACTTCCTTCCTCGATTGCTAATTTAAAATCCCCAGACATACCCATCGAAATTTCAGAGAATTCTTCGGCTTCGGCAAAGAAACCTGATTTCAACTGCTCATAAATACCTTTGAGTTTTTGAAATTCACTGCGAACTTGATCCTCATTATCTGTAAAAGTAGCCATACCCATGACACCACAAATTTGGATGTTTTTTAAATCTGAATACTCAGAAGATTCTAACATCTCAATCCCTGATTCTAAATCAAAACCAGTTTTCGTTTCTTCCCTTGCGATTTTAAATTGAAGCAAACACCTGATTGTCCGATCATGTTTTTGAGCTTGTTTATTGATTTCTTTTAATAATTTAAAATTATCAACACTATGGATCAAGCTTACAAAAGAAGCCATATATTTGACTTTGTTACTTTGTAAATGACCAATCATATGCCACTCAATATCCTTAGGTAAAGCTTCGTGTTTTTCAACTAATTCTGGAACTCGATTCTCTCCAAAAATTCTTTGACCTTGATTATAGATCTCTAAAATCTGCTCTTGAGGTTTGGTCTTTGAGACGGCAACCAGTGTGGCACTTGAGGTATTTATTTCTTCTAGGATAGATTTAAAATTCATAGATTTTTTTTATTACGTTTTGGAGGACATTCACTCATTTACCAATTCATTCATTCTCTCATTATTCAATCTCCAATAATTTCTTTTTTCAAAACAACACCATTAGCAAAACGACTTAAAAGATCTTCAGCATGCTCCATACTTTTTGCTAAACCATTTGCTCCAGCAAAGCTAAAAAAGATCATTAAAAACTGAGTAGTCTTTTCAGTGACCATCGTTCTTTTTGAATCACTAGTTGGACTTCCAAATGCAGATTTTTGATCCCTTAGAATTGGCATAAATTCAATGTTGAGATCACCTTTGCCAATCCCTTGATAAGGTTCTGTTGCTTGACCAATTCCAAGAGAAATGTCCCCTTCAATTTTGTTATAATCATAACCTCCAATCGATATTCCGCTTTTTATGGAAACCAAGTTCAGCGCATCAACGATATTATTGATTTGGTATAATCCTTTGCCCTGAACTGTTCTTCTTAGCAAAGCCTCCGCAGATAAGCGATACCTCGCAGGATCTTTCCCTACTGCTTTATAGCCTTTTCTAGCAGCTGAAATGGCTGGCATTTGGCTGATGTTTTCAATGACTAAAGATTGAGCAATTTGATTGGTTTCTTCCTCGATGAGTTTTAATAAATCGGGATAGTTTATTTGTGTTTTTACTTCCAATAACAAAACCCCGAGTTTTAGCTCAGGGCATTTATCATGAAATTCTGGACTGATTTTTATGTTCAATTTTTTTTTGTTCAAATATAGAGCTTTTTTTAAACTAGTTGACATTTTGTATTTTCTAATCCTAGGAGTTGACTTAGCCTACGCCAAACGAGAATGGTAAAAATTACAAATCCGATTTCTTAATTCGTTGGTAAGCAATAAAGATAAAAATGGCCATATAAATCAGGGTGGTGACGGTTGCTTCCGTTTTACTCAATAAAAAACTGAAATCATTTTCTTTGGTCATTTGATTTATAATTTTAGCAATTGGAACTGGTGTCAAATCTTCAATAGCATTTAGAGGATAGAAGTTTATGGAGTTATTAAAAACAATATTACCATGGACCGCATATCGAATGACATTTTCCAAAAAGATAACATAGACCAGATAAAGGAAGAGTGCAAGGCCAGTTCTCCGGAGCAATACACCTATAAAAAATCCAAAGATCATATAACCATTACACATTAAAAAATAATGGAAAATCTGAGAAGTACCTTTTAGAATTTTAGTGAGATATAAATTATCCGTGTATATAAATCCAAAGCCAAAACCAACCAAGGCGTAATACAAAGTAGCAATTGTGCTAATCGACAAAATCAATAGGATCTTAGAAAGAAAAAACTGATTCCTTGTAATACCGTTGATTATATTCTGACGTAAAGTCTTGTTTGCAAATTCAGTGGTCACAGATAATACACCCATGAACCCAAGAAAAAAGAAAGTCAACCAATTGCCAATATAGGCCAGGTATCCCCAGATTTCAGGAAAGCTTTGAACCGTTTTGATATTGATGAAATCTATTGGCGCGTCGACTTTAGCGAAGAATGCTTTTGCAACAATCAAGATGAGTGGAAGAAGAATAACATAAAGAATTGCCATCACTTTGAACGTGCGAAAGTACTTGAATTTTTTCCACTCTAATTGAAGTAGATACCACATATGTTTTGTTTGTTAGTCCCCGGTTAAAGGTTCTTAGTTTTTCGTTATTTCTAAAAATTCAGTTTCAAGGCTACGGTTTTTACTTACCAAATGATTGAGCATAATACCTTGTTGAAAAGCCAGCTGATTTAGATCACTCGCTGTTTTTCCATCATCCAAAATGACTTGGAAAATTCCATTCAAATCTTCAATATTTTTCACCCAAGAAGTTTGACTAAGTATAGATTTTAAAAGAACATTTTGATTGGAAGAAACCTCTGTTTTTACTTCATTATTTATGATCGATCCAATTTCTCCATCAGCCAATAAATTTCCATTTTTAATGATGGCAACATGAGAGCAGATTTTCTCCACTTCATCGAGGATATGACTAGCCATGATGATTGTTTTTCCTCTTCCTGCTATTTCCCGAATCGTTTCCCTTACCTCCGCAATTCCTTGAGGATCAAGTCCATTGGTTGGTTCGTCAAAGATCAAAACTTCAGGATTACCTACCATCGCTGCTGCGATTGCCAGCCTTTGTTTCATTCCCAGTGAGTAGGTTCTGAAATAAGAATTTCGTCTTCCAGTCAGGTTTACCATTTCTAATACTTCATCGAAATTTGGATTCTTGACTCCTTTGATGTGTGCAACGACATTGAGGTTTTGATCAGCAGTCATGTAAGGATAAAAATTAGGTGTTTCGAGTAGGGTTCCAATTTTCAACCTTGCCTTATTTCCGTACTTGCCATCAAACCAAGTATAAGCTCCGCTTTTCATTTTTATGATGCCGAGAATGATTCCAAGTGTTGTCGTTTTACCACTACCATTTGGACCCAGGATTCCATATACATTTCCTGCCTGTACCGTAAGGCTTAGACTTTCTACAGCAATGATAGAACCATAGGTTTTTCTAATATTATCAATTTGGAGAACGGACATGATTTGTGTTTAAATTTGTCGTGAAAAATTAGCTAGAGAAATTATTTAGCAATAGAATAAGTTAGTAAAATAACAGAAAGCATTACTAATTTGTCTAAAGGTATCTTTAGAGAATGGCTTAGTCAATATTAATTGATGAAAGATAGGAAAAGATAGATGAGTCTTGCTAATAGCTAGTTGAAATTCTGAAAAAACACGGATATTATTTTGTGGTACTCCGTTTTGTTTGTGTTTAAAATGACTAGCAAGGAGGATGCAGAGATATCCGGAAGCTCTAATTAGATTCGCATTAATCTTCTAATCTACACTCAACTGATTACTCTCGTAAATCAAAAGATAGTCTTCCACATTTTCGCCGACTTCTACAAATCGATGGGGAAGTGTAATTTTAGTTTCAAGAGGAGCGAGGATGGTATATTCTTCCTGATCCAAAAGTTCAGGAATGAATGCAAACATTTCTTCGATAGGAAGTTGTGTTGCTAATTCTAGAGATTTAGAAATTTCAATTGAATCGATTTCGCTAGCAAATTCATCTTCGTCTTCAAAAAGAAAAGCGAGATAATCATCGATTTCTTTTTCGATGATTTCCTTTCGGAC
Organism: uncultured Saprospiraceae bacterium; assembly: GCA_937921595.1. Taxonomy (GTDB): domain Bacteria; phylum Bacteroidota; class Bacteroidia; order Chitinophagales; family Saprospiraceae; genus JAHDHW01. The sequence goes on from CAKZTD010000401.1 coordinate 3,780, forward strand.
ATCGTCATCAATTTTTTCATCCTCAATATCTAGAACAAAATCATTTTGTTTAGTTTCTTCAAATGCTATGACTGGGACGACTTTTTCTTGAACAGTTAGTTCAGGAATTACGCTAGCGATAGGCTTAGGTTGAGTGCTTGATTGAAACTGAAAATAGATCGTAGTAGCCGACAAAACGAATAATAGGGTAGCAGCTACTTTTAGAGTATTACTTTTTGAAAAGGAATAAACGAAAGCAAAAGGACTCCACCTATTAATCTTATCCCAATTGGATGGGGCAGGTGTTACTTCGGTCTCTGCTAAATTGGATTTGAAGAACTGATCAAAATCTTGATCATTCATCAATTCTTTTTTCTGATTGTTAAATTGGTTCATTGAGTTCAATTATTCTCTTTTTCAGGGTATTTCTAGCCCTCGCCAATTGTGATTTCGAAGTACCTTCTGATATATTTAAAAGCGCTCCGATTTCACGGTGATTATAACCATCGATGACATAGAGATTAAAAACTTTCCGATATCCTTCTGGTAAAGACTGAATCATTTTAATCATATCATCTTTGATCAAATTTTCAACAGCGCAAGGTTGAATCGGAACCTGATAATCTTCTTCTAAGTTTAAAAACCTGTTTTTTGATGCCTTTCTAAAATGCTCAATGGATGTATTTATAAAAATGCGTTTCATCCATCCTTCAAAACTTCCTTCTCCACGGTACTGACCAATTCTACCAAAAACCTTGATAAAACCTTCTTGTAAAATGTCTTCAGCCCCATGATAATCTGAAGCATATCTCAGACAAATAGCAAACATAGCAGGAGCGTAATTGCTATAAAGCAACTCCTGATGCATCTTTTTACCAGTACTACATCCTTTCAATATCGATGATATATCTAGAGTAGTGTGTAGATTTTGAGTTTTAAACATGTGTTTTTATTATGTTACTCAAGCGGGGCTACAACTTGAAGTTACATAATTTTAAATATTCTACGGGTATAAATTACCCTAGAATTTTTATTTGTTGGGTCAAAAAAATAATTACCTAAGTAAAAAAGTCTATTCTTGATTATTCTTGATTTTCTAAAAAAGCCACTAGTTTGGCCATTGCTCTGGCTCGGTGACTGATTTTGTGTTTTATTTCTTTTGGCAAAACTGCAAAGGATTGATCATAGCCTTCTGGAATAAAAATCGGATCATAACCGAACCCTCCTTCACCTGATTTTGCGAGATCAATCTTTCCTTCCACTTTTCCTTCAAAAACATGCTCCTCTCCATTGATGATTAAAGCGATTGCCGTTCTAAATCTTGCAGTCCTATTTTCTTTACCTTCTAGTTTTCCTAAAACCAGCGCCATATTTCGATCAGCACTTTTAGGTTCTCCAGCATATCTTGCCGTATAAACTCCTGGTTCACCATCTAGAGCATCTATTTCTAATCCGGTATCTTCCGAAAAGCAATCTACACCATAGTGCTCTTTTAAATATCTT
>CAKZTD010000402.1 GCA_937921595.1 uncultured Saprospiraceae bacterium
AGATTGGTTTTGCAGCAATGAGCTTGTAAAACAACATTGGGAATGAAATAACTATTGGTCGAATGAAAAAGCGTTCGCTCCAAAACCGCAGGAGATAAATCTGCTGCTGCTCCTCCATTTTGAAAAAAGGTAGCTTCGTAGGCAATGATTTTTAAATCTTTATCCAGACCTATTTTATAATCACTTCGGTAGGGATGCCGTTTGCCGGTCATCCGCATATCTTCCATTCGATGTAGGATACATTTTGCCGGTTTTTTTAAGACCCAGGCGACTAGAGCGGTCATGGCCGCAAAAGGATTTGCTTGATCTTCTTTGCCACCGAAACCTCCGCCAATTCGAGTGACATCAACTTCTACTTTGTTCATCCCAATACCCAGGACTCGGGTAACAGCTTTTTGAACTTGTGTTGGACCTTGGGTAGAGCTGTGGACTTTGATGCTTCCATGTTCCATGGGATAAGCATAAGCGCCTTGCGTTTCTAAATACAAATGTTCTTGCCCGCCCGAGTCAGCCGTTCCTTCAAAAATATGAGCTGCTTTTTCGAATGCTGTTTTGGAATCGCCTAGTTTAAAGGTTCTTGATTTGGATAAAACTTTCCCTTTTTCAAATGCTTCTCTTGGGTCAACAATCGCAGGTAGTTCCTCTATCTCAATATCTATTTTTTCTAATGCCTCTTCGGCTGCTATTTCACTTTCTGCTACCACCAATAAAATTGCTTGACCTTTAAAATGAACTTCATCTTCTGCTAATAAAGGTTCGTCTTGAACAATTCCTCCGATTTGATTTTCTCCCGGAATATCTTTGCTAGAAAAAATTCTAACGACTCCTGGCATCTGTTCCGCTTTAGAAAAGTCAAACGATTTAATCTTTCCATGTGCTACAGGGGAATCGAAAATTTTAATAAACAAAGTACCTTGCATCGTAGGAATATCATCAACGTAGATGCTTTTACCAGTGACATGCCCGATGGCATCTACATTGGCGATGTCTTTTTTATTCTTGTCTTTGATCATCCTTTTATAAAATTTTATTTTTTAAAAGCTTGTTAGTGATCGGTTCGATGGCACCGAAAAATTCTATAAAATGAGCAAGAATCAATTGTCTTACTAAAAGTCTTTTGTATTCCGCAGTTCCTCTGGCATCGCTGATGGGAGAGACTTCTTTGTTGACTATTTTAAAAAAATCATTCAGGACTTCATCGCTTAATTTTTTATTTTTTAAAAAAGCAGAAGCTTCAAATAAATACTTCGGAATAGCTGCCACGCCTCCGACTGAAATATGAATATCGGAAATGATTTCTTCTTTGTCCAAACTTATCTGGCAAGCAGAATTAACACTAGCAATATCCAAGTGAGTCCGCTTACTTACTTTTTCAAAATTAAAATGATCGGTTTTTTTAGGAATTTGAAATTGAATGGATTCAATAAATTCCGAAGGCGTTTTATCTATCTTTTTATAATCTAAAAAAAAGTTTTTTAAAGGCAGTATTCTTGTATTCCCTTTATTATTTAAAACGATGGAACTATCTAAAGCCAGAAAGAAAATAGTCATGTCGCCGATAGGAGAGGCGTTGACAAAATTTCCAGCTAAAGTCGCCATGTTTCTGATCGGTGTGGAGGAAACTAATTTTAGATGTTTTTCCAAATTCGGAAATAAGCTATTGAAAATCGCCGACTCGACTAAATCGGTAACGGTTGCAGAAGCACCAATTTTACAAATTCTATCATTGATTTGAATGCCTTTTAAAAATTGATCATCAAATTTATTTTTAACGGAAGCCTTTCTGATCGCTTCTGGTTTTTGTACCAATAAATCTGTGCCGCCACCTAAAAAATATTCTGGGTAATCATGATTGGGAATTACTTCCGATTTTAATTCTTTTTGCAAGTCCAATAACCTGGAAGCTACTTCTGACATATATTTTGGCAGATGACCTTTTTCTACCAGCCAAGATATTTTTTCGGTTTTCGGTTTATCTTTTATTTGGCCGCAAAAAGCATCCGCAGCTCGTTCAATAGATTTATAACCTGTGCAGCGACAGATATTTCCATCAATGGATTTTACGACATTTTTAAAATCAACTTTTTCTTCTGAAAGGGCAAAGCCAGTAAAAGACATAATAAAACCAGGGGTACAAAAACCGCATTGCGTCCCATTATTATTGACCATTAATTCTTGGATAGGAGTAGGCAGTTCGCCGTTAACTCCTTCAATGGTTAAGACATGTTTTCCATGGACGTTGATGAGCGGAGTGATGCAGGAAGTCATAGACTGGTAAACTAAGTCTCCATTTTTTAGTTCTCCAATCAGTACAGTACATGCACCACAATCACCTTCCCTACATCCGATTTTAGTACCGGTTAATTGCTTTTCATATCGAATAAAATCCAAAACAGTACTTCCTTCAGATAGTCCTGATTGGATGGTTTTATCGTTTAAAATAAATTGGATCATTTAATGTGTTTTTCTTTTACACTTAGGAGGTTCTTCACTCATTGATGAATTCACCCATTCACTCATTTCTAAATTGGTTTTCAAAAGTGTATTATAATACTAATATTCAGTTTTATCCTTTGTAGTTGAACAGCGCCTAAGTTAAGGGTTTTCGAAGTAGAAAGCCAAATGGTAAGTATTAAAAATAAATTCAATACGTCACTTTAAAAAAGAAGAGATCATTCGCCGTTCAATTATTAAAGTTTGCTTACTTTCATGTTTTTCTGAATCAAAATTTCTTGTTCTTTGACAAACCTTGTGGACAAGCCGTAAATAAGATCAAGAGTGACTTTAGGAAGCGTTAATATTTTTATGGCTTTATCTCAAACACAGGATTTGTCAAAGAACTAAAATTCAAAACAGCTAATGCCAAAGGAAGGATCTCGAAATCAAGGAAAGGCTAAAAATATTTTATTGATTGCAGGGATTCTGTTTATTGCCATCAATCTGCGTCCTGCACTTGCTAGTGTTGGGCCTTTGATCGAAGATATACGCTTAGCTACTGGGCTTTCTAACGGTTTTTTAGGCCTGTTGACCACCTTACCCTTGATTGCCTTCAGTATAATGTCTACCATGACACCTTTATTTACACGACGATTTGGAATCGGTGGTACCTTGCTTGGAGCGATGGGTTTATTGACCTTTGGCATTGCTCTACGGACTATCGATTCAGGGGCGGCCCTATTTCTTGGGACCCTTTTGTCAGGTATTGCTATAGCCTTCGGCAATGTATTGCTTCCTAGTTTGACCAAAAGTAAATTCGAATCGAATTCCGGATTTGTAACCAGCCTATATTCTAGTGTGATGGCTATCGGAGCGGCTTTGGCTGCAGGTATTAGTGTCCCTTTGGCACATGATTTTGGATTGGGCTGGCGTGGTTCACTTGGCGTCTGGGCCATCTTATCTTTTATTGCTTTTTTAGTTTGGCTCCCACAGGTATTTCGTTTGAAAAAATCGAAACCAAGCCACAGTTATCTTCTGGCGATGAAAAAATTGGGCGGTTCAAGAATCGCATGGCAAGTGGCTTTATTTATGGGTTTTCAGTCCTTGAGTTTTTATGTGATCTTGGCCTGGCTGCCGGCCATTTTGCAAAGCAGAGGATTTGATGCCTCTTTCTCGGGATGGATGCTTTCTTTATCGCAAGCCACGGGAATTTTAGGTGCACTAACAATCCCTTTTCTCGCAGGAAAGAAAAAAGACCAGCGTAGCATCGTATTGTTTTTGGTTATTGTGGAAACCATCGGTCTGATCGGATTACTCCTTCCGCAAATCGGAGGGATTGCCATATGGGTTTCTCTAATTGGTTTTGTAATGGGCGGTGCCTTTGGATTGTCCTTGCTTTTCATCGTCCTGCAATCCAAAGATGTGGAATCCACCACAGAATTATCTGGTATGGCGCAATCGATTGGATATTTTGTAGCGGGAACCGGACCAATTATTTTCGGAAGTATTTTCGACCTGACGGGTAGTTGGATCTATCCTTTTATTTTGCTTTTTGTGGCTGTAGTTTTAAAGTTGATTATAGGATTGAAGGTTGGGAGATCAGGAGGGTGAAATCTCTTTAGAAGGTTTAAACAAAAAAGGTATTACTTAGGGAGTGATCACTGTGTGTTCATTGGCTTACTGTGTGAAATGATAACATAATAAAAATTAGGATCAAGATTTCGATTTGCGTTTTATGGATTCTTTTTTGGCCTGACCTAGAGTTTTAGCACGATTTTCAAGGAATGGAACTATTGTAGACCATAATAATCCAAGGAGACCAAACAAAATAAATACACCTCCTATCAACCAAAATTTGATTTCGAACGATTGAACGTCTCCCCAATAATTTATGCATTCGAGAAAAAAACCGATAACAATTAATAAAATAGAAGTGATTCGTGTCCTTATCATGATTAAAAATTTATTGATTAAAAAAATATATTCTGACTTTCAGAAAATTGCATTTTGCTGAATATCTTCTAATGTTTTCCCGTGAGGTTGAGCTTTTAATTCATCATCAACATTAACGAAAACGATTCGCTCAATTGAAATGATAATTTTCTTTGTAAATAGATTTCTCACTTGACAACGAAAGGAAATTGATGTTCTCCCTATAGCAAGAAACTCTAAACCTATTTCAATAACATCTGCTTGCTTGGCGGAACTCACAAAATTAATTTCTGACATAAATTTGGTCACCACTTTAGGACTCCCTAATTTTGTCATTGAGTAGATCCCCGCTTCTTCATCAATCCACTTTAGAAGTTGCCCCCCAAAAAGACTGTTGTTTGCATTTAGGTCACCTGGTTTAATAAGTTTCCTTGTGAAAAATTTCATGTCTTAATTTTTTGTTGAAGTGAAAGAGATGAGCGAGTTGATTTAATTACTCGCCCATCATAAACTAAAATCGGATAGTTTTAAAAATATGTTTTTAATCCTCTAGTCTTGTTTGTGTTGATGTAGGTTTTATTCCCATTTCAGATTCCATAATCATGGGTAAATCTCCATCATTACTGATTACTTTTTTTGATTCATTTAAGAAGAAATTTTCCTTTGTTGAATCTTGGAATTCATTTCATTTCTTTTCTATAAAAAGTAATAAAGGATTTTTTCATTATCATGCTGAGCCATGCTTTGATATTTGTATTTGGTATATAATTTTTTTGATGCCTAAAAGCATTTAGAGCAGTTTCCTGAAGAGGTCTTCAGCAGTATTTTTTCCCTTGTAAGCTTTATAGCAAAAAGTTTGAGATACTTGTTTTGAGATTCGAATTCGTGAAGAAATTGAAGGTCTTGCATATTTATGGTTTTTACGGTGACTATAATTTATAATAGTATAACTATCATTTGTAGTAGTTAAACGATTCATATAAGCTTAATGTTCAGCTATAAGCTAAAAAAAAGTGCTTTTTATGTGTTTATTTCTGGTTAATGCTCTTTGATTGATGTATGACTATTGTAAATAATAGCTTTACTTCTTTTTAATAGAGTAAAGCAACTTTTTTGAATGTTTAGTGTTACATTTATAGAGACATCAAATACAGAATTATATCACCGTTATAAAAAAGACAAAAAATGAGATACCTTATTATTTCTGTCCTTATTTTTATACTTCCTCAAATGCTCTTCTCCCAAACACGGAGAACGGATGATGTCGAAATGGTTAGAACTTACAGTATTCAAAATCAGAGTACGACGGTCCAACCATTACTTCAAAAAGCAGAGCAACAATTTAGATTGTTTGATTATGAAGGAACATTTCTAACCTTGGAAAGTGCAGTAGCACAAGATCCATATTCATCTGAAGCATTATTATTGCGAGCTAGGTTCAAAAAAATGGTGGGCATGCAAACTGAAGCTCAAGAGGACCTACGATTAGCTAATCGAATTAATCCATATGCAGTTAATTTGTATGGTTATAATGGTAACGGAGGATTGCTAAAAATAATAGCTTTTGAACCAGTGTTGGGCGTCCGGGGTTTGAGTAATTATCAAAAACTTAATTACTATTATCAAGCTATAGATAGAAAGTTAATTATTGGAATAAGTGATGAGAAGATGTTAGAAAAACTCGAAGAAGTGATTGAAGATATTGAATTCAATAGGTTAGATCTAGGACTTATTACCATCAACGAAATCATAGAAGAATTTCCAGAGTCAGCAATTGCTTATGATATAAAGGGAGTCATTTTAAAAAAGCAAGGCAAACTTGAGGAGGCAGTAGATGCTTTTTCGACAGCAGTTATTATTGAACCTAGCTTCTCAATTGCTTGGTATAACCTTGGTCAAATAGAACGGAGTCTTAATTATTTTGACAAGGCTAAAATGCATTTAGATAAAGCTATTGAATTACAAGTTGATTTGACAAAAGCTTATTTTGAAAGAGCTACATTACATAAGCAAATGGGGAATAACGAAGCTGCCTTGGATGACTATAATTCCGTTATAGATATGAAAGGAAGTACATATATGGAAGCCTTTCTCAATAGAGGATTAACTAAAAAAATGTTAGGGGATTATGGTGGAGCTTTAGGGGATTTAAATCAAGTGATCGATGAGTTTCCAAAAAATGCAGAGTTACTAAAAAGCCGAGGAAATTTGTATCTGCTATTTGGTTCGCATAGAAAAGCAATTGATGATTATTCTAAAGCGATTGAACTCAATAATAATTATGCGGAAGCATATTATAACAGAGGATTAGCTTTCTTTTTAATTTATGATAAAATTTCAGGCTGTGCTGATTTGGATAGAAGTATTGATTTAGGGTATGAAATAGCGGAGGAAACTAAAACCTATTTTTGTCGACAGTAAAATGATTATACTCAAAAAGAAATGGCACTGACTCGTCGGTGCCATTTCTCTTTTGAGTATGAATTGAAAAGTTCTATTGTCTTTTTATTAGAACACTAAAACCTAAGAGTATTTCGTAATTTTTAAAAGCCAAGTCTGGAGATTCTACCCACCTTGTCAACACATAAAATAAGACGGCCTCCCTACTTCAAATTTAACGAAATTTCTTGTTCCTGACCATTTGGATTCTTGAAACGGAAGAGGATTTTTGAAACAGATTTGCAATATGAATTTATTGATCAAGAGACGGGGCATTCTTCTAAAACGCCATATAGAATAATCGCTGTTAAAAATTAATGCTAAGAACCTGTCCAAAGTTTATCTTTCGAGCTGCAAAATCACACTTTAAGAACCTGATTTCGCATTTTTGTATTCCCATAGTAAAGACTATGAAAAGACAAAAACACTTCTTCAGAACCTTAAATTGAGCTTTTTTACTTTCGAAAACAAAATTTGGACAGGTTCTAAGTTTATCACGTCATAATCACTCCACATAATAAGCTCCTTCAATAACCCATGTTCCATTTTTTTCTCCATCAAATACTGCAAAGTCATCAACAATAGAGACATTTTTTAGACTTGTCTTTACAAAAGCATTTTGTATGACTTTATAGGCAAAATAATCTTCCCCTTCTTTGATCAACGCACTTAATTTTAACCCTTTCATTTCCTGGTTGCCAGTTTCGATTTGAGCATTGACAAACAAACCTGGAATTAATATTTTATTGTCCTTGGTGTTTATATGACAGTGAACCTGAAGGGTAGCGTTAGTTTTGTTAATCATTGGATTTATCTTCACAACTTCACCATTATATATTTGTGATTGGCCAGAGATCGAAAAACTCACTTTTTGTGATTTCTTTATCGATCCGACATCCTTGGATAATACTTGAAGTTCGAGGTGTAAATGTTGGTTGTTGGCAATCTCCATGATTTTAATTTCCGGATTTATCATTTGACCTTTATTGACCAATACTTCATGCACATATCCAGCTCCGGAAGCATATATATTGAAAGTAGATTGAAACCCCTTTTGATTTTCTAATCTTTCCATATTAACCCCAAGAAGTTCTAATTCTTTTTTCAATCCTTTATATCTGGCACTCAATAAATCTACTTGATTATTGCTTTCATCAAAAGATTTTTCTGTCGTAGCGTTTCCTGATTTTAGAATTTTCTTTCGTTCAAAATCCTTTTCAGCAAAGGCTAAATTAGATTTTGTCTCTAAGAGAATTCGTTGTTTTTCTACTATTTGAGGATTTTCTATACTTGCCAAAACGGTTCCCTTTTTAACATAATCTCCAGGCAAATAATTAATGCTTATTATCTGGCCTTTCATTTTCGAATGAATAGAGATTAGGTCAGTAGGAGGGAGGTCAATCATTCCAGTACAATTGATTTTTTGTGCAACTGTTTTACTTTCGATATCTCCAGTTTTAACCTTATCGTTGTTGCTTACAACTTGAGAGGCAGAAAGCAATATTTCTCCTGAATCTTCTTCTAAAGATTGTTCACCAATTTGGTTCGGATTGCAGGAGAAAAAAGAAATTCCAATAAGTAGAATAAAATATGATTTATAATTCATGTTAATTTATTTTTTGAGTGAGATACATTAACTCAAGCACCTTCTCGTTTTGTTTTTTCAATTGGTCAAAATAAGTGCTTTTGGTTTCTAAAAGTTTTTCCTGGATTTGACTGAATTTTAGAAAATCAATCGCTCCTTGTTTAAATTGTAATGTAGAAATACGCTTAATGTTTTCTTGAATAGGTAAAGTGGTTTTATTGTATTCATCTATAGATTCTTGAAGAAGGTTTATAGAAAACATCAAAATGTTTATTCGCTGTTGATATTGCTGAAGGACCAACTTCTTTTTATTTTCGATCTGAGCTTCTTGAATAATCGACTGTTCTTTTTTTACTTTTAATTGCCTTTTATCTAATGGGATTTGAACCCCAATAGAAAAGCCTTGAAATGCGAAATCTTTTTCTAAAGATTGAAGGAAATATCCAATACTGAGACCAGGTTTTTTTGATTGCCGTTCAAACGTCAAAAGCTCTTGTTTCAAGGTTTCTTTTTTTAATTGAAAAGCGCTGAGGTAAAGACTATTATCCAAATTGATCTCCGATTGATTATAGGTCATAATCTCTAAGCTTGGAGAAACAATTGTCGCCTCTTCTTCAATGAAAGCCAGCATTTTTAATTGACCTAATATTGATGTTTCTTTTTCTATTAAATTTCGCAATTCCTGGCGATATTTCGTTTGTTCATTTTTATACAAATCGAGATCAATGGCTTCGATTTCTCCAGCCTGAAATTGTAAATTAATATTTGGTTCAAGCAGTTGAAAAAGTAGATTGATAGAATCCATTAGTTGTCGCTTACTGCTCCAATAGGCCCATTCTTCATAGGTGCTTTTTAAAGTGAATTTCAATTCGTTTGCAAGTAGGATCTTGTCATTTTTCAATTCTGCAATTTTTCTGTCAACTACTTTTTCTTGATCTTTCTTTCCAAACAAATGACTTAAAGATTGATTGACTCCAAAGGAATGATCATACCCATTATAGTTTATTTGTCCTCCTTCATATGATAAGGCGATAGGAGACCATTGCCCAATCGATTTTTTGTTAAGCACTTCTTTTTCAATAGCCAATTCACTGTTTTTCAAAATGGGATGATTAGCTAATGCATAATCTAGTACCTCGTCAAAATTTTTTAAAGTTTGGCCATTCATTGCAAAACTGCTTGCCAAAAACAACACTAAAATCAGTGTGCTTTTTTGCATCCACTTTTTATTATAAATTAGAAAATAGAGTGTCGGTAAAATCAACAAAGTCAGTAGGGTAGAAGAGATCAAACCACCAATCACTACACTTGCTAAAGGTCGCTGAACCTCAGCACCACTTCCAGTAGAAAGTGCCATTGGTAAAAAACCAAAAGCTGCAACCAAAGCAGTCATTAGAACAGGACGAAGCCTAGTGATACAAGCATGTGAAATGAGGTCTTTCAAATTGTTGAAATCTTCTTGTTTAAGTTGTTTTATGGCACTTAATAGCACAATTCCATTTAAAACAGAAATACCAAAAAGAGCAATAAATCCTATTCCTGAGGAGATACTAAAAGGCATGCCTCGCAGTTGTAAAGCAAGGATGCCTCCTATTGCTGAAAGCGGAACTGCGATGAAAATGATCAGAGCATCTGTTAGTTTTTTAAAGGCTAAATAGAGTAGCAATAAAATTAATCCTAAAGCTATTGGCACTGCTATCAATAAACGTCTTTTTGCATTTTCAAGATTTTCAAATTGCCCACCATATTGTATTTCATATCCGGGAGGAAGTTTTAATTGATTGTCTAAAATCATTTTGATTTCTTCTACCAGACTAGCGATATCACGATTCCTGACATTCACTCCAATATTAATAAATCTACGAGCTTGCTCCCGAGAAATCAACATTGGACTTTCCTTTTGGATGACTGTTGCCACCTCACTTAAAGGGATTTGTTTTCCCTGATTGGTCGTAATGGTTAAACGATTTAAATCTAATTCTTGCCGATATTCAGGAGCAATACGAACCACGAAATCAAACTTGCGTTCTTCTTCAAAAATATTCCCTACTTGCTCTCCAGCATATGCTGCCCGGATGACTTGGTTGACGTCAGATATTTGAATACCGTACTGCGCTAATCTGTTCCGGTCGTATTGTACAGATAGTTGTTGCAAACCATCCGTTTGATCAACTTTTACATCACCAGCACCAGATATTTTACTAATTATAACAGCAATTTCATCCGCTTTAGATTTTAGTTTTTCCACATCTTCACCAAAAAGTTTGATTGCAATATCAGATTTTGCTCCAGTCATTAACTCATTAAATCTTAATTGGATAGGTTGTGTAAATTCAAAAGAAGCCCAGGTTATAGGAGCTAGTTTTTCTTTCATCATTGCCATTAAATCTTCCCGATTATCAGCGGAAGTCCACTCCTCTTTATCTTTTAAAATGATCATGATATCTGCATCTTCAATAGCCATTGGATCGGTAGGCACTTCTGCTGTTCCAATTTTTGAAACGACATGTTCTACTTCAGGGAAGTTTTCAAGAATAATTTTTTCAGCTGTGGTTGAAGTATGGATACTTTCTTTTAACGAACTACCGGGTTTAATGGATTGTTGCATTGCGATATCTCCTTCTTCTAAAGTCGGAATAAATTCGGCCCCCATTCGACTAAACAAGATCACTGAAAAAACTAAGATCAGTATTCCGGCGAATATTGTGAGGTAGGCATTCCTTAAAGAAAAATGGATAGTAGGTTGATAAAGGCGTTTTAAAAAGAACATTATTTTATCTGCAAAAGTTTTTTTGTCTTGGATGTGTTTGTTTAAAAACAAGGAAGCCATTACAGGCACATAAGTCAAGGATAAAATTAAAGAACCGATGATCGCAAAACCTACGGTCTGTGCCATTGGACGAAAAGTTTTTCCTTCGGTACCTTCTAATGTTAGAATAGGAATAAAAACCACGAGAATAATTAATACGCCAAAAGCTGCTGAACGGTAGATTTTTGAGGTGGAAGTTTTTACGATTTCATCTATTTTTTCTTGAGTCAGTTTTTGACCTATATAATATAGTGAAAGGGTATGTAATAAACTTTCTACAATGATAACCGCTCCGTCGATTACAATCCCAAAATCAATTGCACCCAGTGACATGAGGTTGGCTGAAATTCCAAAATAATTCATCATGATCAATGCGAATAACATCGACAAGGGAATGACAGAAGCGACAATTAAACCTGCTCTAAAGTTGCCGAGTAAAAGCAACAATACAAAGATGACGATCAAGCCTCCTTCTATTAAATTAGTCTTTACGGTGTTTATGGTTTTGTCGATCAATTTGGAACGATCCAAGTAAGGGTAAATACTTACACCTTCTGGTAAAGAATTTTTGATGACTTCGATTCGATCCTTTACATTTTTTAGTGCTTCAGAAGAATTAGCACCTTTTAGCATCAGCGTAATTCCACCAACAACTTCTCCCTTGCCATCCATAGTCATCGCACCGTATCGTTTTGCACTTCCAATAACTACTTTAGCTACATCCGATATTCGAATCTGGCTGTTGTTCTTATTAGGAATCGAGATAGAGCCAATATCTTCCAGGCTGCTAACTTTACCTTCTGTTCGGATGTAAAAAGAATAGTTTTCATTTTCAATATAACTACCGCCACTATTTTCATTATTTTGATTCAAAGCAAAAATGACTTCTTGTAAACTTAAGCCATAGCTTTTTAATAATAGCGGATCAACAGCAACTTCATATTGTTTCAGATAACCACCAAAACTACTCACTTCAATGATTCCTTTTGTACCATTGAGTTGACGTTTTACAATCCAATCCTGAATCGTCCGTAATTTTGTGGCATCATAATTATGGGCATTGGCCTTGTCAACAGTAAGAACATATTGATAAATTTCACCTAGTCCTGTGGTGATCGGCATTAGCTCCGGTTCTACGCCAGAAGGTAACTCGGCGCTAGCAATATTGAGTTGCTCTTGAACAAATTGCCTCGCCAACATAAGGTCGACGAATTCTTCAAAAACAATAGTAATAACAGATAACCCATATCGGGAAATGGACCGAACTTCTACAACATTGGGGATATTAGTCATGCTTGCTTCGAGCGGGTAAGTAATCAACTGCTCTACTTCTTCTGGTGCTAGAGTAGGGGCGGTGCTTACAATTTGTACCTGATTGTTTGTAATGTCGGGTACTGCATCAAGAGGTATCTGAGCAGCTGAAAACAAGCCCATTATTATAAGGGTTAAGACCCCGATTCCAACGAGTAATTTGTTTTCCAAAGAAAACGAGATAATAGAGTTAAACATTTGATTAACGCTTTATGTAAAATGAAAGAGTTGCAGACGGTACTGCAGGGTTAGAATCATTGTTTTAATAGCCTCTGTGGTAACAATGAAAAACAAGTAAACTAGAGGATAAAAAATCAGGCATTTATACTTAAGCAGAGAAGATGAAATTCACTGATTATAATACTTAAATAGAAATAAAAATGAAAGATTTTTTAGTCCGTTTACTTAAACGTTATAAGGAGGAGCTCGAAGACCAAGGGATGAGACATAGTAATCCCTAAGTATTTCTTGTGAAGTGTATTCTGGTGTTTGAGTTTTTGTTGCCTCTGAATCGAGATGAGAAAAGTAATGCTGATTGAAATTGAGCAACAACTCAGCTAAGCCTTGAGTGCTTAGATTTATATCTAAATGACCACTATCTTGAAGTGAAAAGTCTTCTAAATGTCCTTCTCCCAGATCCGTTTGAAATATATCGGCTAGCCAATCTAAAATACCTTCAGAGGAAGCATTTTCTTCAATGGAGGATTTACCTAAAATTTCGTGGTGGTGGAAATGAGGGAAGATACTGTGGAGAACAATAATGATCCCCGCTAGAAAGGTCAGTATGTGTTGTAGCTTTTTGATTTTTTAAAATTATTTAAAACAAGATAATCTTTAACCTTGAATTTTTATAAAGGTAGGGGATTAAATTTATCTTGATTGTGATCTAGATCACATAATTTTTCTTCGATTCTTTTTGTTTTGATACAAAAAAAAACCAGAAAATCAAGGCTGTATACTTTTTTTAACGTAAAAACCAGCTCAAAATCCTAAATTCTAAAAACTCGCCTTTGGGTTCGTTATTCACATTTGTATCATGGATTAATTTAGTTTCTGATTAAATTCTAAATATTTGGTTGGCTCAAACAGTTTATAGTTTTGAACGGATTTTCTCCTTCCCATCCGCTAGTGGTTCATTCATTTGAATATCCATTGGATATTCACCTTCTAGGATCATTCATTCATACTAAAAAGTAAAAGGCCGTTCTAGATTTTGCCCAATTAAAATACTGAAATCAAAACACTCAGAATCATTCTACTTCGCTGATAAATAAATATCAAATTTTACATTTAAGCTTCCATCAATATCT
>CAKZTD010000403.1 GCA_937921595.1 uncultured Saprospiraceae bacterium
CGGCTGCAAGTGGCAAATCTTATCCTGCATTTCGTTAAAAAGCCTCACCGATGCTATGGCATCGTCTACGTTTTTTGCCTTATCCAGAATAAAATTTTCTCACTTTCGCTCAATCATGAAAGTTTAAACAAGCTCTTAGGCTACCTTTTACAAGTTTCACATTTTAAACACAACCAAATAGATATTGAAGTACCTCCTAAAAATCATTTTCTTTTTCCTTCCGACATTGCTCACTGCGCAGCAATACAATTTTCAATACTTTCCCGTCGGTGATGAAGGCATTGCCCAATCTCAGGTTTATAGTATGGTCGAAGATCACAATGGCTACCTCTGGATGGGAACACATGGTGGTGGACTGAACCGATATGATGGCCGGGATTTCGAGACTTTTACCGTCAAGAAAGATCAGATAATTAATAATGATATCGCTGCTTTATACGAGATAAATGAAAAGCTTTATGTCGGTGCAAAAAATGGGATGAGTGTTTATGATGGTCGGAAGTTTAAAAATTACTTTGTTTCTAAAAAAGAAAATATTGCGGTCAAAGCTTTTCAATGGTATAATGGTGAACTTTTGGTAGGTACTAGCCGAGGTGTTTATACTTTTGATGGTAGCGAATTTAAATATGCTTTACGATACAATACTTCTCGTCCTTCATCTACGAATTGTTTTTTTATTGATACTAAAAAAAGGCTTTGGATAGGTACTGGAAAAGGAGCGATATGCATGGATGGAAAAGGCCGATCCATTTTTCGTTCACCAGATGATTTTACAAGAGGAACCGTGTCTGGAATTTGTGAAGATAAAAAAGGACGAATTTGGTTTTCGACTTTCGAAGGTGTCTTTGCTTTTGATGGTAATTCATTTTCAAAAATGGATAAATCAGATGGTCTCGCAAGTAAAGTTTTCAATGACATAACCTGTGATCAAAAAGGCCTTATTTGGATGGCCAGTCAAGACAATGGTATCTCTATTTTTAATCCAATTGATAGTACCATTACGGCTGTAAATGCAGAGACAGGATTGTGCAATAATAATGTAAAAGTTATCCTCGAAGATAGTTGGGGGAGTATTTGGATTGCTACTTCAGGTGGAGCCGTTTGTAAGTACGTAGGGCAGCAGTTTTTGCATCTAGACATCAGTGATCGACCTGCTGATAATCTGGTCTATTCTCTTCTTCAAGACACCAGTGGAGTCATGTGGTTTTCTTCAGCTGATGATGGAATTGTCAGAAAGGACAGCTCCGGTTTGACTAGGATTGGAGCAGACAAAGGCTTTGTAAATAGTAAGACAAAAGCCATGCTGCGAGACTCCAAAGGTCGGCTTTGGTTTGGAACAAATAAGTACGGATTATCTTATTTTAATGGATCTTCTTTTGAATTTTTAAAATATAAAAATGAACCATTAGGACGCTTTAGTAAGGATATTGTAGAAGATGAATTTGGTAATATTTGGTTGGCTAGTTCAAGTGAAGGAGTGTATAAAATATTTGCCAGAGATTCCATTATTCAGATCGAGCAGCCATTTATCGATACTTTTTATATAAATGATTCTCTTATAGTTACGGCAGATACCTTAACTAAAGATTCAAGTGTTTTTACCTATCGAATTTATAAGATTGGAGAGATTAATTCAGGGATCAATGATCTACATTTTGACCTTCAGGGGCGATTATGGTTTGCAAGTAGTCGGAATGGGATTGGTTATTATAATCAAAACGGCGTAAAGACTTTTGGTCGAAATGCAGGATTGCCGAGTAATGATGTTCGATCCATTACTGAAGATGGAAAAGGGCATCTTTGGATTGGTACTGCTGGATATGGAATAGCTCGTTTGAGTATTTATGCGGATAGTTTAGATATTCGGGTTTTTACAGAAAACGATGATCTTTCCAGTGATAATATTTTCTTGATGGAGTTTGATGAAAAAGGTGATCTCTGGGTCGGCTGTGGCAAAGGAGTTGATCGTATTTCTATGAATGAAGATCAAACTTTTAAAGAGGTGAAGTCCTATGGGAAAGATGATGGATTTCTGGGTGTTGAAGCTTGCCAGAATGCCGTGATTAAAGACCAGGAAGGTAACCTTTGGTTTGGTACTATTGCTGGAGTGACTAAGTTTTTGCCAGGAACAAAAAGCATCAATGAAAAACCACCAAAGTTGCAGGTCAAAAGCATTGAACTTTTTTCACAACCTTTTGAAGAAACAGCTTACAAGGATTGGATCTCCAGCGATAATATTTTTAAAGCAGGATTAGAATTACCTTATCATCAAAACAATTTAAATTTTGAATTCCTCGGAATCAATTTGGCCAATCCAAAGAAGGTAGAATACCAGTGGATGTTGGAAGGTTCAGATAAAGATTGGACAAAAAAAAGTCCTAGAAATAATCAAGGTTATTCCAGTCTCGCTCCTGGGGCTTATACTTTTAAAATTCGTTCTTATAATGAGGATGGTTTTTATAACGATCCACCACTGCAAATGAACTTTACCATTCTGCCTCCAATATGGCAACGATGGTGGTTTATTCTTGGATCAGTTTTGCTGTTGGCAACTATCATTGGATTGTTTTTTAAAAGGCGCCTAAATCAAATTCGCAAAAAAGCCAATGAGCAACAAGAGCGTTTGGAGATGGAAAACAATCTCCTGCAATTAGAGCAAAAAGCTTTGCAATTGCAGATGAACCCTCACTTTATTTTCAATGCTTTGAATACCGTACAAAGTCTATTCATGAGCAACGAACAAGGGGCTGCCCGAACCTTATTGTCTAAATTCGCAAAACTGATGCGCTCAATTCTGGAAAACTCAAGAGCTGCAGAAATTCCATTGCAAAAAGAAATCGATTTACTGGATAATTATTTGGCCATCGAACAGTTTAGCAGACCAGGGAAATTTCAATATAAGCTAGAAATTGATCCTTCCATAGATACTGAGGAAGTCAATATCCCTCCAATGATGATTCAGCCATTTGTAGAAAATTCGATCATCCATGGTGTCAATCACCTCAAGAGTGAAGGGTTGATTACTTTGATCTTTAAAAAGGAGGAAAATCACTTGCTGTGCACTGTTCGTGATAATGGTATTGGTCGTGAAGCTTCTGCTAAAATGAAGGAACAAAAAGCTCGAAAACACAAATCAGTGGCTTTGGAAGTAACCAAAGAAAGGTTGGGTTTTCTAAATCAGAAGAATGATGCTAAAAGTTTGATATTCAGAGATTTGAATAATGATGATGGAAGTGCTGCTGGAACAGAAGTTTTGATTCGTTTGCCTTTAGAGGAGTGGTGATTTCAGCTCCGCTGAAAAGTGACTAATGCGGCGGGTCAAAACTCAAGCCTTTCTTTCGCTTTTAATACGGAATTCATTCCCTTCCTTGTTTGAAGGGAAGGGTCAGGGATGGGTTTTGACAGAAGGTATTAATTTTTAGAATAGTGATCCTTTTTGATCTGTAAGATTGAGAAAATAACTTATCTAACTTAATACCAAAACTACCATACTTCTCATTCCACTATAAATTTCCAAAGGTTCTTCCTACCTTTAAATCCTAATTAAAAACATATGAATTTACTAAGAACAGTAGTGGCGACAATATTAATCCTAGGACTATTTGCTTGTGGAGCCGAAGAAGAGAAAACGCAAGTAAAAGAGTCCGAAAGTCATGTTGGTCATAATCACAGCCATGACTCCAGTCCAGCGTCAACAAGCGATGAAATTTTTAAAGGTCATGGCATCGGTTTTACGATTCCAAAAGGTTGGAAAAAAACAGAAATGCCAATTCCTGAGGCTGGAGTATTAGTGATGGTTGAAAAACAGGGAGAAGATGAAAGTGGACAATTTATGGTCAGCGTTTTGGATGGTGATCAGGTCGCTCTAAATAACTACATGGATGTGATGCGAGATGAGATATTAAAAAACTTAAATAGCCAAGGAGCGTCAAGTAATTTTAGCGACGTTCGAAAAGCTCAATATAACAACATTGATGTTTTGGTTTGCGAATATACTCACGGAAGTGGAGGTCTCGATTTTAGCGGAAGCTTAAAGACTTTTTATTGTAATGGGAAAACGATTTATCTCTTTACTCAAAGTGAAAAAGAAGATCATCCTAAAAATAAAGCTGGCATCGAAATGCTGGAGCGAACTTTTGCGTGTGGTTGAACAAGTGAACAAATGAGCAACGGAACAGAGGAACAAATAGGCTGAATTTTTGCTCACTTACTCACTTGTTAATTTGTTAACTTTGAATAATATCATTCCATTAAATTAAAAAGCCACCATGATCAAAGCTATCATTATCGACGATATTCCACAAGCAATTGAGCTGTTAAAAAGTGATTTGAAAAACTACTGCCCAGAAGTAGAAGTGATCGGAGATGCACCAAGTGTAGTGGCTGGTACAAAATTGCTAAAGCAATCAAGCCCAGATATTGTTTTTTTAGATATTGAATTACAAGATGGAACCGGTTTTGATATTTTAGAGATCCTTGGAGAAATCTCGTTTAAGGTCATATTTACGACTGCCTCTGACGAACATGCGATTAAAGCTTTTCGATTTTCGGCAATAGACTATTTGTTGAAACCCATCAATCCTGAAGAACTCCAAGAAGCCATTTCAAAGTTTAAAGAAAGTAAACCAGATACCAAGGAAAGCATCGACTTACTTTTAGATACGGTCAAAGAAAGAACTGGCCCACCAAAATTAGCTTTACATACATTAGATAAAATTCAGGTTACGGAAATCGATGATATCGTTCGTTGTGAATCCAGTGGAAATTATACGACCTTCTTTTTTACCGATAAGCAAAAACTGCTAGTGACCAAGACGTTGAAAGAGTATGAAAAAATGCTCGATGAATACAATTTTATCAGGGTTCACCAATCTCACCTCATTAATTCTAACCACATCAAAGAGTATATTAAAACTGAAGGTGGTTATTTGGTAATGAAAGATGGTTCACATGTTTCTGTTTCCATCCGTAAAAAACCGATGGTGATGAAACTATTGGATCGTTTGTAGTTTTTATATAAAAGCTGTCTTTCCAAATAATAAATATATGGTTTCGCTCACACAAATAGATTTACTCTTGACTGAAGTCATTATTAGAAGTGATAAAGGTCAATCGGGACCTTTCTGAATTTTTGTAAATTTGAGCTGTAAATATTAGAGTGGGTTCTGTGATGAAAGTTACTGAGGATTACCAATTTTTATAGCTACTTGTTTATTAAAATAAACACTTATGAAGATTTTAAGAGATTACTATTTGGCAGTACTTTTTTCTGGAGTATTGATGTTCCAATTAAATGCACAAGCTACTTTTAACTATACCGTTTCTGTTCAACCAAAAACGATTTCTGGATTAGGCGGATTACATTCTTATGCCTTTGGAGAACATAATGGTAAATGGGTTTTTATCGGTGGACGAAAAGATGGAATCCATGCTCGACAACCATTTAATGCTTTTCCTGAAAATCAAAACAATACAACAATTTACATAGTTGATCCTGCCTCTAGCGAAGTATGGACTGAAGAAATAACTGATCTGAATTCGGCTTTGAAAGAACAACTTCAGTCGACCAATATGCAGTTTTATCAAGATGGCAGCATCTTATATTTTATTGGAGGTTATGCTTATAGCGATACCGATGAAGATCATAAAACCTTTCCCAATTTAACAGCTATTGATTTGGAAGGATTGATTAATGATGTAGTTGCAGAGAATGATATAGCTAATAATTTCGAACAAATTGAAGATGAAATATTTGCGGTGACAGGTGGTAATCTTGCAAAGATCGACGATACTTTTTACTTAGTTGGTGGACATCGATTTGATGGGCGGTATAATCCTATGGATCATCCGACTTTTGTTCAAGCTTATACCAATCAAGTTCGAAAGTTTGAAATTACAAATGACGGTGGCTTAGCTTATACGAACTATGAAACGATTACTGACGAGGTCAATTTACATCGTCGGGATTATAATTTAGGTCCACAAATATTCCCTGATGGAGCTTTTGGTTACACCATTTTTTCTGGCGTTTTTCAAATCAACCAAGATCTACCTTTTTTATATCCAGTAAATATTCGATCGAATGGAGTAGAGCCGATTTTTAATTTTAACCAGCTATTATCCCATTATCATTCAGCACATGTCGGCCTTTATGACAGCCTTGAAAATAATATGCATAATTTATTCTTTGGAGGAATTAGTCAGTATTATTATGACAATGAAAATAATTTGATTCAGGATGATGATGTACCATTTGTAAAGACCATAAGTCGAGTAAGTCGGGATCAAAATGGAGAATTATCAGAAGTCTTATTTGATCAAAAAATGCCTGGATATATTGGAGCGGGTGCAGAGTTTATTGTCAATAAATCTCTTCCTTTGATGGATGGTGGAATTATCAAAATGGATGACTTGCAAAGTGACAGTATTTTAATTGGGCATCTATTCGGTGGAATTGAAAGTCAGGCACTTAATCCTTTTGCTTATAATAATCCTTCGGCAACTTCTGCTTCAAGTACCTTATTTGAAATCTATTTGGTCAAAGAAACCAGTACTGCAAGTAGGGATGTTTCTACTTACCATAATTTCGATATAGAAGTTTTTCCAAATCCAGCAAAAACTGGTGTGTTTAAAATTAAAATGCAGTTGCCTGAATCAGGAGATGTAGAAATAATGCTTACCAATGTTAGTGGACAAGTCGTTATGAATCAGTCAATTAGTGATTTTACTCCAGATGAAAACCAAATTGAAATACAAATGAATGAAGGAGAAGTAGGGGCTTTTATGGTCACTGTAATCTTAAATGGAAAATATTTTGCTTCAGAAAAAATTATTATTTCGGAATAGAACTTGGTTTAATATATTACTGCGAATCAGGGGGTAAAATATTGTTAGTTTTAAATTAGTTCTAAGCCAGAAAGATTGGATTAACTGTTTAGGTTTTTGAGATTTTCTAACCAGTCCGACTGCGTCATGTGGGCAGGTGCCGAATAGCTAATACCGTTTAGGTTCAAGATAAAATGAAGCGCTTAGATTTTTTCAGTTTTTTCAAAACAGACTTGTATTATTAAAAAAATAACAGATCATCTTGGATTTACAAAGTTTAACTTCAATAACTGATCAACCAGTTTAATTATTTAATATTCCCATTTCATTCAATTCCTTTCATGTTCAGGTGGATTTTTCTTATTTTAGGAACAAGAAATTTCACCTAGCCTCCACTATGAAAAAACAGCGTATTGAATTTTGTATAATATTGATATCGTTTTTTTCGACTCTGCTTTCTGCACAGACCGATAGTCTTGTCTTACAAGCCAATCAACTAGGGTTTCAAGATATTTTGACCAATGAAAATTTATTTGACAACCAAAAAGTAGTTTCTGCAAGCCGATCTCTAAAAGAGATTTCTGACCTTCCTTTTACTATTTTAATTATTACCAAAGAAGAGATTCTTGAGAATGGATACACCACCTTAGTCGATGTTCTTAAAATGGCTCCGGGGATTCGAACTTCACAACCAGGCTCTGCAAGTGACGGCGAGACCTTTTTGATGCGTGGCTTAAAAGGAAATACTTATACAAAAATATTAATCAATGGTGCTCCAGTCAAACCTTCCTCAATAGTATCCATGCCAATAGGAGCGCAGTTGCCAATTCGTCAAGCAGATCGTATTGAAATCATCTATGGGCCAGCGGCTGCACTTTATGGTGCCGATGCGAATGCGGGGGTGATCAATATCATTATTGAAAAAACAAATAAGCCTTTATATACTCAGGCAACTTTGGCGCGGGGAGGAAATAATTATACGAATGTTGATGTAATGTTTGGTGGCAAATTAGGTAAAAACAAAAAGGTCTTAAATTTTAATTTTTATGGTAGTGCAACCAGTTATGAAAATAGAAATATAATTTATGATTACTCAAGACTTTATGATCATACTAATTATGTTCCAGATGATGAAGTTAGAGCTAATCCTAATTATCCAGGACCTACACCGATGGTTCTAAGTTTGCCCCATGAAAGTAAATTGATTGGAGTTGATTTGAAGTATAAAATATTCAGTATCAAATCTCAATTTATGTCTCGCAAGGATCATAGCGCGATTGGATTAAACCCTGCTGCTGTTTCGTATAACAATCCTTCTAATTTTATTGGAGATCAGATTATAACTTCAGAGTTTACCGTAGCAAAACAATTTAAACATTGGAGTTTTAGAACAAACATTGGTGCGATACAATATGATTTAGATGATAATTCTTCGACGGATTATATTGAAAATACATTAAAAAGAGCTGTAGGTTTGGTGAATACGAATCTTGCGACTAACTCTTTGGATTCTTCTGTCAATCAAGTGTTGTTGGACTCATTGTCGACTGCTTCTTTTGAAACTTATTTCTCAGGAAATAGGTATAGTTTTGCTCAAAGTTTCGAAAATTATATTGACCAGTCATTTAGTTTTTATCCTTTTGAAAATTTTGAAATAAGTATAGGCGGTCAATTTAAATCTATGGTCATTAATCCGAGGGTAGATTATTATAAAACGCCCAGAAATACCTTTGGAAATGACATCAGTCAAAACCCATTTAAAAACCCTAGAATTACACAACAGGAAATTACTGCTTATGCGCAGAGTTATTTAACTTTAAATAAATTCAACTTTATTGGAGGTGTTCAGTTTTATAGAAATGCAGAATATGGAAGGTTTGTAAATCCAAGATTATCAATGGTTTATAAGCTGAATAAAGGTTTGGGGATTAGAGTTTTTTATGGAAAATCCTATAGAGCTCCTTCTCCATTTTATGCTAAAAATTCGTATTTTATAAGTGGAGAGGCTGAAGATTTAATAACACAGATTGACGTACCTTTAAACCCAGAAAGAACAACTTCCTACGAAATTGGAACTCGATGGAGTCCTAGTAAAAGCATTTCGGCTGATGTAGTTTTTTACCGAACAATTACTGAAAATTTTATCTCTCCAAATTTTATTCTAGGAGTATCACCATTTGATGTAAGTGGTAATTTTTTAGGTTATGCAAATTTTGAAAATTCTCAATCCATTCTGCGAGGTATTCAGTCTAGTTTTGTTTTTAAAAATGTACTGCAAAGATTTTTTCCTAAACATAAACTCAATATAAAATTGAATGCCACCTATGCAGAAGGCTCCGAGATTATACCAACTACAGATTTTGAACTTAAGCAGATCAGAGAAGTTCCTAAGTGGATTTTTAAAACCAGATTATTTTACAAACCATTTAAAAGATGGTCTTTTACCACAGATCATATTTTGATGTCAGGAATTTCAACACCGACGAGTATCAATCAGGAATTTGTGTACCCCAGTAACTTTAAAGGCTTTTATACTATAGATGTTTTGATTCGTTGTGAGTTGACTAGAAATTTTAAAATTTATATAAAAATCAATAATTTTTTAGATGCAAACTATGCTGGTTTAAATGCTACAAATACTCCTGATGACTTAATTTATAATCCACAGGAATTAAGTGCTCTTCGGGTAGGAATGAATTATCAAATGAATTAAAAATATTGAAAATCAACATAAAAATATATCCGCTCATTTGCTTGCTGTTTTTTGTCTTTAATGCAAAAGCACAGGATACTATTTTGTTAGAAGCAATCAAGACTTCAGATGATGATAAAATTGCAAGATATTTAGCAGAGGCAGATACCACTTCCCAGGTTTCTCTCAAACTCCGTTTTTTACTAGAATCTCTGAAACTCGCAGAGAAAAACCCTAAGCCCGATTTATTGTTCAAGCTGAATTCCGAAGTCGGAAAGATTTACGCCAAAGAGCAATTGAACAATCGAGCATTGAATTATTTCAAATCAGCAGAGCAATATCAAGTTGATGCTTCTAAAGTAAAAGATCTAAATTTAGAAATTGCTGCAGTCTACGATCAGATGGGATATCCCGATAGCGCAAGTATTTACTTTCGACAAGTATTATCGGATTATGAATTGAAACAAGATTATGATGGACGTCTAGCTATTCATCAAAAATTAGTAAATACTTATTTAAATAATAATGAATTCGACAAAGCTTTAAATGAGAATTTTAAAATAAAACAATTGGCAGAAGCTAGGAAAGATGATCGGCATCTTCCTATTTTATATAATAATATCGGATATAATTTTAATTATCTAAAAGAGTATAAGAGAGCCGTTGAATATTTTAAATACGCAGAATCTGCAAATCAAAGAACGAAGAGACTCGATCTCTCTACCTTATATACCAACCTTGGAATTGCTTACAATAATACCGGAAATCTTTCTGATGCATTGACTTACCTTCAAAAAGCAAAAAAGGAACTAGGAAAAGGACAATCCTCAACTTGTTATTTAGATCATTTGATTGCACAGATTTATCTAAACAACAAAGATATATTTAATGCTCAGAGATTCAATGAGTTAGCAATGGTTGGTGCGAAGAAATATAAGCAAAATGAAATTTTAGTAGAAACTTACAACACTGGTGCATTGATCTATCAAGATCTATATGATTATGAAATGGCCTTAGAGTTTTTTAAAAAGCACTTGGAGTTGAGAGATTCTTTTCGATTAGAAGATCGATTGAGGCAAGAGCAGCTCATTCAACAACAGGTTCTCATTGAGCGATCTGAAAAGGAAATAAAGCTTTTGATGGTCAATCAAGATATTCAGGATTTAGCGATTGAGCAGTTAAAATTAGAGAAGAAAAGTATCGAATCAGACCGAGCAAGACAAAGGAGTGAATTGGAGGCCATTAAGAAAGGGGAGGAGGTGAGAATTGCCAATTTGAAAAACGCAAATCTTGAAAAAGAAACCGCTCAAAAAGAATTAGAATTAACTGAAAAAAGACTAGAGACAGAACGAAAGAATCGAACCATACTCGTATTGGAACAAGAGGGTAAATTATCTGCTGCTGAGCTTGAAAAAAAGCAAGCAGAAAACGAAAGACAGCAAGCTGAAAATTTGCAAAAAGAAAAAGAGAATGAATTACTTCAAGCTAATGCAGCGATCTATGAGCAGAATGAAGCCATCAGTAACTTAGAAATCGAGAGACAAGGAACAAGGCTTAATTTTTTACGATTAATTGGAGGTTTATTGTTATTGCTTTCTTTGTTTGTAATTGGATCCTGGTGGAACTCCAGAAAGAAGAATAAACAATTGGCTAATAAGAATAAAGAGATTGAAAAAAGTCGAGATATTATTGAAAATGAAAAAGAAAAATCTGATAAATTATTATTGAATATTCTACCCAAAGAAACTGCTCAGGAATTAAAAGAATTCGGCTTTGCAAAACCAAAATCTTATGAGAAGGTAACCATACTTTTTACTGATTTTAAAGGATTCACAAGGCTTTCTCAGCATATGCCTCCAGAGAAATTGATTGAGGAATTAAATGATTGCTTCCGTGTTTTTGATGATATTGTCAATGAGTTTGGATTAGAAAAAATTAAAACTTTAGGTGATGGTTACATGGCTGCAGGCGGTATTCCTGTCGCTAATGAAACGAATCCTCTTGATGCAGTAAAAGCGGCTTTAAAAATCAATGAATTTATGAAGCAGAGAACTAAAGAAAAAGAAGCTGCGGGAATTCCTTTTTGGGGAACGAGAATCGGATTGCATACCGGCAATGTCGTTGCCGGAGTTGTTGGGAGCAGAAAGTTTGCTTATGATATCTGGGGCGATTCAGTCAATACTGCGAGCCGAATGGAAAGTGGAGGCGAAGTCGGAAAAGTAAATATTTCTAAAGATACTTTTAAACTAATTGAAGGTCATTTTGAATGCGAATATCGAGGCGAAATTGAAATTAAAAACAGAGGGAAAATAGGGATGTATTTTGTCAATGATAAAAAGATTATATAATGATTAAAATATTCCATCTAAAATTGTGACCCGTCCGACTTTTTTGTGTCTTAATTAACGGGAATAATTAGTTTTTTATTTATCTTGCAGTTCAGCTTTGAAAAAAGCCTTTTTTAGAAAATATACTATCGATTTTAAAGAAAACATTTTACTACTACTAGTTATTCTACTACTACTTTATTTTAAGAATATTACTCTACTACTGCAAGCATATCTTCGGATATGAAAATCTATTGCTTTGACTTGGTCTCAGCTAATCAGATCCTCTATACCAATTGAAAAAAAATATTACAGGAAACTTTAGGAGTTGATTCAAGTGATCATCCTCTAAAAGCGATTTTTATTTTATCATCAAAACAAACAAATATTACAACTATGAGTAGATCCCTTCTCTTTTGGTTACTGTTAGGCCTATGGTTTATAGTCGGATGGTGGTTATGCAAGAACTACCTTTGTGGTGCTTCTGGTAGCACGACTGCAGCAGCGGCAGCAGCTCCAATTGTTGCAGCAGTAGCAGATAAATGCGACACTTCCCTTTCTATGGCGGATGGTAGTACCTTTAATATAGATGCCGATAGAAACCTACGATTTTTAAAATCCAACTTTAATAACATTCCTTTTGGGGCTGATACAGAGAATGCGTTGCAAAAAACTGCAGACTACCTTTCAAGCAATCCAGAGCGATCATTGACTATCTCCGGAAAGTACGATGACGATGAATCCTATTCAGGTATCCTACCTAACCTTGGTATTGCTAGAGCAACTACTGTTAAAAATATCTTGACTGGTCTTGGCGCTCCTGCTGCTCAATTAGAAGTAAGAGGAGAACTAGATACTGATGTTTGTTATACCGATGATTCTCGAGAAGGATTAGGTGTCGCTGGTGCTAATGGTACCGGAAATGGCTCAGGTTCTGGAAATGGAACGGCTTCTGGTTCTGGAAATGGAGGTTCTGATGTAGCCGCGGTTACTGGTGCTGCAGGATTAGCTTTGACTAGATTGGATACCTTAAATAATGGTATTGCTTATAGTTTTGGAAATGCTTCTACTGGAGATGCTAGATTGGCAGCAATCAAACAACGTCTTTATGGTAAGCCATTGACTTTATACTTTGCAACCAATGCAACAAACCTTTCTTTTACCACTCAGCAAAAGCAAGATATGGCTGACCTTTCTTATTACTTAGACAAAGTTCCTGGAGCTAATCTAAGTGTAGGTGGTCATACCGACAGCCGAGGAGGAGCTACCTTAAATAGAAGACTTTCTAAAGGTCGTGCTGAATTTGTGAAAAACTATATCACTCGAAATGCAGGAATCAATGCTAACCGAATGACTAGTGGAGGATTTGGCCCGGACAAACCTATCGGATCTAATGATACGAGTGAAGGACGAGCGAAGAATAGAAGAGTGGAAGTCATTTTGAAATAGTATTTTTTTAAAAAACATTAAAAAATAAAAGACATGGGTTTGGAAAATATATGTATTTGGTTACCTCTCTTATTAATGTTAGGGGCCGCTTTATTAGGATGGTTGGCTGGACAAAACTGGTTTAGACCTAGAGTCAACGAGCTAGAAACAGAAGTCAATACTCATAAAACTAATTATCGAACTTTACAGACGGATTACGAAAGCCAACGGACCATGTACTCTAATCTGGAATCAGATTATTCAGGTCATAAAACGCTTTACGCAAATCTTCAGTCTGACTATGGTGCACATAAAACCAAGTTCGTCAATTTAGAAACAGAATATACTGATCATAAAACTCAATATGGTGCTTTACAAACGGAGTTTAATGACTGGAAATCTAGATATGCTTCTCTTGAAAAAGAATTAGCTAATCAGAAAACCATGTATGCAAAATTACAAGGTGATTATGATAATTGCCAAAGTAAATATTCTACTCTTGATAAGGATTATACAGCTTACAAAGCGAAATATACTGGCTTAGAGAAAGAGTATAATGGTCATAAAACGAAATACGCTGGTTTACAAACCGAATATGATGGTTACAAAACTAAGTATGCTAGCCTTGATTCAGAATATAGTGGACATAAAGCTCTTTTTGCTACTCTTGAGTCTGATCACAGT
Source organism: uncultured Saprospiraceae bacterium (assembly GCA_937921595.1). Lineage (GTDB taxonomy): Bacteria > Bacteroidota > Bacteroidia > Chitinophagales > Saprospiraceae > JAHDHW01. The sequence continues at coordinate 13,957 of CAKZTD010000403.1, forward strand.
TCGTTGAATCTTAATTTCGGTAATCTTCAAACGGAGTATGATGATTACAAATCAAGATATGCTGGTTTAGAAACTAAACATAATGAATTGAATGTCAACTATGGCAATCTTCAAACAGAGTATGACGATTATAAAACGAAGTACAATGGTTTGGAAACTAACTATAATGAATTGAACATCAATTATGGGAATCTTCAAACGGAGTATGATGGTTACAAAACGAAATACACAGGTTTAGAAACAAAATACAATGACTTGAACATCAATTTTGGAAATCTAAACACAGAGTATGATGAATATAAAACCAAATATGCCGGTTTAGAATCTAAATACAATGAGTTGAATGTTAACTATGGAAATATTCAGACAGAGTACGATGGTCACAAGTCGAAGTATGGAAATTTAGAAATTGAATTTAACGATTGGAAGAACAAATATGGTTCTCTTCAAAAAGAGTATGAAGGTCAAAAGACCATGTACTTGACCTTGCAAGGAGACTATAATGGTTATAAAACTAAATACGCTACTTTAGAATCTGACTTTAATAACCATAAAGTTAAATTGACAGATCTACAAGGTCTTTATGAAGCGAAGCCGAAAGAAGTACAGGTGATCAAAGAGGTGCCAGTAGAAGTAATCAAGGAGATTGAAATCGTTAATGAGATTGTTAAAGAGGTACCAGTTGAGGTGATTAAAGAAGTTCAAGTGGAAGTGATCAAAGAAGTAGAGGTGATCAAAGAGATTGAAATCGTCAACGAAGTAATTAAAGAGGTTCCTGTAGAGGTAATCAAAGAAGTGGAAGTAATCAAGGAAGTACAAGTTGAGGTAATTAAAGAGGTACCGGTAGAAATCATTAAAGAGATTGAGATCGTCAATGAGATTACAAAAGAAGTACCAGTAGAGGTGATCAAGGAAGTTACTGTCGAAGTGATCAAAGAGGTAGAAGTGATTAAGGAAGTCGAAGTGATCAATAATGTAGAAGTGATCAAGGAAGTACAAGTTGAGGTAATCAAAGAGGTACCGGTAGAGATCATTAAAGAGATTGAGATCGTCAATGAGATTACAAAAGAAGTACCAGTCGAAGTGATCAAGGAAGTTACTGTCGAAGTGATCAAAGAGGTGGAAGTGATTAAGGAAGTCGAAGTGATCAAGAATGTTGAGGTGATCAAGGAAGTACCGGTTGAGGTAATCAAAGAGGTACCCTTTGAGATCGTTAAAGAGATTGAGATCGTCAATGAGATTACGAAAGAAGTACCAGTCGAAGTAATCAAGGAAGTTACTGTCGAAGTGATCAAAGAGGTGGAAGTGATCAAGAATGTTGAGGTGATCAAGGAAGTCGAAAAGATCGTTGAGAAAATCGTTGAGAAACCAGTAGAGGTGATCAAGGAAGTAGAGAAAATTGTCACTAAGGAAGTAGAGGTGATCAAGGAAGTACCGGTAGAGGTGATTAAGGAAGTCGAAAAGATCGTTGAGAAAATCGTCACTAAGATTGTTGAAAAACCTGTAGAAGTAATTCGCGAAATCGAAGTGATCCGAGAAGTGCCTGTTGAAATCATCAAGGAAGTTGAAATTGTCAAAGAAGTTGACATGGACGCACTTCGAAAAATGATGATGAGTATGGGAACTGCTGAAGTTTCAAGAACCGTTGTCGGTGAAACATCTGTCAAAGGAAAAGGAAAGATCGTTGGACGAAGAGAGGTGAAAGCTGGTTCAAAACCAAAAGCTAAAAAAGCGACCACGACTAAGAAGACTGCTGCCAAAGCAAAAACAAAAGTAAGTCCTACTGCAAAGAAAACTAGTTCGACTACCAAAGTCAAAGCGAGTACAAAAGCGAAAGCGACTGGTAAAGGAAGAACTGTTGGAGCTGCTAAAGCAAAAAGAGATGATCTTAAAAAGATCGAAGGAATCGGACCAAAGATTGAGCAATTGCTTCACAAAGGAGGAATCAAAACTTTCGAAGCACTTTCAAAATCTAAGGTTGGATTTGTAAGAGACATTCTTGCTAAAGCAGGACCAAGATTTCAAATGCATAATCCTTCAACCTGGGCTCGACAAGCAGGAATCGCTGCAAAAGGCCAATGGGATAAATTGAAGAAATTGCAGGATGAACTTGACGGCGGTCGAAAAAAATAATTTTCTAAATGAATAGATGAATGAATGGCTAAGTAGAGGGAAATCCAATTATTTACTCATTCGTTCATCTATTCCTTCATTCATTTGAATAAAAAAATTCCAAAGCAATCATTTAATAGATCAAATGATTTATGAAAAATAGTTGTAGGAATTAAAAATAAAAACATCATGATTGAAAAAAATAATTTAATCAAAAAAATAAGTAAGTCTGCAAAGGTAAGTTTAAAACAAGCAACTACAGCTTACGAAACAGTATTGAAAGAAAGCCCTGCTTTTAGAAAGCAAGGATTAAAAACAGTAACTGCTAAAAAAGAAGTTTTAGTAAAGTCTAAAGGAAAAGCTACAGTCAAAAAAGTCAACCTGACCAAACAAGTTGCAGTACCCGCTTATAAAACACGACAGTCTATTAAGAAGGTTGAAGTGATCAAAGAAGTACCAGTCGAAGTGATCAAAGAAGTACAAGTGATAAAAGAAGTGAAAGTGATCAAGGAAGTACCAGTGATCATCGAAAAAGAAGTGATCAAAGAAGTGAAGATTGTCAAAGAGGTCCCAGTTGAAGTGATCAAAGAAGTAACTTTAATTCGCGAGGTAGAAGTTGTTAAGGAAAAGATAGTCACTAAAAAAGTAGTGGATACTAAGGAATTGAAAAAATGGGAAGCAAAGTATAAAGATCTCGAGAAGAAGTATACTAAGATGACCAAAGAGCTTGCTGATTCAAAGAAGAAACTAAAAGCAAAACCTAAGACCATTGAAGTGATCAAAGAGATCGAAGTGATCAGAGAAGTGCCTGTAGAAATCGTGAAAGAAGTTGAAGTGGTAAAATCTATTGATTTCGGTACTTTAGAAGCGATGATGAAAAACTTGGAAACAGTTCAGGTTTCTAAGCAAGTAGTAGGGGAGACTCGTACAAAGAAGAAAGGCCGGGTAGTTGAAAGAAGAGAGCTTTCTGGGAAGGTAAAATCTACGAAAATTCAAAAAGACGATCTTAAAAAAATTGAAGGTATCGGACCCAAAATCGAACAACTTTTAAACGCTGATGGAATTGCCACTTTTGCGGAACTTTCAAAAGCTAAAGCAAGTAGCGTAAAAGCAATTTTAAATGCTGCTGGTCCAAGATTCAAAATGCATGATCCTGGTTCATGGGCAAAGCAAGCAAAACTTGCAGCTAATGGCAAATGGAAAGAATTACAGAAATTACAAGATGTTTTAAATGGCGGTAAATAAGAGACTTGAATAATAGTTGACTTTCTAAATACAAAGAGATGTCAAATCAAGTTCTAACTTTTTAATAAAAACCTAAAATAAAAATAAGATACAATGGAATATTCTAAAAAGCGAATCATTAAAAAAGCAATCCCTGACAATGATAAAAATGGGATGAACGACACGATTAAATTTCAAAGAGATCTTACCGTAAAAGCTTTAGCACTTTCAGTAAATGTAAAGCATCCTTATTCAGGTGATGTTAGCCTTGCTCTTACAGGTCCTAATGGTAAAACGGTAAACGTTTTAAAGCCAGGTAGAGGTCCAGGGAAAGATGTAAAACAGAAATTCTCAGGAGAAATGTTTAATGATTTCGTTGGTATAAAATCTAAAGGAGATTGGGTACTTAAAATTGCAGATAATGCAAGCCGAGATAATGGTACTTTAGTAGACTGGACTTTGGATTGGTCACTTGCAAATGCTAAAAAATCAGAAATATTTATTCAAGATAAAACGGATTTGACGAGTGCTCAATACTGTCATCAGTTTGGAGCAATCGCTTCAATGACTGCTGAGGTAAATGTAGAACACGGTCATATTGGCGACTTAGTAATGGTTTTGACTTCTCCTGCTGGAAAAGCAATCACACTGCATGATCGTATTGGTGGAACTGGAAAATCAATCAACAAAACTTATTCTGCTCAAGACCTTCAAGCAATGAATGGTGAAAAAGCAAAGGGTAAATGGACGATGAAGATTAGCGACACCATGCCTAGAGATTCTGGACGTATCGTTTCTTGGAAATTGAACATCAAGACTACATCTCAAGAAACTGCTCCTATCGTAAAGGCAGCACCAATCTCTACCAAAGATAACCTTAGAAAAATTGAAGGTATTGGACCAAAAATCGAAGGTTTATTGAATGCAGAAGGCATCAATACTTGGAGACAATTAGCGGGTACTGAAGTTACAAGAATCAAAAGAATCTTGGAAGCTGCTGGTCCTCGTTATCAAATGCATGATCCTTCTTCATGGCCTCGTCAGTCAAAAATGGCAGCTGATGGTGAATGGGAAAAATTACAAAAACTTCAGGATGAATTAGACGGTGGTAAATAATCCGACCCGTAAAAGATATCATACTTTATGAAACACTAAGCAGCATCAAATTATTTTGGTGCTGCTTTTTTTATTTATCTTTTGTAATTTTATTCCTAAAAATACGATCAGAATAAAAATTAATAATTGCAGGATATTACTGGAATTATCTCTAAAGCAACCTATAAAAACGATCTTTGGAATTATCATTTCTAGCAAAATGCCAAGACTCCCTATTAGGATAAATATCTTGCCGATAATATTATTTCCCAAGCTATTTTTAAGCATTGATTATACTTTTTTGTAAAACAAACAAACCTGCAAACCCACTATTCGCTTTAGCGAATCTATCCCGATCTCGACTTGTCGAGATCTATCCCTATTCAGCTTCGCTGAATAATATCACTCATCACTTTTCGACCTTTGGGAGAAAATAAAACGATAAACCTCTGATGCACCACCACCACCTGGATTTTTAAACAACTCTCGACCATCCAACAATCCACCAACCTTTTTATAAAAAGAAATAGCGGCATCATTATCCGTCAAGACATAAAGGAAATATTTTTGAGTAACCTCTTTTTTAAGAATAAGATCTCTAGCTTTTTCCATTAGGACCTTTCCTATTCCATGTCCTTGCAAACCTCTTCCAACATGTAAATTGTCAATCAAAGCTCCATACTTTTCATCATTGTTCAAGTAAATACAAACAAAGCCACAAAGCTCTTGATCAGACCAAGCAAGGATCACATGTTGGTCAGGATTCGGTTTTTCAAAACGTTTTTCCCAAACCTCAAGTCGATCGTCAAAGACAGGTCCTGCAAGGTATTCGGCTTCAAAATTACTTTGATAGTTGTCCTGCCAGCTTTGTGCATGTAGTTGTGCGATAGCCTTGTAATCTTTCGAACTTGCAACACGGTATCTTATCATGAAACTAAATTAATATTTTACTGAGACCTAAAGATAATAACCAATTCCTAGTGTTAATTGGCGATTTGAAAAAGAGCCACGATGAAACCGATGAGTAGTATTAGATCTTGTTTTTTTGGTACCCATAAAGAAATCAAAGTTGATTGCAAAATAATTAAAATGATAGGAGAATCCAAGTTCAGGCCCAAAGTCATATTTCCTGATTGACAGGTCATCAAAATTTAGAATTCGACTATTTCCAGGAGAATTGAAATCTTTATAATCCTGATGAATTCTAACTTTTATTAAACGCATATATCTCAAACCAAAATTATAACTAATTCTCCCATGGGTTGATTTTACTTTAAAAGGAATGGAATAATATTTTGCATGGTACTTATATGAAGAAGTTCTACTAGAATTTAGGTTTGAAGTCTTTATTGAAATGAATTCTGAAGCCCTTATTTCCGTATGTTTTAATCCTAATTCGATGACCACACTAGGTCCTAGCTTGTAATGGAAACTACCTCCTATATTGAAGCTTATCCCCATCTTTTCATCATGAGTTCTATTCGCTCTTGATCCCGTGTTTTTCTTTTTTAAATAAGAAACACCAGATTCAAATTGCATTACCCATTTTACGTTTTGAGTAATTCCCGAGGCATGAATGATAAGGAAAAAGAACAAAAAGAAGATTGATTTTTGTGCAACTAATTTTTTAGAAACCATAGGGCCAGACGAATATTTTCGTTTTGTAAAAAATGTTGCAGTATAAATTAGAATGGAAAAGGCTTAATAGAAAAGCTATCTACAAAACGAAGGAAAGAATATTTTAGTCTTTGAATTTATGAAAACCTGAAGCTCAATCTCTGACATAATAACTCATCCCCAAAGTAATCATCCGATTTCTTCGACTAAAACCATCTCCAGTAATTGGCGTATTTTCAAACATATTATTTAAGCCATAATAATAGTCAGTATTGACAGAAAAGGTATCATTGATCATATACCTTAAACCTAGTGACAATCCAAGATCGAAACGCTTGAAATCAACATCCTTTCTCTTTTCTTTATAATAGAAATTTCCTGAAGAATCAAAACCTCCTGGTTCTCTATTTACATATTCTCCTGAAATAAAAAATAATGTTTTAATACCAGGAGCTACAATAAATTTATTGAATCGAATATTAAAAGCAGTAGGGAATCCAAGGTAATAAGTCTGAGCATAATTTGTAACATCAGTAGGGAGTATAGGGTCATCTTGGAATTCTAGGCGAGTGAATTTTCCTTTGACATTAAAAAAACTAAGACCTGTTTCTAATTGTATTCTATCACTGATTTCCAGCGCAACACTTGTTCCATAATTATAAGTGAACTGATGAAGGTTTTCTAATTCAAGTTCCTCAAATAGAATTCTTTCCTTATCTAAATCCAAAAACAAAACCTGACTAAATCCCATATTTGCACTAACAGCCCATGTAATTTCCTGACCAATCAGAGCAGTCCCTGAGAGGATTATAGAAATTAAAATAATGAGTTGTTCTTTTAACATACCTACTAATTGTTTTGGTCGTCAAGGTAATAGGATATACCTAAGCTTAGTCTTTGATTCTTTCTAGAATATTTGAAAATATTGTTATTCCTAAAGCTACTTTCAATGATGTTATTTAATCCCCAGTAAAATTTTAGGTCAACATTAAAATGCTTATAGACGTTATAGCTGATGCCACCAGTCCAACCATAATCTAATTTTTTAAAAGGATCATCTAGACTAGATTCGTTTAATGTAATGGTTGAGTTATTGTCAATGGTTGTCGTTTTGAAATCTGTTTTTCTTTTCAACAAATAAAGAGCCTGAACACCAATCTTAAAGTTTAACTTTTTTAGATTATATTTTAAGGATAGTGGAAGTGCAAAGTTCAGTGTTTGATCTAGGAATTTAGTGGTGTACTGTCGGCTACTTGCAGAGCCATCTATTGAGATTAAACCAAAGTTTGTTACTTCATGAATTCCTCTCATTTTAAGAAGGCTTAATCCACTACTCAGCGAAATATTTTTAAACAGTTTTACATCTCCAACAGTTCCATAAGAGAAAGAATACGAAGAAGTATTTTTGTATTCAGATGTATTTGTAAATATAACATCTTCTTCAGGATGAGTAAATTCGCGATTCGTATATATATGACTCAAGCCCATGTCTGCATAGAAAGACCAATTTATTTCCTGGCCAATCAGAGCAGTCCCTGAGAGGATTAGAAGAATTAAAATAAGGACTTTTTTTCTTATCATGCTTACTTGCTGCTTTTGTCTTTTAAATAGTAGGATAATCCGAAGCTTAGTCTGCGGTTTCTGCGAACATGTTCTATGTCTTCATGCATGGGATATTTTCTGTCTTCAAGTATGTTTTCTAAACCCCAATAGAGATTTAGATCAAAACTAAAAAGACTATTAAACTTATAATAGACTCCTGTCGTCAATCCATAGTCTAATTTTTTAAATCTAATTTTATCATTGGAGTTTTCTCGAAGAGTATAGATTGAATCATATATACTTTTAGAGAAAACTTGCGTATTAATTATTCCTTTTAGTAGATACATTAATTGAAAACCTGCTTTGAAATCTACTTTTTTAAATTTAAATTTTAATGCAATTGGTATGGCTAAATTAAACGATTGATCTACATATCTTACTTTATAGTTTGTATGAAGATTTCCATATTCAACACCGCCTAGAGCCCTTCCAATTTGTTGTCGAATACCAGACATATGTACCAAACTTAACCCACTGGAAAAGAAGGTGGAATTACGAATTTTCATATCTGTGTTGACTCCTAAAGACAGAGAAGAGGAAGGATGGTTGAAAAATCTTACATCGTTTGGATAAAAAATATCTTTATTAGCATGATATTTAGTGAGTACAGGAATCCTACTTACACCTAAATCCCCGTAAATAGACCAATCTATATCTTGAGCCTTCAAAGTAGTGAAAACCAATAAGAATAGGCATAGAGGTATGATAGAGGTGTTTTTTTTCATTCAGCTTTTATATTTTAACCAAGATACTAAAGAAAATGACTTATTCCCAAACTAATTTGTTGATTTTTATTTTGGAAACGTTCTTGGGTTACGGGGTGATTTATAACATTCTCAGCAGTTGAAATACTAAAATTAAGATCAATGCCGATGGAAGAATTTATATAATATGAAGCACCAGTTAGACCTATTAGATGGAAAGATTCTAATTCTATCTTAGATTGATTTGGAGGAATGAACGTGCCGGTTGAAATTGAAGCGAAAATTAATACTGCACTTTTTGTAAGAGATTGCTGAGCAAAAGAGGAAGTACCAATCAGGAATAAACCTGCCAGTAGGAAGGATGTTTTTTTATTTTTCATTAAGCTTTATTATACCAAGATATAACTTAGTTTTAACAAGCTTTATTTTAGAACATTCGATTTTATTTGATCAAAATATTATTCCATAAAACCAAAAATTTCAGATTAAGGAGAATTTAGTTGAGCACTTAAAGTTTAAGCTTGTTCTTTTAGAATAGGAAGGCCATTCACTCATTCATAAATTCACTCATTTCTAAAAATCTACCCAGGAACAAAATCCTTCAAAGTAGAAATCAAAACCCCAGCTGCAACAGCCGAACCGATCACCCCAGAAATATTACTAGACATCGCATATTGTAAAATATGATTACTTGGGTCATACTTCAGAGCAATATCATTCGCTACTCGGGAAGCCATCGGCACTGCACTCAGACCAGTCGCTCCAATCAAAGGATTAATTTTCTTTTTAGCAAAAATATTGTAAACCTTAACCGCCATAATGCCGCCAAAAATGGAAATTGCAAAAGCTAAAAATCCTCCTACGACAATCATCAAAGTTTGACTGTTGAGAAAGGTAGCTGCAGTCATGGTTGCTCCAACACATAGCCCCAGAAATATAGTCGCCGTATTCATTATGGTCTCTGACGCTGCTTTAAAAAGCCGATTGGTATCTGTTCCAATTTCTTTGATCAAATTACCAAACAAAAGCATTCCAATCAAAGGAACAGAGGAAGGAACTAGCAAGGAAACGATGGTACCTAAGGCAATTGGAAAAATGATTTTTACTGTACGAAGATTATTGATTTTTATTTTATTAGGAAACAATTTTTCCTGTTTTTTCATATTGATTTTCAACTCCTTTTCGGACATCGTATACTTGACCACTAATGGAATAATCACTGGAACCAAAGCCATATAAGAATAAGCTGCTATCGCAATCGGTCCTAAAAGTTCCGGAGCCAAAATGATCGCAGTATAAATTGCTGTCGGTCCATCTGCACCACCAATTATACCAAGTGCTGCTGCTTCCTTAATGCTAAAACCCAATAATACCGCAGAAATTAAAACAGTGAAAATTCCGATTTGAGCTGCCGCTCCAAAGAAAGCCAGTTTAAGATTTCTAAGCATCGGACCAAAGTCAGTTAATGCTCCAACACCCATGAAAATCAAAGGTGGAAGTAAACCCGTTTTGATCAAAGTGTAGTAAAGCATATTCATGATTCCTCCTTTTTTGGCAATCTCGATGATCGTCATATGTGCAAAGGCTTCGTCTTGAGTTACACTCATATTGCCTCCTGGGAAATTTGCCAGAAAAACACCAAAAGCAATCGGAACCAACAAGAGTGGTTCAAACCTTTTATGAATACCAAGGTAAAGTAAAACAAAGGAGAGTAACAGCATCACAATCGACAATGGCTCTTTAATCAATGCCCCAAATGCTGTCATTTCATATAGCTCCTGTAGTATATCCATTTTTCGTTTTTGTCTTTAGATCCCTTTTTTAATTTCGAACTTTCTCATTTCTAAATTGAGTATGCAAGAGGAAAGTACACGATTCAAGTACACGACAAAAGACCACTATTTCGATTTATCGAAATCTATCCCTCATCACTATTTTTCCATCTGGAAAAATCTATCCCTATTCCGATCCAAATCGGAATCTATCCCTAAAATTCAATTTATTGAATTTTAAAAATAACATCATCTTCCTCAATCTCCTCCCCATGACGCCCAAGGATTTCTACAATCGTCCCACTCTTATCTGCGGTAATTGCATTGATCACTTTCATCGCCTCGATATAGGCGACGGTATCACCTTCACTAATTTTGTCACCTACTTTTTTCGGCACTTCGCTAGACTCTTTAGTTAGGAAAAATTTCCCTTCCAAGGGAGCTGTAATAGACTCGTAAGAACCACTAGCTGCAGATCCATTACTCGTTGCAGCAGGAGCATTACTCGGAGTTGGAATGGCACTAGTGACAGGTGCTGCTGCATTTTGCGGAGCAACTTCATCACTATAAGAAACGGAAACTTTAAATTGTTCTCCATTCACATCGAGGTGTAAAACCTTAGGTTGGAAATTAGTGGTTACGACAGGAATAGGAGCGATAACTGGAGCTGTCGATTTTGCTTGAGCCGATTCTTTTCTATTTCGAATATCTTCCTCAAATTTCTCTTTTGCTTTTCCAGATTTATAATCTTCATACTGAGTAGGGTGCATGGCATATTCCAAAAGTTCTTCATCATCTTCGCCATAATCCCAACCTTTTTCATCCATCTTAGCAGCGAATAATTCTAACTCATCTGGATATAAATCCTGAGGGTTTCCTTGATAAAATTCTCGGTTTTGTTTTTTAGCCATCGCTGACAATTCATCACCAATTGGTCCCGCTAATTGACCAGAACGTCCAAGTAGCATACCCCAAGTATTTTCATCGACCATTGACCATCGATCTTTGCCCTTGATCATTTGAAGGACATTCATCAAGGCCACATTTTTTACATACTGACTAAATGGTGTTACCAAACAAGGATAACCTAATCGCGGCCAAACATATTCGACTTCTTCAAAAAGCTTAATCAGTAAATCTTCTTGCGTAATATTTGGCTTGTTTCTTTTAGTCAACCATTTATTGATGCTCTTCAGATTATTTTCTAAATCGGCCATCAAACTTCCCATCATCCCACCAGGCAAACCAGGGCCAATCAATAAAGAATTCATTTTCCGATTCATCGGATTGATATAATAACCTAAGAAGTCGTCCATGAATTCCTGAGACAAACTTCGGGCTTCCATGTATGCTTTGGAATTGAAATCTTTAATTTTAAAACCAGCATCTTTCAACATCGCATGGATCGTCAAAAGATCTGCATGGCCTGTACCCCAAGAAAGTGGTTCCATTCCAACATCAATAATATCAGCTCCGTTTTTCGCAGCCTCTAAACTCGATGCAACAGAAAGTCCCGGAGTAGAATGTCCATGATATTGAATCAAAACATCTGGATGACGGCTTTTAATACCTGCGACAATTTTTCCAACAGAAACCGGACGACCGATTCCCGCCATATCCTTGATACAGATTTCTTCGGCACCAAGTTCAATATATTGATCAGCGAGATTGATGTAATAGTCTACTGTATGAATAGGAGAGAAGGTGAGACTTAAAGCGGCTTGAGCAATCATTCCTCCTGCTTTGGCAAACTTAAATGAGTTCGCTAAATTCTGAGGATTATTTAATCCATCAAATGATCTTGCAATATCGGTTCCTTGTTTCTTTTTGACTTTAAACATCAAGGCCCTCACATCGGCTGGTACTGGAGACATTCGGATGCCATTTAGTCCTCTTTCTAGCATTTGAGTTTGAATGCCGGCATCGTTAAAAGGTTGGGTCCATTTTCTAACAGCATTATTTGGATTTTCTCCAAAAAGTAGATTGACTTGTTCGAATCCTCCTCCATTTGTTTCGACTCGATCAAAGCAACCCATTTCAATAATTGGCTCTGCTACTTTTAATAATTGATCAACTCTTGGCACATACTTACCTGCTGACTGCCACATATCTCTGTAAACCAGGCAAAGTTTAATTTCTCTTCCCATTGTGTTTGGTTTTATTTATTCTCTTTTCTTATAGTCATTTAATAATTCACTCTTCACCACTGATTAATCCATTTTCTCAATCTTATTGGCTTTCCCTTTTCCACCCGTTACCAAATCCACAGCTGCAACAATCGCTGCTAAAGTAGCTTTTGAATTTTTAGCCCCCTGATTAATCGGAGGATTCACATTCAGATCACTTAATGGGCTTTTAATAGCCGCAGCAGGAAAATAACTATTTACAATTTTAATGAGTATCTGGCCAGTTAATACAACTAAACCTAGGATAACAAATACGGTTATCATACCTACTCCTAAAACTACCAGTGCTAATTTGATTTCGTCTGTCAAAATATTTGAATTTTTAAGGATACAAATTTAACAAAACCAG
>CAKZTD010000404.1 GCA_937921595.1 uncultured Saprospiraceae bacterium
CGATTGAATAAGCGATTCTCTTCTTCACTTAAATTGTTTTTTGCAAACAATAAGGTTTTTAGAAAAAAGTAATCAGCGATGATAAAATCTTTAAAAAGACTTTGTTGTGCAAGATTTTCCTGTAGCTGCTTATGTCTCTCCGTCATGAAAAATAACTCCACAGGAAAAGCATAGCGTTCCTGATTTTCGTAGAAAAAGGGGAGGAAAGGGTTGTCCGCGAATTGTTCTAAGATCAATCGGCAATTGTAGTCGGACTCCAGCATTTTGCATAAGGTGGTTTTGCCGGCACCGATGTTACCCTCGATCGCGATATATTGATATGGAAAAGGTTTGTTACTCATAGTGTGTCTCTGCAAGGAAAACGTCTAAATTATCTTTGGATTCCCAATATAGTGTTTCAATTGACTTTTTAAAAATTGGATGCTCAAATTCTCCAGCAATTTCCATTAAAGGGATCAGCGTGAAGTTTCGTTCATGCATATGTTTATGAGGAATTTGCAAATCCTCATTTTCTATAATTTCATTTTCGTAAAGTAAAATATCAATATCTATCGTTCGGGCATCCCATTTTTGATCCCTAGTTCTACCCAAAGATTTTTCAATTTCCAATAAGATATTTAGTAATTCAAGAGAAGTGTGATTCGTTTCTAATTTGATCGCTTGATTAAGGAAGTTAGGTTGATCTTCTTTTCCCCAAGCGGCTGTTTCATAGAAATTGGAATGAGCGATAACTTTTCCTGCTAGTTCATCAATCTGAATTCTTGCTTTATTCATTAGGCCAAATCTATCCCCTAAATTGCTCCCTGTAAGTAGAAAAGCGATATGCGTTTTGCTCATGACACAAAGGTAAAAAATGAAAGCTGAAATAATAAAAGAGAGGTATTGCAAATTTAATAAAACTCGATTATTCATAATTCAAATGTTAAAGTTTGTTCGAAAACTTGCAATAATAGACCGAACGGTTTATTTTTATGAAAAAATCATAATATGATTACCAACGATATTAAAACCAAAGAAGGATTAGTCCTGGAAATGCAAGCTGCTTATAATGAAGTTTCTAGCTTTATAGAAGGTCTGGATGAAGCTTCGTATAGAAAAAGCCCTGATGGGAAATGGTCTTCTGCGGATCAATTAGAGCATTTGATCTTATCTTCAAAAGGTGTTGGATCCGCTTTGAAAATGTCAAAAATGAAACTGATGCTTTTTGGGAAATCTAAAGATGGTTCAAAATCGTATGATGAACTCTTTAGCAAATATAAAGATGTCTTAAATACAGGCATGAAAGCACCACCTAATTTTTCTCCTGATCCTGATCAAAATTTTTCGAAAGATGAATTATTAGGAAATTGGAATATGATCGGTCGAAAATTAGCGGATAGAATTCCCTTATGGACAGATAAAGACCTTGATTCCTATAGATTACCCCATCCTGCAATTGGGAAAATCACTATTAGAGAGATGCTCTATTTTACGATTTTTCATGCTCGACATCATTTAAATTCTATGAAACTTTTAATTGATTAGTTGATGCTCGTTTGAATATTGGTTGTCAGTGTATTATATAAAATGACTAATTTATTTTTGTAAAGATATGAGTGAAGAAGAAAGGCTATCAAAAGCAGATAAAACAAGAAGGTTCATTGTAAAAGAAGCAGCTGCTCTCTTTAATCAGCAAGGGTATGCTGGTACATCAATGAAGGACATTATGGAGGTGACCGGTTTGACCAAAGGAGGCCTTTACGGTAATTTTAAAAGTAAGGAAGAAATAGCAATTGCCTCTTTTGAATATGCAGTTGCAGCAGTAAAAAAAGAAGTTGCAAAGCGAACACATGTTATTGAAAATAGCTTGGACAAGCTCAAAGGTGTCGTTTATTATTATAAAGAAAACCTATTTACTCCAACGATTGATGGTGGTTGTCCAATCCTAAATACTTCTATTGAAGCAGATGATAATAACCCTGTTTTAAGAGAAAAAGTATTAGAAGCTTTAGATTATTGGCAGGATAGAATTGTCCTTACCATAAAGTATGGTCATGAAAGAAAAGAGATTAAAAAGGGAGTAGATGCAAAGGAATTTGCCTCGCTCTTTATCAGTACTTTGGAAGGTGGAATTATGATGTCGAGGATTTATAAAAATCAAACACATTTTGATGTTATCTGCAAGCAATTGCTAAAAATGATTGAAGAAATAAGAATTTAAACCAAACGGTATAAAATCCCAATGCTATGGAAGTTGCAAGTAATTTTGAATATCTAATTTCAAATCACCCTAAGCCGGTGATTCCAAAACGACAAAGAGCTCCTTTAAATTTTCGATTGATTCAATTGGGATTTAAAACGGTAGGTTCCTTGTTTCCTGATAAAGCCGCTGCATTTGCTTTTAAATTATTTACAACACCTAGAACAAATGCGAAGCATAAAGCTTCAGATAGCGTTTTGGAAAGTGCACGGATTTTCGAATTCATGTATGGTAAGTATCTACTCAAAGGATATGAATGGGGTAGTGGTGACAAAACGATTTTGTTAGTACATGGATGGCGATCTCGTGGTACAGCACTGAGGTATTTTGTACCAGGTCTCATTAAGAAAGGATATCGAGTCGTTACATTTGATGCGCCAGCTCATGGGAATTCTCCAGGAAAACAAACCACACTTCCTCAGTTTAGTCAATCAATAAAAGCGATCATCAATCACGTTGGTGGCGTAGAAGGGATTATTACTCATTCTTTTGGAGGTGCGTCCACGGTGTTTACATTAAAAGATGCTGAAAACGAAATTTCAATAAAAAAACTGGTGCTTATTGCTGCTCCCTCTAGCATGGAATATATGGCAGATAGTTTTTTAAATGCTGTAAAAGCACCAATGCCAGTCATTTCTAGGTTTTATAAAATACTGGAAGACAAGGTCGGAATTTCAATGGATGAAGCTCAGATTAGCAAGTTTTATAGTCAGGTAAAAATCGGTGAAACATTGTTAGTACACGACAAAAAAGACGAGGTGGTTCCTTTTAGCGAAGCGGAATCTGTCCTTGAGAAATGGGACTCAGCAAAGTTACTAGCAACAGATGGATACGGGCATTTTCATTTAATGAAGAATCCCGATGTGATCGAAAAGGTGGTAGCATTTTTTTAAAAGGCTAATTTTTTCAAAAAGCTAGGTAACCTTTTCGATTTTCATTCAATATGGTCATGAGTAATAAGTGTAAACTCTAAAAACCATAAAAAATGAAAAACAATTTAGCTACCCTTACCCGTTTCAGTCTATTAATCTTGTTAATCTTTCTTTCTTTGACAGCATGTAAAAAAGACAAAGAAAACAACATTTGCGATACAGCAGACTGTTCTATCGAAGGATTAATAGAAGATGTTGGAACTCTTGATCCAGTTATGGAAGTTCAGGATTCTACTTTACAAACTGAAGAAATTGATTTCGCAGGAAATTGGGAATGTAAAGATTTTGAAGTAGATATCACTGAAGCAAGAGGGGAATATCGAACTTTTGATCCTAATTCTGAAATCATCTGGCCTGGAAATCTGCTCCAAGGAAATTCAATTAGCAAAGCGACGCCAGATCCTATTGTTGTCGAAAGAGCAAAAGGAGAGTTCACCATTAATTTGATTAATGGGTCGAGTTCATCTACTACTTCTGCTGAAGTTACAGAAGTAGATCAAACACGAGTTGTAGGTGCGCTTAATGATATCCTTGCGGACAACAACGGATTAATTCCTGCAAACTTTACCTACGAAAAATATGAGGTCCAATCTCAAGAAGAACTAGCACTAAAAATGGGCGTTAATGTTTCTACATTGACGACTGATGTTAAAGCGAAAATGGCCTTCTCACAAGAGCAATCCTTCAATCGAATTCTAGTTGATTTTTCTCAGATTTATTATAGCATGATATATGAAAAACCTACTTCACTTGAACAGGTTTTTGCACCTGAAGTTACCGTTGATGATTTAAGTCAATACATCTACAATGGCAATCCTCCTGTTTATATTTCTTCTGTGACTTATGGTCGTCGGTTGTATGTCTTGATCGAGTCTACCTCTTCGGTAACGGACATGCAAGCAGCTATTTCTGCGACTTATAATTCTGCTTTAGTTGAAGGAAGTGGAAGTGTTGATGTAAATATGGTAAAAGATTTAGAGGAGAATAAAATCAAAATCTTTGCAATGGGTGGCGATGCATCTGATGCTCTAGCAGCATTTGAGGGTGACTTCTCTGCATTAAAAAATTACTTGCAAGCAGATGATCAGGATTATTTAAAAGCAGCTCCTTTGTCTTATGTTATGCGTGATTTAGCATCTCATCAAGTTGTAAATATTGGAGTCAGTACAACATTTACGGTTAGTCAATGTGACCCCCTTTATGATATAGCTCCTCCTGCTTTTGTTCATGGATGGTACGGAATTTTTGATGGCGAAGGAATCGGAGCAGTTGCAGCTATTGATGCTGAACAAAATAATGCTTATCTGTTCAATCAATCTGGGGACCAATATGTCTTAAGTCAAAATGGAGTGATGGGAGCAGTGTATGGTTTGAACGATCAGGCGGGACCATTGGCGGGTTGTCCATTTGATGCAATTAGTGCAGCTCAGGTTAATGGCGATGCCATCTATGTTTTTAATGCTACAGGAATGGAATTTGCAATTTTTGGTTCAGGTGGAAACTGGTCAGGAGCACTTGACTTGGCTATTTGGGGTATTGATAATACTCATCCATTTTTAAGTGCACCGGTAGGAGAGCCAGGAGTGGGGTCGGCACATTATTATACCTCAGGACGATCGATTCATTTTGATCTTAGAGGTCAAAGATGGGTTGTTTACAATCCTCAAAATGGAGGTACGTTTGGTGCGGTGAATACCTTAGATGATTGGGGCGCAGGTGCTAGTGTTAATCATGGTATTCCGTTTTTGGGTGATGGTGTTGGGCCGAGTTTGCAAGTAAAAACTGATATAGGATTCTATGATGGGACTACAGGAACAAATGACTTTGTACAAATATTATTTAGTAAAGACGGAAAATCGTTTTCGATTTATCATGGTCATGAGGATAGAGGTTTTACTCCAGTTTATCGAATTAATGAGTAAAGGGATAGAAAATGTTAGAAATAAGTTTAGTAAACTTTCAAAGTTTACTAAACTTATTTCTAATTGATGAATAATGACTGAGTTTATCTACAAATTTTTCCTTTCTTTCGAAAGTCCTTAATTAAATTGTCACGAATCCGAGTAATGATAATTTCCGCTTCACCATTCTCGTATGGAGGTTTATACTTTTCTTTTTTATAAGCCTTTATCATGTTCATATTCTCCAATCTCATCAAGGCTTCCAATGCATTATCACAAACCCTCATTGGTCTTGGTAGTTCAAAAGAATTAGGATCTAAAACGAGTCCTGAATCTAGGATTCTTTCCTTCTCAATGATGAACGGGCAGATGATTGGTATGATCTCTTTATTTCCTGTTTTACCTAGCATATCCAAAAGTAGAGAAGCTGTAAATAATTCTCTTTTTGACAACTCAATTGGCTCTTTGTAAATAATATCTTCATATTTATAAAGAATAAGATCAGAAAGCACAGCCGATATACCTTCTTGTTTGATCCAAGCTTTTTGGTGCGTGTAGAGTACATCCATGACTCTGTGCATCTCACCAATATTCGAATCCTGATACTGAGCTATCAAGGGTTCTAAAAAAGAATCATCCCAAATATCTGGCGCTTTAGAAAGTTCTTCTAAGGCATTCGGATCTTTCTCTTTTAAGAGGTTTTCATAATAATCCAATACAATTTTCTCTTCCTTATAATAGTCATTTAAATGATAAACAATGGCGTGACGACCATCCTCTTTGCCTGTTCTTTTTTTGAGTGCATCGACGAGTGTCAAGGCATTTACTCCTTTAGAAATTTCAGGAACAGATAAGAGCGAAAGTAATTCATAATGATGAAGTGTAGAATAAGCAGGTTGTTTTAATAATTGATCGAGCTGCTGATAAAGATCACTAAATTCTATAGGCTCAGGTCTGGACCATTCGAAGTTAAAAGGAATTTCTTCCCAGTTGAAAACAAAGGTGTCTTGACCCGAAAGTTTCATATATAATTTCAATGTTGCCTCAACGTAAACCTTGTTTTGCTCAGGTGCTGAAAGTAAAATTGAACCAACAATACTTGGGTATTTTGAAGAGGTACTAAACCCTGGATCTAAACCAATACTTGGGAATGGAGAATCCAGTGATTTGTCTAAAAGCTCTGAGGCAGAACGGCTGGCTATTCTTCCTTTTTTAATCAATTTTCCACCTTTTTTATTGTAGACCATGCAGTCAATTGTGTAAGATGCATTTTCCATCATTAGGCTTTGGCCTGTTTTATTCTCAAATTCAATACTGATCCAATCTTTAGTAATTAGGCTTGGGTTTTCCCTAAGCTTTAACTTTGTAGAAACACCATTAATATTCTGTTCTTGAATGGTTTCCCAAGGATGAGTTGGAGTATTAGTATAAGCGAATAGTTTTGCTCCAAGGCAGCAAAACATCAAAATCGATAAGTGTAAAGTCAGTTTTTTCATCCTCTCTTACTTTTTAGTTATTTAATAAAAAGTGCTACAAGTTAAATACTTAGCATTCTGACCAAAAGAATCATCATGCAAGGCACAATCACTTTTAGGTGGTCAGATAGTAAGAATTCAAAAGAAATCTTATTGTAAAATCTCTATACTAGTAGGAATTAAGAAGGCTGATCTTAGGATAGATTGATTAGTGTTTTATTAAAAAAAGCTAACCTTAAGCTAAGGTACTATTATTATCTTATGTGTTTATATTTTAAACGAATTAGGTTGAAAAGGTATTAATGTGATTTCCTAATAGTTGAACATTAAACTAAGTGAAAACGGTATTAGATATTCGGCATTCGGAGAGCCCGAATACCAAAGACCTAATGCCGTTTTTTCTTAGTTTGAAACAAATTAATAACTTACAAAACTTTAATTATGTCCACAGAACCACATAGAAACTTTATTTCAATTTTTGAAAACGCTTGTTAATTTGCTGGCCATCAGTTGAAATGTTTAGGATGTAATGTCCTGCAGGCATATTCAAATTAGCGATATTAATCGTAGCATTTGTATCATTCATTTCAATATTTCCGTTGCTGATTAATTGTCCAAAAACAGAGTAGATTTCATACTTAGAAGAAGATTCACTCAAAGTTTCACTGAAAGCAATATTGATTTCATTTGAAACAGGATTAGGATATATTGACACCTCTTCAGTTGTTGAGAATCTAACGATTCTAACATCGCTATATTCAACCTCGCCATTGAAGCTGATGATTTTTAAACGGTAATAATTATTGCCATTGAATGGTTGAGTATCTAACTCTTTGTAGCTAATCATATTGCTAGAAAAACCAGCACCATTTACATCTTGAATAGCTTCGAAATGTCTTCCATTATTAGATTTTTCAATCGTAAATAATTCATGGTTATCTTCAGAAAGCGTAGCCCATTCTAAAAGCACTTCATCTTTTTGAGCAGTAGCTTCGAAGAACAATAATTCTACTGGCAAAGGTGCAAGTGGATTTTCATAAGCTCCCATGTCTACCGTTCCTACAAATCGATCATTACCATCTAAGTCATCTGTCTCAGATGTACCAGTATCATCTCCTACATCTTTTCCATCAGAAGTATCAGCGATCCTTAAATCACCAGTAGCAGCATCAACAAAGTTTGGATCATTTCCAAGTTCATAAAGAATACCTGTACCACAGATAACAGCAGAACCAGAGCCATTGTCGAGTTCATCACAATCTTCTGCATCAACTAAGCAATAACTGATAGTAGGAGAGCAGTGTACATTTTTCACGACATGTGTCCCGTATGGAGCAAGATTTCCCCAGATAATGCAATTTTTGATTTGAGTATTACTTTGTCCGCCATTGGATCCATTATTATAAATGGCACCTCCAGTTCCCGCAGGATTTCCTGAATCTGGATCAATTCCTGTTGCTTCATTTAGGTAGAATGTACAATTAGTAATTGTTGGACTGGCATCACCGTTAGTATTTCCTCCATTATTATAAATTCCTCCAGCAGCAAAGCCTTTGTTTTTATAAAAACGGCAGTTAACAATCGTATGATTGGCCTTACCATCTGAAGTACCTAAGCTATACATTGCTCCTCCATTTCCTTCAGCTACATTATTTTCAAAATTACATTTTTTAAATATTGAACTGACATCACCATGTCCGCCATGATTAAAAAGTGCAGCTCCTGAACCAACAGAATGATTATTGATAAAATTACATTCCATATAAGTTGCATTTACAGCTCCTCCCCATATTCCGTTTTGGTAAATCGCTCCTCCGTCTGAGAAAGCATCATTATTGTCAAAGGTGCAATTTTCAAAATATGGAGCTGCAATTCCAATCCAACTACCATCAATATACATGCCTGCACCTCCTTTGTCTGAATAGTTATCTTTAATAATGCAATTACGAATTTGAGGATCGCAAAAAGTACCTGGTGATTCAATATCCATATAGATTCCTGCTCCTGACTGGCCTCTCTGATTGGTTCCATCAGCATCACCATTTTGAATCGTAAAACCATCTAGTATTGTACTTGAACTA
>CAKZTD010000405.1 GCA_937921595.1 uncultured Saprospiraceae bacterium
ACTTCCAGTCAGTCCTTCTTCCGCAGCGGCTTTGGAACTCAAACACCATTGAGGTTCTCTCAACTTGACAAAATCACTCCAGATCTTTTTGGAAGGAGACCATTGGTCTTTCCAGTGTTGGAGGGTTTGTTGGATGATGGAGTTTTTTGACATTTTTTATTTAAGGTTCTTTCTTTAAAAAAAATGAGTGAATGAGTGAATGTTGGGGGCTTACTTTAAATTTAGATTTATGAACAAGGGTTTATGATTTATGATTTCCATTAAGCAAGAACGAATTCTAAAATCGCTAATCCTTACTCGTTAATCAATTCACATACACAAACACACAATGCGATGACGCTCTAGTCAAAAACAAAGTATCCTTCAACCTTGCAATTGATCGAATATCATCGAAATCTATTCCTTTCGGTTTATCAATTCTACTTTCTAAAGTGGATAAAATATGATTTGGCTCAACGTTACTTTGTTCTACCAGGACTTGTCCAAACTGATCAGCAAAAAGAGCCAAAGTACTTTTTCCATCCGTCGCAAAAACCTGATCTTCAATTTTTGCAATTACCGGAGGTTGTTCAAATGCTCCACCAAATCCTACAAAATCTCCCATCGTTGTGACAAATGTCAGGCTCGTTTGATGGTTCCAATTTTTGTCAAATAGTTTTTCAAAATCAGGATGTGCTGTATTTTTTTTAATGGCAGATTGAACGTCCAAAGGCAAAGATTCAAACGATTTTTTCACTCTAGTTTTTAAATGAGCCAAACCACTTAACCAAGCACAGACTCTTCCGCAGTTTAAGAAATCATCTACTTTTTCACAATGGGCAATACATTCGCTCATGCTGCTGATCCATTCTCCAACTCTCTCTCTCTGATATTCTCGAATCGATCGCAAAGCACTTTCTATTGCATTTAAAATTCTAACAGGAGATTCGACGAAACACTCAGGCATTTCTTTACACATTAAAAAAGCAGCTTTGGTTTCTTGTGAATAAGCAAAAGAAGACTGCTTAGATTGATTGGATAAGCCTCTAGAAAAAAGTAACCGACATAAGCGAGGAAGATGTCCTAGTTTTTGATCTTCAATATTTTTCAACACTGGTTCTACTACATGAAGCATCCATTCCGTCAACTGATCAGTGTTGATCGTACCTTGCTGAAGTTCATGATTTTTTAATAATTCATTATAAAAACCACCTGCTTCTTTTAAATGTTTAATAAGTGGTAAGTAAGTTATTTTTTCCATTTCAGCCATCTTCGATAGTTAGAATATCTTTGGTGCAAATATTTTAATTTTAAAATATCGTCCGCTCGATAGCCATATAATTTTTTCTCATCTGCCCACTTTTGAAACTGCTTTTCGATTGCCAATAATCTCGCATCAACTTCACGAAGCGATACATCCAACAAACCTTCTTTAAATTCTTTTTCAAAAGCATCCACTGGATCATCATTATCCAAATTGAGATTCAAATATTCTTCGCAAGACAAATCAAAAACTCGACGCAACCATTGAATCCGATCTACTCGATAAGATTCATTTCCTGGTTGATCGAAAAATGGAGATTCCAAATGCGGTGTCAAGGTATCATGTAAAACAAAAGGTAATACTTGACGAATATCATCGAGTTCTACTTTTTTATTGCCTCTAAAATAAGCGATCGCTTTTGAAAAAATTAAAAGCGTCATAATCTTACGAACGGATAATCCATTGGTCGTTTGCGAGCCTAAGTCTTTGATCTGATCCTTTCCGGTTTCTTTTCTAAAAAGATTCCGCATATCCATTCCGGAAAGTTTCGCCGTATCTTTGGTCATATATTCTAAACGAGTCGACGCTGGTTCAAAAAACTCAAAATGTCGACAAAAGAATTCGATCCGCTTTCGCAACGCAGGTTCAATTTCTACCTTCCGAATATCGGCATTGATCTGATCCAATTCTGCTTCTGTAAAAATGACCTCTTCCGGAATCATTGACTCCGGTTTGAAGTTTAATTCAATCCTTTTCAAAAGGTCTCCAATAAATCGTGTATTGAAATGCATTGCTCGGATCACAATATCAATCCGATCTTTTAATGCTTCAATCACCTGATAAGTTCCACCACCTGCATCATCATTCGCAGTCAAGTACCAGGCTCCTTCCGGGCACTCATAGACTTGATCAAAAATCTCGGCGTAATTATCAGCAAGAACAGTTAATAAAGCAGACTGAGTACGAGTTGGAATTCGATTATATTCATCGATAATTTTCACGCGCATTTCCAACCATTTTCTCCAAGCAATTCGGATATCTGAAGTCTTCTCTGCTTTGACCATATCGGCAGGAAGTGGATGCCCCAATAGATCGGAAATGGTCATTTGCGGTTGACCATGTTGGATCGCTCGCATGACATCGATTTTTGAATAGCCCGCTAATAAACCCATCAACATAGAAGTCGCTGTTTTACCTCGCCCAGGACCACCAACGATTAGGCATTTCCCTCTTACGGCCAGATTGAGCAAAGGCATCAAAACGAAACTGGAATAACTTTGACCACTAGGAAGACTCACTTCTACTTTGCTATCTCCAAAAGTAAATTTTCGAGCATTTCCATCATCATATTCTATATCATAATAAGGACTAATTATGGCAGTGTTGACAATCCAGAAATAAGCTTGTCGCAATTTTTCATCCAAGCCTTTCACCTCACTTTCTCCCTCAGAAGTATTTTCATCTTCATACAAGTCTTTTACTTCAAATGGCTTGACAGGTTTATTTTCTTTTGGATTTGTTGGAGCAGATGGTACTCGTTGAAAGGAACCAAATGCTTTTTTAAAAAAATCGGCCATGTTTTAGTTTTTGAAAATGAAGATGATAATTTGATTTAACGAAGCTATATAAATTGGCTTGTTTGCCAATATTTTAAACAAATTTATTTTTAGTGAAGTTTCAAAAAGGAATAGGAATGTGTATTGTCTCTTCTATGAAATCAGAATTTTCTTTGGAAATGCTTAAAAATGTAGTGTTTAAAGTCAATCTAAGCTCTTGAAATACAAATTCAAAATGGTTTTTATGTTACTTACTCATGAAGGCTCTATGATCCTAAATCCGATCATTGACTTTTAAGCAAAGCACAAACTTAACGATTAACTTAAAATCCGAATTAGCACAAATCTTACCTTTTTAATACTTATAAAAAGCAAAATTAACCTTTTTTTATATGGCATCTTTAAAACTAATACCATATTTAAAATGGCATAATAGCTATTTGGCAAAATAATAAGTCAAATCGTACGTAAAAAAGCTGTTATTTTGCCAAATTATATTTTGATTTCAAGATTTAACAATTCAGCGCTTGGAAAATTTAATTTTATCCCTATCTTGCCGCTGTTAACCATGAAACATGTCGATTAGAACACCTATAAAATCTTATCAGCATGAAGAAACAACAACTTATCACACTCGAGAATTTTAAACGTCGTTTGAAAATTAAGAAAACTGTTATTTCAATTAAGCAAACGAAAAAGATTAAAGGTGGATTTGCAGAAAGCAGTCTAGCCTAGAGAGAAAAGGGAATAAAAAAAATTATTAAAAAGGCCTAATGGAGTATCCATTGGGCCTTTTTTAGTAGTGAAAATTATTTAAATCTTTACAAATCTCAAGATTTTCACAAACCTATCTGCTGACCATACTTCAATGAAATACAGTCCTTCTGCTAAAATTTCAAGGTTTATTTCAATCGATGGATCTGAAGATTCTATCTTATTGATTGTCTTTCCAAGGTTATTTTTGATCGCATAAGAAAGAATACCTCCTGAAGTGGAATTTTCAATAAAAAGCACATCATTTACCGGATTGGGATAGAAACGGATACTTTTATCTTTTTCAAAATAAATAGATTCAATACCTGAAACCGTCATTGTTCCATCGAAATCGAATTGACGCAATCGATAATAATTATAACCAAATGCAGGTGATCGATGAAGATGTTGATACTCTTGCAAAACAGTACTATTTCCTTTCCCTTCTACCCTACCTAATGATTCAAAATCAACTCCATCAAGACTATGCTCCATTTCAAAATAAGCATTATTGGTTTCTGATGAAGTACTCCATTCTAAAAGAACTTCCTCCTCAATTTGCTTCGCTATAAATGCGGTTAAACTTACTCCCAATGGCACACAAGGATCTACCCAAATTGCATCCACATACTCAGGATGATCAACAAAGGGGTTTCTATTTCCTTGAATGGAAAAGATCGCATTATTTCTATCTTTCTCTTCATCGCTTACCGCATCAGCATTATGCCAGCTAATCAATAAATCCCGATACCAATCTTCATAAACCAAATAAGGATCACCATTTAAAACATCATCTCCACGAGAATCCAGGGTTTCCCAATCCGCAATTTGATCTTCATATCTGACGGCCATATATAAAAAGATTCGTGCAAAATCTCCTTTGTATTCATCGATCGGTTCGAAAACAGTTTCAGAGTAGCCAGACGTAGCTGAAGGTCCTAATTGGCTTGAGTTTAAAAAAGTCTCATCAGGTATTCCGACCTCAGCCATTGGAAAATTACTTCGCTGTAGATTGACGAATTTATCTGCCGGAACAAGAATATGAATATCCGTATACTGAGTATCCACCTGGGGTGTATTTCCTCCTCCCCACCATGATCTTGGAAAAACATGTTCCCGATTATAAAACAAGCCTTCCTCTGTTACATTTCCTCCTTGATCTCGATCAAGTCCATGAGTAAACTCATAAGGTTCCGCACCACCTGGTATTTCAGAATACCGATCTTTGACAATGTAGGTCGTGCTATTATCATTCAGTCGTAAATCAGTTACAAATTGTGAATCCCAAACGTCAAAATCTGAGCTGGTATATTCAATGACATTATGACTATCAATCAAATTAAAAAGCGAAGTTTTTAAATCTTCACAAGTTTCTGTATTTGAAATCAGTCCATAATAATCAGCCAATATTTTAATATTATCAATCTCCCAATACCTCGAGTCAGCTACATTTCCTCCTGCGGAATACTTAAGCGCAAAATAAACATTCGTACCATTTATCATACTAATGTCAATGGCAGCATGAGGCAAAAAATTGGAAATATAAGTATCATTTCCTATGTCGTATGGATCAATCTCAATCGTATTCCAAGTTGCATTTTCTAAATCAGCAGTTGTATAATTTCCAGAAAAATCAGTAGAATAAAACCACTCAATATCCGCTCCGTCAAAATCATTAAAATATTCAAAAATAAGATATTCCCCAGCTTGCTCATCCATATTTATCACAGGCGAAACCAACCAATCTTCATCAGCTCCTCCACCTGCTCCATTGATCAAATAAGTACCTGGTGATGCACTACAAGACCATTGATCTGCCGCATCATTATCAGCGGATGCTGCGATGTTTTGCCAAGTTACTGCAGCACAATCATTGAAATCTTCGGAATGAACAATTATCGGATTGGAAAATAAATTGGTAATAAAAAAAAGAGTTAGAAATCCTCCCAAACAATACTTCATCTTATGAGTGTTTTTGTGTTATGTTCTCAACGCATCTTAAAATTAAGTATTTAAACTGAATTTTTCGCCTCTTTCATTAGAGCATGTTGAAGATTTAGTATTTGGCCTGCAAAGCGCATTTATATGTTTATACTTCGTTCTAAAAATCCTCATTTAGCTACGGTTACATATCCATCACTTCTTCAACATCTGGATCTAAAATCTGAGCAGGTGTCAAAAATGAAACAACAAAGAAAACAATCAGCGAAGCCGTCAAAGATAAAGCACCAACATCAATGTTATAAGGAATAGGAATTTTCATCAACTTCACAGAAAGATTGACTACTAGACTGATAATAATTGCCGCATTAGCAGCGATCGCAGTTGCTCGTTTCCAGTTTAGACCTAAGGTCACCGCTGGCACAATTGCCGCTGCAAATGTTCCCCATCCAAAGGCTCCCAAGATGGCAACTAGATCTCCGGTATACAAAGCAAAAACAGCAGAAAATACCGTCAACAGAACTGTGGTCGTTCTCGCCCAAAATAATTCATTTTTGATTTTAATATCAAAAGCTTTCGGAATGTCATGCATGATCGCCGCTGTTCCGATATTGAGAAAAGCATCAGCAGTGGACATGATCGCAGCGAACAATCCAGCGAACACAATTCCTGCTAAAACTGGATGTGCATAATGTTGTAAAAACTGAGCCGCTGCAGAATCCGCCGTCTCCAATTCCGGATGCCCACCACTTAAAACCAAAGCTCGCATGATCAACCCTATACTGATCCAAAGCAAAGCAGAAAAGAGATATCCTCCTATCGAAACAGGAAGGATTTTACGCGCATCACTTGGCGTTTTATACATCATCATTTTGGTAATGATATGTGGCTGGCCGGAGCCTCCTAATCCAAAAACAAAGAACCAGGATAAACAGCCTACCATCCCTAAAGTTCCCCAAGGACCAATGGCCTCTGGATCATCAGCTTGGATGGTTTGTGAAATAGCGGCAAAGCCTCCATCATAAGTATACATCACTGTAAAGAAGATCAAAACTGCCGCAACAACCATCACGCCTCCTTGAATAAGGTCAGTATAAACGGAAGCAATAATTCCTCCCGTCACGCTGTAAAAAACCAAAATTGCGCAAGAGATAATGACACAAGTTTCTAGCGTAATTGCTTCCAACATTTCTGTGGCTGCAAGGATATCTTTTAGTACTACTGACATCGCTAAAATCTGTGTGGCTAAATATCCCAAGACTCCAAAAAGAATGGCTACCGCTATTAAAAAAGGAGTAGATTTTGTTCCATACCTTAAGCCAACAACATCAGGTAAGGACACTGCATTGCCTAGTTCTGCCATCAGCCTCAAACGTTTCCCTAAAAGAAAAAAGGAAATATTAAATCCCATAATTATACAGACAAACATCCATATCGAACTCATTCCCATTTTGTAAACTAAGCCTGGTCCTCCTACAAATCCAAAACCACTTAAAGTGGTGGAGAAAACGGCAAAGGCGGTCACCATGATTCCTAGATCTCTTCCGGCCATAAAGAAATCACTTGCTGATTTGGTACGACGCAAAGCCCAGATTCCTACGGCTATACAAAGCAACATGTAAATTCCGACGCAGGTGAGGATGATGGGGTTTCTAAATTCTTCCATAAGTATTTGTGAAATTCGTTAATTACCGAGTCGTTTAAAATTTAATTTTTTGTTTGCGTATTTTTTTGCTCCAGAGGAGGCAAGTTATAAACTTGCCATTATCACTGACTTTCAAGTTAGAACCTCCTACGTCGGTTTAAACTTAAAAGAGTGTTTGTCCATGGGTTTATTGTTTGGTAGTTCGTCGTTTCATAATTTCTGCAAATCTTGCTTCGTCATCTTCTGTCAGAATCCAGGATTTGAATTTCAAAATATAAACAAGGGTCAGAATCATTGGAACAGTGCTCAAGCCATAAAGCATCAAAGCAGTTGGTAAAGGATAGCCTCCAAAGTAAATGGCATCTTTGGTAAAAGAGTAATCCCAATAAAAATAAACCATCATGGTATACATTATCAAATAAGCAATCACTCCGATAAAAAGCCAGGGTTTTATTCCTTCAAATTTCCCATTCTTCTTGGCACCAAAACTTACTGCAAATCCGAATATGCCAATAATTCCAACACCAAAAAGATAAGCCAACCACTTGGAAGATTTATTAGCTATCACACTCTCACCACTATGCAGCATCGTCTTAAATTGTTCATGTGCTTTTCCAGTTGGACTTATTGGCTGATCCATAAAAAGGAGTAAAACGATCACCAATCCAAAAGCCAAAAGAAAGATAAAAAACCAATGACTGATTTTCATAATTATAATTTCACGTTGAAAATGTCTAAATTTCATTAAAATAAATGAGAAGATGAAATTTATAGGTCACGGTTTAACCGCTTTCAAAATTTAAATCAATCGAATGACTAGTAATGATTCTCCTAACCAATTTTAAAATGAAAAAACGATACCTCTTTCCAGTTATCTTAATTGCTGGCTTTCTACTTGGCCCCAAACCGAAATACGAATCCTTTGATGGGAAATTAAAATCCTTGGACATTCCTCTTTCTCAGTTGACAGATTATGTAACCAATCAAGAATCTAAAATCAACAATTTAAAGCCGGATAATCAATCAAGAATTATCTGGGCTGACGCTTACCAAAAGACAGAATTCAGTGTTGTTTACTTACACGGCTTTTCTGCAAGTCCGAAAGAAGGTGATCCAATTCATAAAGAATTTGCAAAAAGATATGGAGCCAACTTATACATTCCAAGATTAGAAGGACATGGCATTGAAGATGAGGATTCTTTTAAAAATTTAAACCCTAAAAGCTATATTGAATCTGCAAAAGATGCGATTGCAATTGGAAAACTACTTGGCGAAAAAGTCATTCTGATGTCTTGTTCTACTGGCTCAACTCTAGCCTTATATTTGGCCGGAGAAAACCCGGATGCTTTCCATGGATTGCTAATGTATTCTCCAAATATTGATCTTCACGATGGCGCTTCTGAATTATTAACGATGCCTTGGGGTAAACAATTGGCGAGTATGATCCTTGGAGAACGCCGAAGCATTTCTGCTTTTAAAGGGAATGAGTTTGAAAAATACTGGACGAGCACTTACTCTACTCAAGGAGTAATTTGTCTGAAATACTTGATCGAGCATACCATGACCAAAGAGGTTTTATCAAAAGTAAAACAGCCTTATTTTTTAGGATACTATTATAAAAATGAAGAAGCTTTTGATCATGTTGTTTCGATTGATGAAATGAAATGGTTTCATGAAATCTCTGCTACTCCAGACGATCAAAAAAGATTGGTCGCTTTTCCAAATGTTGACGGACATGTGATGGTTTGTGATTTACAGAGCAAAGATTTGGAGAGCGTGAGGAAGGAGACTTGGAGTTTTGCGGAAGAGATTTTGGGATTAGTGGCTCGGTGATTCTTTTAACTCATACTATCCAAACATAATCATAGCCATTCCAAAAAACTGGGCTGCAACATTTATAATAGCAAACCATTGAAAAATATTTCCACAAAGCCCAATCAATCCTTTCAACTCTTTAAAAGAACTAACATCTGCTTCTTCAGGTACTACTTTTACACCTACATACTTTAGCAAAACTTCATGTCTTTTTAATATAATACCAATTGTAAATAACAAAATGCTTGTAAGTACTACTTGAATAATTCCAAAAAAACTAGCGTATTCCATCTGTTATATTTTGCAAATAAATGTGCTCAATAGTATATTCCTCCAAATACAAAAAGGTAACAATTACTCATTATCTATAACTTACCTCCTTTCTTTTCAATTAGAGCTTGGGTTTCCTTAGGTCAAATGCTCTTTCACAATCTCCGAAACTTGAATTAATAAAAAAAGAAGTGCCTCTAAAGAAGCACTTCTTGTCATAGGGTGAACACAATCAGCATCCCTACTGATCCCCGGTTCAAGTTCTTATCATAAAATATCTATGTAAATTTTATGCTAGCCTTTTATAAATCTTGACATAAGGGATTTGCCTTCTGTCGTTGGAACAAAAAGAAAATAACTTCCTGCTGGCAACTTATCCGTTTCTACTTTTATCTGATTAAATCCTTTTTCAAAATTCACTTTTTCAGTAATAACTGGTCGTCCAGTAAGATCATAGATAAATAGAGTGTTTGAAGATTTGGAAGATATTTCGAATTCTACAGTTAAAACCTCATTCACCGGATTAGGAAAAACTTCCACATTATTAATTCCATCGAGTACATTTTGATTTGGACCAGAAGGAGGCAAAAGATCATTGACTTGAATAGAAACAGCAGCTTCATCATCCTCGTCTGGAGTATTGTCTACATCATTTCCTGGAGTAGAATCCGGATCGATTTTACTTGATGCCAACACTTGAACAAAATTATCAATTGAAATATTTTCAACCAATGTAAACAAGGTCAAGGTTAATGTTGCAGATTCTCCAGATTCTAAAACACCTACATCCCATCTTTCAAAAAATAGATTGTAATCTCCTTTATCCGTTTCATCATTCGAATAAACCATACCATCCGGTAATCCTGCACTTACAGAAATATCTGTTGCAGTAGTTGGGCCGTTATTAAAAATGGTAATTTCGTAGGGTACTTTCTCATATTGACCATAGGTGTTATTCGGTGTTGAAATAGAAAGTTCTAAATCTGCTGTATTGTCATTTCCATTGTCATCTACTTCCACCAGCCGACCACTGCATTCACCTGTTCCAGTATGCGGCATTGCTACATATGGAAAAACAGTTTTAAAATCTAAATCATTATGCTCAACGCCAGTGCTAAAAGTCAAAACATCTAATAATTGTTGAGTCACCGGATTTGGATCACCAGCGGTATAATCGTCATACCACAATCCGATCGCTGCTAAAACAGCACCACCTACTGCTTGTAATTCTATTCTAGTTACATCATCTTCCAATCTTCTGCCATTTGGAAAACCATCCATATTTGGAATAAATTGAAGAGAAGCATCTGAAGCATAAGTTGGATCTGTCAAACCAAGAACAGCCGCAGAGATCAAACCCAAAGAACTAAAATTTGGATCGTTTCGATCTGTAACTGGAACTGCCATATTTAATCGAAGCATATCTCCTCCATTCGGAAGGAAATTATTGATGAATGGTTTCCCCGCAGCTAAAGGATTTCCAGCTTTTCCTGTCGCCAATTGATAAGGTGGAAAATTTGGAACACCTGTGTGAAAAATTGGCCAAAGGTCAACGGATCTAGGCTTCGCAGCGGCAGGTAAAAGTAAGGTTCCAAAAATAGCATCGTCCAATGCAGTACCCGCTACTGCTGGACTTCCTTTCAAACCAAACAAGCCATCATTTCCATTTCCAAAGTCAAAACTTTGCAAAGCATCTCTTTGAATTCGCAATGGTGTAAAAGATGGTACTGCTGTTCCAAATAAATCATCATCCATATAAAGGGCTAATTCAGGATTGTAAAAATTTTCATCTAGGGTCGTCTCAGAAATTTCATCATAAGGTGTCAATGAATTCCAAAAATCTTTTTGACCAATTGGGATCACGACTTCATTGGTCAAAGGCATTCCCAAACGAGAAACCTGAATCCAATCTCCACTGTGCGTTTCTCCTCCAGCGGTTAAAGTCCGAATCGATCTTCGGCTTGCAGAAGCCCAAACACCGATCACATAATCTGCATCTAAAATATTTGTTGGAACGGTAGGAGCGCCGCTTTTTAGTAAGCCAGAAATTGGAACTTGGATAACAATTGAACTTACATTATAACAAGCTACTCCATCTCGAAAATCGCCTGCTTCACGTGGCGCATCTCCTAGATCAAAAACGCCTCCTAGGTCAACAAAAAATGGATCATCAGCTGGGCCAGCATATACCTTTTCGCCAGTGGTAGCATTCATGATAGCTTGTTGAACCAAAGCATCATAAGTCGTATTTAATCCTACCGCAGATTCTATAGAACGGTCTCCAATATATGGAGGTGGAACGACACCATTGACAATGATCGGAAAGAAGGTAAGACCTCCATCTATTGACTTTTCAAGGGTATAACTAGTCTTTAAGTTTTGAGCTCCCAAACGAACATTAAAAAACGTGGTAGGATCTTCATTCACCTTCGAAAAAGTAAAGCGATAAGTTACCTCATCTCCAGAAATTGATGCATCATTATCGATGTGAATTTCATAACGAATATGCTCTCCAAAAGAAGCATAATTGGGTCCTCCATGAGGCAATTGCAAAGGAACATAATTTGCAATAATTGTAATCATATTTGGATCGTCAGGACTTCGAAAAGCATAAAGATCTGTATTATCAGCAAGTGGATCATTGGCAATCAAAGGAGCTTCCCGATGACTAGATGCTTGCATCAAATTCAGTATGCTTATCATGATAATATTCAATATCAAAAATGATTTTGATAAGCCTTGAATTGGTTTAAAGCTTTTAAATAGAATTGCTGTTGACATAATTAGTTTTTTTAAAAATTATAAAAATAAGGAAGGCACAGGTATAACAGCCTTGCTTTAACACAAGAGCGATATATTACTGTAAATCAATTAATTGAACGTACAATCGCAGCGAATACTTTAATCTTTCACGGCTAGAACCTGAGATAAATCAGAATAGTATGCTCCGGTTCTCATTGCTTTATCAGCATGAATTTGAGCTTGTTTAGAATTTGATTTTTTATGATAAATGAAGGCCATCATCTTATTGACGTCGATGTTTTCAGGGCGTTTTATAAACTCTTCTTTTGCATAGAACAATGCTTTATCAGGATCTTCCAAAAGCTCATAATATAGTTGTGCATATTCGAGATTCATATTGTGCCCGCTTTTCACATCATCCTCTAGCATTTCAAATATTTCTTTGGAAATTTTAGCTAGTTCATTTGTACGGTTTTGGTCTTTATAAATCGTTGCCATTTGCTCATAAAAACCGACTTCAGGAATTATTTCCATCGCTTCAATTAAAAGAGATTCCGCCTTATCTGCATCATCCATTTTTTGATAAATATTCGCAAGTGCA
>CAKZTD010000406.1 GCA_937921595.1 uncultured Saprospiraceae bacterium
CAAAACAAAGCCAAAGTCCGAGCGATTCGTAGTTTTTAAAAAGAAAAATCATTTTATAACAAATAGTCTCAGCCCTCATTGATTAAAAAAATCAGCGAGGGCTTTTTCATACCAAAAGTAATTTTCTAGCGTTTATTATGAAAATATAGAACATGAATACAAGCTATAAAATATCTCTTCTGACTTTAGCATTACTTAGCACAATTCTTCTTTCCTCCTATCTTTTGAGTCCTAAGAAGAAGAATCCTATTTTAAAAAATACAACTTTTCATCTTGGAGGTTTCAACTCTTCCTTCCAACTCGAACTTGAAGAAAATACGTTCAAATATTTTGCAAGATCATTAAGTTGCACCTCTAAAGCAGAACACATCACGGAAGTAGAAGGAACCTTCAAACAAGAAAATAATAGAATATACTTTACTCCTACTAAAAAAATCACCAAAGATTATCAAGATTCTAGCGTGACCGTTTATAACCCTAAGAAAGTATATCAACTTAATGGAATTTTTGAAATATGGCTGATTGATAGCACCATTGCACTCATCCAAGTTGATCCTGAAATATTATTGGAATACCCAACCGATATCGCTCCCAAAAATGGGTATACTATCGCAGCGAATAACATCAATCGCAATGGAAGAACGAGTATAGGAGCATGGAGTACTTGCAAAGGTAGGGATTGCCAGATTCTTGATATTTCTTCAAAGTCATACTTCCCTAAACCTTGGAGAGATTATATCCTTGAAGATCCAATAGAAGCAAAGATAATAGACACAGAAGCTTTAAGTAGTGGACACAAATTATTTTCTCCTTATATAAAATACAGTGTGACGATCGATAAAGGAAGTGATCAAGGCTTGAAAAAAGGAATGCGATTAACTTCTGATCAAGCCAATATTTATTTGTATCAAATTGATAAAAACTCAAGCAAAGGATATTTCCATTATCATAATGCTAAAGAATATCTCAAGAAAGATATGACCTACTATTCTAAAAGAGAACTATAAAATTAAAGATCTAACTTCAGGATGGTCCTTTGAAATTGGATTTTTTCTCTAATGACAATTCAAGTGTCAAACAAATATTTATTACTCCAACAACCCAATTCTTAAATATTATTCCCTAATTTGGCCTCAACCAAATTCACATTCAAATGCTTTTCAATTTAAGATCCATCTTACTTTTGCTTTTAGTCATTTCTATTAGCCCTACAATAAGTGCTCAAGACTCTCATAGCGAAAAATTATATCAACTCATCGATGAAGACTGGAGTTTCCGCATGAAAATGAATCCAGGGTGGGCGACTTCTCTCGGGGAAACAGTAAAAGAAGGAAAGCAGAAGATGAGTACCATCGAAAAAGAAAAAACCAAAGCTGCATTTTGGAGAGACATCATGGATCGTCTAGATTATATCAAACTCGATTCGCTTAATAAAAAAGAGCAAATCGATTATAAGATTTTCCGATTCATCACCGAAAACGATGTTCGCCAAATCGCATTGGAATCTTACCTGATCCCGATCCAATCAGACGGTGGTTTTCACATTGATTATGTATACATGGCCAATGGATATCGATTCAACAAAGATGAGGATTATGTGAAATACATTTCCAAACTCAGTGAATTTAAAAGTATAGCAGAGGACAATATCAATGTCATGAAACTGGGTCTTGAAAAAGGAATTACGATGCCTCAAATCGTTTTGGATAATTATGAATCGAGCATCGATGTTCACGTAGTTACAGATCCAGAAGAGAGCTTTTTTTATAAAGCTTTTAAAAACATGCCCGCAGATATGGCTCCAGCAACCAAACAAAAATTACAAGCAAAAGCAAAAGATGCCATTCAGAAAAGTATTGTTCCTGGTTATAAAATGTTCAGTGATTTTATGAAAAACGAGTATCGTCCAAAAGCTCGTAAAACACTAGGAGCATCTCAACTTCCTAATGGAAAATCTTACTACCAACAACAAGTTGATTATTATACAACATTGAATAAATCAGCAGATGAAATCCACCAAATCGGAGTCAAAGAAGTTTCCAGGATTCGTAGAGAGATGGATGAGATCATTAAAGAAATAGATTTTGATGGATCGTTTGAAGACTTTTTAAAATTCCTGAGAACTGATCCTCAATTTTATTGTGACACTCCAGATTGCCTTTTAAAAGAAGCTACTTTTTTATCAAAAAAAATCGATGGCCTTTTACCCAAGGTTTTCAAAAAGTTGCCACGCCTACCCTATGGTGTCCAACCTGTTCCTGATGCGATTGCTCCTAAGTACACCACTGGTCGTTACATTCCCGGTTCTGCCGCCGATTTTAAATCTGGCACCTATTGGGTAAACACCTATGATCTAAAAAGCCGACCACTTTATGTGCTTCCTGCTTTGACCTTACATGAAGCCGTACCTGGGCATCATTTGCAAATTTCCTTAGCCGCTGAAATCAAAGGACTTCCAAAATTCCGCAAACATACCTACCTTAGTTGCTATGGCGAAGGCTGGGCATTATATTGCGAATACCTTGGCGAAGAACTAGGCATGTACAGCACACCTTATGAAAGATTCGGTCGACTAACTTATGAAATGTGGCGAGCTTGCAGACTAGTGGTTGACACTGGAATTCATTCCAAAGGATGGTCACGAGATAAAGCGTTAAATTATCTCGTATCAAATACTGCGCTTTCTCTCCATGAATGCAATACAGAAATTGATCGCTATATCGGTTGGCCAGGACAAGCTTTATCTTATAAAATTGGAGAATTAAAAATCAAAGAACTTCGCAAACGTGCCGAAGATAAATTAGGAAAAAAATTCGATCTTAGAGCTTTCCATGACTTGATTTTATCTCAAGGTTCTGTTCCATTATTTATCTTGGAAGATATGGTGGATGATTGGATTGCGGGAATGACGAGGTAATTTTTTTTGGATACGAAGCTCTCGAAAAAGACACAAAGTCTGCGAAAATTCAAGAAATTTCCTTCAAGAGAATTTCTTGAATTTAGCCTATAAAATAAGCAAACATTAAATGAATTCACTCCAATATTTCACTGACCCGCAACTTCTCTCTTTCTACGGATGGTGGCAGTTAGTGGTCAGCATGGCTGCCTTCTTGGCGCTGATTGCGATCTGGTGGCATATTGGAAAAAGACAAAAAGATTTAGGTCAAGTTTGGTTAGCATTATCCATTTTGTGTTGGAGCTTTTCAGGACTTATCGACGTCTATCAAAGCAAACAATTATTGGAAGAAAGACAAACTGTTTATGAAAATATCGATCAATTATTGCAAAGCGAATCGACCAATTCACAAAGCATAAAAACGATCCAACAAGAATATTCCCAAAGCTTAAAATCCAATCCAAAACAAAACCTGATTTTCGATGGTTGGAAAAGTATTCTCTCTCTTTTTAATAGTTTGTTTATTCTCTTCGCCCTACCTTGGTTCAAATATATCCCCGGCCAATTAGAAGCTTTGATCAAATCTAAATACTGGTATTATATCATTGGACTTCCTTTCCTTTTTTCTTTATTACCCACGATCAGCAAAATGATTTCTGGAAACAATCTGGGAATCATCAGTGAGTTGGATGCCTATTATGGAATATTAACGCTAGTTTTTCTTGGCGCTGTTTTATGGGAATCTTTTACAAAAAGAAGACTCGTCTTTTTGGCTTGGTTGACAGTGGTCGTAATTCTTGTTACCTCCGTTGCACAAATTTATAAACTCACTGCATCCAATTTCGATCTTACCCTACTCTCCGCGATTTTTAAAACCTGCCTCATCATGCTTTTCTTCGCTTTGGCACTTAGCTGGGTAAAAGAATTAGCACAAAATATCATTCCTGAAGCCCATCAAATTTTCCTAGCTTTTCATCAAAGAAAAACGGAAACCGGCAAGCTTCAAAAACTCGTTTCTTTCAAAGGTTTCCCTGGCAAAGAGAACCGAGACATTCCACTCACTCCTGCGATGTATGATTTGTTTTTAAAATTTTCAACAAAGAAAACACAAGAATATGAATGGCTAGAAATCAAACCTAAAAACGATCCCCGTTCTGCAAAAACATACGACATCAAAGATCATAATGAAATCCGCAGATTACTAAATTCACTGCTCGATGGCCTTTTCGGAAAAGACAATTGGACCAAGGATCAACACTACTCCCCACTAAAAGACTGCCTTTTTGAAATGTCCGAAAAACGAGAACGCAAAATCCGCCTCCGCATCCCTGGACAAAATATCTCTGTCTAAAGTTATGTGGTTATGTGGCTATATAGTTATATTACCCTTCATCCTTTCACTTTGTCAGTAACCAACTTACCGACATTTCCACTTCCCTTCCGACTTTTCATGCTTTAAACCATCTTTTACGCCCATCTTACCCGCTTTCTCATTTTTTTAAACAATAACAAAATGGAAGCATTATTAAACAACACAAACGACATTTTAGAAAACATTCTCGTTGTCGCCTTGCTTGGAACAGGCTTTTGGCTCACCTTCCGATTAGGCTTTATTCAGTTTATCCGATTCAAACACGGGATAGATATTGTCCGAGGAAAATACGATGATCCAGAAGCAGAAGGAGATGTCACTCACTTTCAAGCATTGACCACTGCCCTCTCCGCGACGGTTGGAATCGGAAACATCGCGGGGGTCGCTATTGCCATTCATTGGGGCGGACCTGGAGCAATATTTTGGATGTGGGTGACTGCAATTCTTGGTATGGCTACAAAATTTGCAGAAGTTACCTTAGCTCAAAAATTTAGAGTTCAAACGCTTTCTGCAGATGGCAAAGACATCGGTACGATCTCGGGTGGGCCCATGTATTACATCGAACATGGACTTGGCAAAAAATGGAAACCGATGGCGATGTTTTTTGCTGGAGCTTTAATCACGATGGCGATGATTTCAGGGAATGCCATACAAGCAAATACCCTAGCAGATTTAGTACATACCGTTTTTGATATTCCAGCTTGGATTACCGGAGTGGTGACCGCAGCAATTGTCGGATTAGTCATCATTGGAGGAATTTCCAGAAT
>CAKZTD010000407.1 GCA_937921595.1 uncultured Saprospiraceae bacterium
AAACAGGAACGGTTAACCTGGAAATCTACGATGCTGCTGGACGATTAATTCATAGTGTAGAAGGAGAATTTGCTAAAGGATACAACCAGATCGATGTTGATCGGGCTAGTTTACCAGTATCTGGTATTTTATATTATCAAATTAATACTGCGTCAGATTCTGATTCTAAGAAAATGATTTTGTTGGATTAAAAAACTTAATCCTTGTCAAAATATTTTATACATCCTAACATGAGTCATCCCGAATTTTAGAAAGATCTAGAATTCGGGATTTCTTTTTTTGGTAAAAAGAATAGCCTCCTATAACTTTGGGTATCTCACCACACCAAAAAAATAAGAGGCCTTATGTTTAAAAACATACTACAAAATAAATCAAGTTTTTCAACTAAACAAAAAGGAGGAGTTTTTCTTTTGCATCAAGCAGAAAAATATTTAGCTTCTTTACAAAAAGATTTAGATGCCCAAATAGATAGTAGATTAGTCCGAACCTTTTTTAATTTATTTGTAACTATAGCCATGTTTCGAAACAGAGTTATGGGGCTGTTACTGAGTGAATTAGGTGGATATATAACTGGATTTGACCATGCACCAGCGGGTACAAAACGGATCAGTAATTTGCTACGGTCAAAAAAGTGGAAAGCAGATTTAATTGATGATTTTTTCTTTGAACGAACAATACAACGCGTTGAAGAGTTAAAAGAAAAAGGTAAACGAGCATTAATGTTATGGGACGATAGTCGAGTAGAAAAACATGAGAGCTGGAAGAGCGAAGGTTTATGTAGTGTATGGAGTAGTAAAGCTAAACGTCTGACTAGAATTAGGCCAGGCTTTTTCATACCTCCTCCTGGACGTATTTGTGTTCCAGGTTTTCAATGGACTGGCGTATTTTTATCTCATTTAGGAGGAGTACCTAGTGTATGTCAAATGACTTGGTGGACAACAAGAGGAAAATTTAAAGAAGATCCTGACAATATAATTTTTCGTTTACTACGAAAGATTCATGAAAGCTTAGGCAGATCGGTAACACATGTGTTGGATCGAGGTTATGCTAATGAAAAGATGCTTCGATACCTTTTTAGATTTAAGCAGGATTTTATTATTCGTTGGAAAAAGAATCATCTATTAAATCATTCGCAAAAAGGAATTAAGAAAACACACTTACTAGCCAGGTCTTTTAAAGGAAAAAGTGAAAGGATCGTTCGTGATGTAGTTCGTAAAAATCATAAGCGAATCAGCATTGCCTGGGTTAAGGTTAACCATTTGGAATACCTTGATAATCAATTATATCTGGTTATTATTAGAGATAAAAAGAACTATAATGGCCCCATGTATCTTATTACTTCTCTGGATATTGAAAGTGCTACTCAGGCTTGGGAAGTTTTATTTAGTTATATCCATCGATGGGAAGCAGAGCAAGGCTTTCGGTTTCTAAAATCCGAAATGGGTTTAGAATCTCCGAGACTTTGGTTTTGGGATAATCGTATGAAGTTGATGGCTATTGTCACTTTGGTTTATGATTTTTTACTCTCTCTTTTGAGAAACTGGAAAAGTTTGATTCAACTCTTTTTAAGACGATGGTGTCATAGAACAGGAAAGCGGTATCGACTTGCATCAATACCGCTTTACAGATTAAGAGCCGCCATATCTAATTGCCTCTTTTTTCTTTGGGCTCAAAGTTCGGGATGACTCATGTTTTTAGTTTTATTTTTAAAGTTGGAACCCAATACGAATTCCACCTTCTATACGAAGTCCTGTTTTTTTGAATTTTCTTATTTGGCCTTGAATTAGACCGAATTCATTTCTTCCTATGTCCTGTCTTGATTCGTTTCTTATTCTTGCACCTATGCCCAGAAAATATTCAGCCGTAAGTTTTGAGTAAAGCGTTTGATAGCCATAATGTCCAATGATATCAAACCTTTTTACAGATTCGGGAACAAAGGTTCCTTCAAGTCTTTCAAGCGATCCTGCATTTTGTATAATATCTTGGACCTGATATTTTGCAGTAGAATATCTGAGCTTCATGGCAAAATATCCTCCATCCATTGAGTCGTCATCGAAGAATAATCTTGCAGATCCTGATATCAGAAAACCCGGTTTATAGGTTCGAATAGAAAAATCATTGTAGTCATCACAAATGTCACCTTGTCCCCAGATTTCGGAATCACAATCATCACCGCCATCTTCGTCTAGTTCGTCCAATATATTGGCATAGAGTTCCCCGGCTAAGGGTTTGAAGGTAAGACCAAGTCCAGCTTGAATACTGAGATAATCAGTGGCATATTTTTCAATTTCCACAAATTGAGAACCGAATAAATAACTAGTTGGACTGGTTTTTATTACATAACCAGAAAGAGGAGTACTATTATCATCTAGTTCACCGTCTTCTCCGAATTCGATAATTTCGATATTGCTTTCTTTTTTCTTCTTTTTTTTCTTTTGAGCAGAAAGACTACTGATGAAGCAAAACATTAGTAAAAGGAGGAGTAGATTTTTAATTTGCATAGTTCTATATTTAAGGGCTAAATATACCAGAATATTTTATATTTGCAACACATCAAAATATATAAAACATGAAAAAATTATTTTTAAGCTTAATTATATTATTGAGCACAATGCCTTTTGCCTTTAGTCAATCTGGAAAAATTAAATTGAGTCCAGAGTATAAATTAGCAAAGAATAAAATTTTAGCAGGACACCTTCATTCAGCAAATGATGGGCACTACATGTATTTCTATGAATACAAAGGTTTAATGGGAGGTAAGGGGACCTCTTTGGTTTTGGAAAAATATGATAGTAAGTTTAAACAAAAGTTCAGTAAGAAATTTAAGGCTGAAAAGAAAAATGTTTACAGCTTAAGTATGAAATACTTCAAAGGAAAATTCGCTTGGTTAATGTATGAGAAAAACAAAGGCGATGATTATTTGAAGTACTATCTTGCTCCAATCGACTTAGAAGGAAAATCATCAAAGCCTAAAGCAATTGCTAAGTTTAAATATGAGAATAGGAAAGATTTTCCAAACATCCAGTGGGAGGTATCTTCTGATACTACGAAGATCCTTTTCATTGCAGAAAGTGATAGAGATGATAAAAAAGAAAACTATGAAGCATATTTATCAGTAGTCGATAATGAATTTAATACGATTTGGGAGAAGAAAGTAAAGCTTCCTTATTCACAAAGAAGAGTAGATACAAAATCATGGGAATTGGCAGATGATGGGACGGTATATTTTGTGTCAAAAGTATATGAAGATAATAAAACTAAAGAAAGTAAAAAGAAGAAAGGGAAAAAAGGGAAGAAAGGAAATAAAAAAACTCCAGCATATGATATGGTAATTTATTCAATGGATGCGAATAAAGATAAACCATCTAAATATGAGTTGAAGTTAAAAGATGCTTTTGTAAAGGGAGTTAAATTAAGAGTCGATAAAATGAATGATTTAGCTTGTGTTGGGTTTTATGGAGATAGTAAATCTGGACCAACTCAGGGAGTCTTTTATTTAAAACTATCAGGCGAAGATGGAAGTACAACTTTTGCGAATAAACGTAGATTTACACCGAAAGAATTAAATGCTTTTGGAGATAAAAACACTTCGAAAGATAAAAAAAGTAAAGATTCAGGATTAGATGCATCATTCAGGTTTGATGATATTGTGGTTTTAGAAAACGGAGAAATTTTCGCGACTGCAGAAGAAAGTTATACTTATACCGTCTCTACTACAGATAGAAACGGTATAAGAACAAGTAAAACTTATTATGTAAGTAATTCAATTGTTGTAATTAATATTAATGCTAAGGGAGAAGTGAGAAATGTCGGTATAGTTCCTAAAAGACAGACAATGGATTCGAGGACTTATCAATCTTATGCGATGTTGAGGTCTAATGATGAAGTATACTTTGTATACAATGATGATAAAGATAATATTCGAAAAAATATTACTGATCCAGATAAAATTAAAAAAATCAGTAGTCTTAGAGATTGTGTAGCAGTAATGACAACTTTGGATAAAGGAAATAAAATGGATCGAGAACAATTATTTACTAAAAAAGAAGCAAAAACACTTTTAATGCCTACAATGAGTGCTCAGATTAGTGAGAAAAAATTATTCTTTTTTAATAGTAAGTCTCAGGTTTTTTCAAAGGCTAAATTTAGATTTGGTACACTGGAGATTGAGTAATATCTAAGCATGCTTCCAATAAAAAAAGCGCTGATCTAAACTTAGATCAGCGCTTTTTTTTATTGAATTCTTCCTACTCGAAATAAATAATATCACATTGATTCAAATCCGCATTCAAAACAACTTCCTGAACCGAATGTCCATCGTCGATAATCAGTGCAACCGTATTTGGCGGATTCTTCCCAAGGTCAATCGCATAGAGTAGGAGGTAGTTGTCTCCGATATTTGGATCGAGGTGAATTTCGTAAGCCTGCGGTTTAGCTTTCAAAGTGTAATCTTTGACCAACCAATTTCCATTATAATTCATAGAGACAATATCTCCGTCAATTTTATTATGGTCGTAAATTTTGATTGTAAAATCATTCCCCTCGATGTTGATTGTCTTTCCTTCTTTAATTTTTCGACGCGTCAATTCTATCGGTTTTGCTTTAGGTTGATCGACGATTAATTCCTTGTTGGTCGGCGGTGTATATCTTATAAAACCTTTTTTAGATCCTTGCTCTACTCTAGCTAATCCTTCCTTGAAATCATAAGCTTTATCAAACTGCGGTTTGATAGCAATTTCTCCATTCGTTCGGATGTAACCCCATTTGCCTTTGATTTTTACTCTAGCTAATTTTTCATAAAAACCAGAAGCTTCATCAAATTGAGGTTGGATCGCATAGTTTCCTTTTCGATCAATAAACCCCCATTTTCCATCGATTTGAACGGGAGCTAGATTGTGGGAAAAACTATAGACATTTGTAAATCGTGGTTCGATGACATATTTTCCTGTGTTATTAATAAAACCAAATTTCCCGTTTTTCTCCACTCTCGCCAAGCCATCTGAAAAACTACTCGCATAATCATAAACAGGTGAAATAGCTAACTTTCCATCTTTACCAATGTAGCCCCATTTATCTCTGATTTTTGCACAAAAGAAACCTTCGGATTCTGCTAACAGATATTCTAATTTAGGCTCAATTATGAAATTAC
Source organism: uncultured Saprospiraceae bacterium (assembly GCA_937921595.1). Lineage (GTDB taxonomy): Bacteria > Bacteroidota > Bacteroidia > Chitinophagales > Saprospiraceae > JAHDHW01. Next base: position 5,150 of record CAKZTD010000407.1, read on the forward strand.
CAGCGATATTTAAAACACCCCATTTGCCATCGATTTCTACTGGTGCTAAACCATCAGAAAAAGTACTCGCAGATTGAAATTTTGCAGGGATGATCATTTTTCCATCTCGATTGATGTATCCCCAAAGTTTATTTACACGAACACAAGCATAGCCTTCTTGAAAAGGACTCGTCACTTCATATTGAGCTTCGATGACAAACTTTCCAGCTCTGTTGATAAAGCCACTTTTAGAATCCATGGTTTGGAAATTCGTATATCCCGCAGAGGCAACGCCTTCGGAATAAGCATCGATGATATTGAATTGTGGCTTGATATGTACTTGACCTTCCCGATTGATATAACCACGATCATATCCTATTTTGACGATCGCTAAGCCATCGCTGAAATCATTACATCGATCAAATTGGTTGGTAGTAAAAGCCCATTCGAAATTTTGAGCCATTAGATTACTGCATAGAAATAGCAGGACTAATAGGTATGTTGTTTTGTTCATGGTTGTGGATTAAAGCAATTTAAACTACATGATCTGTTCACTTATTCGCTTGATTGCTTGTTAACTAGTCAACGGCAAAGATAAGGGGATTTTTACTTTAATGCTTTAAGGGAATGTTAAGGACTAGGTAAAGAATAAGATGGGGAGTCTTGAGGAAGGGGGAGATAAAAAAAGATAAAGGTCAAATTTGTTAACCTTTATCTTGAAAATCTAGACTGATTTGAAAAGAATTTTGACTTTGAGCGAACTGCGATTGAAATATAGCCGCAATGTTAGCAAAGTATCACAGATGTTTATTTTGCTTATGCTTTTTCAATTCTATCCCATGCTTCCATCACATCGATATTAATTGCATTTTTCCATTTCTTACTTGGGTTTTCTTGGATGCGTTTTAAAAGTGCCAACTGTCTTGGGGAAAAAAGCTCATTGGGAGACTGTCCTTTCCCGATTAAACTATTTGCCTTAATGGCTTGGAGTTTAGTCATAGGAAGATATTTATAACTGCTTTTATACAAATAATATTTAGTTTCTTTATCCATTCGGAAATTAGATTTTTCAGAAACATGATCAACACCAATTACTTTTTCAGCAGCTAATTGTTGAAAAAGATTATCCGAATAGACATGGCTGGCGCAGCTTTTAGTTTTTGCTTGACCGAGCAAATCTTCGTAAGAAATTTTGTCCAAAGAGAAATTCACTTTAACTACTTCTCGTCCACCCATAAAACCTGCTTGTGTTTCTATTACGCCATCAATGTCTGCTAGCTTTTTTTCACCAGACCAAAAGCAATACATCGAAAGGTAAGCTGTTTGAATACGGCTTTCTTTAGCCGTGAGTTCTTCTTGAAGTAGACTAAGGTATGCTGGAATCGCTTGTTTTTTTAAATTCAAAACTTCGATCATTGCTTCTGTTAAACCAAGAACAGAATAGTTGCCACTAATTCGATTGACGAGGTTTTTCTTTTTATGATCGACGATTCTTACAACAGGATTATTCCATGAAGGCTCTCCAAAATAATCGAGTACTTCTTTATCTTTTCCTCCTTTATTATTGTGGATTGCGAGTGGTACAAAATACGTTTCGATCGCTTCCACAATCAAAGGATGGCTCAATACATTTTGACCATAATTTCGACAAGTCGAACAGCCAGGCACTTCCTGAAATAACAGAAAGATTGGTTTGTTTTCATTTGATGATTGAGTGGTAGCGGTTTTAAGATCTCTAAGCCATTTGACTTTTCCGAGTTCTTTGGGTTGATTTATAGAAACTGAAGTAATTGTGTCCAAAGGTAAATTAATTTGTTTTTCCTTTTTTGCTAGTCCTGCTCCAAGGAATGCGATTGATAATAGGATTACTAGTTTATACATAAGATTAGTTTTTTATCAAAAGGGAATGGTCTATTGATAGCGATGTGGTCACTTCTCAACTTGATTACTACAAAGTTAAAGGATAAGTATCCCGAAAGTATCACGGAGAGGTGTTAATTGTATGAACTTATAAAAAATAAGCTTAAAAACTTCAAAAGTTTTTAAGCTTATTCTGAGTGTAATTTATGGTAATAGAATTACCAATCAATCTGAAAACTTAAAACCGGCGTCAAGCCTGACTGGTTTCGATCCATCCAATTTTTTGTATCTGGATCATAAGTCCGATCCAAGCCATCGGCATTATTTCGATTAATTATATTTTGAACATCCAAAGAAATCATCCAGGCAGATTTTGGATTATCTTTTCGGTAAGCAATACGAATGTCTGGTCGGAAATACGGAGATACTTTTTCCGAGAAAGGTTGCGACCAATCCCAAGGTGGATTTTGACCGTCACCAAATTGTCCAGGCAGCAATGGCGTAATTCGACCTCCACCATTAAAAAGCATTTTCAATCCAGTTTGTAGGGTTCCATTATTTTTAAACGTAAATTCTTTCCCACCCATAAAGGTCGCAACGTAATTACTGTTGTAACGAGTATCATAGAAATTGCCTTCACGATCCGAATAAGTAGAATTGAAAATCGAACCAGCAAGCAATACAAAAGTTTGATTTTGAAAAGCTTTTTCAATAGAAATGTCGACACCGATGTTTTGACCTTTTCCTTCGCTAACTAATGCTTCGATTGCAAAGCCATCCAAGTCGTTTAGGATAGAATGCGTATTCCCAATTTCAGCACTTACCGGCACATCAAATAGACGTTGGTAATATCCTTCGACATGAAAACGAGCACTTTTTCCTATTGCTTGATCATAAGCAATAACCAGATGGTGAGATTTAATTAAATCAAGTTCTGTGTTGGGATTCGTTCCATCGACTTGTGTGAAATAAGTACCAATCGGAACCATCCGGCTATGTAATCCATAGGCTAGACTTATAGAATTGTTTTGAGAAATTTGATATTTTAAACTTAATCTAGGTTCAACGGAACTGGTATTGTTGAGTGTTAAAAACATGGCATGTGCACCTGCATTAAGCGTCAGTTTTTCAGTTGGACGGAAACGAAACTGTACATAGGGTTGTATCAAAAATGTACTGCCATTTTTATCTAACCAAGTTATGCTTTCCGTCTCTGATATTTTATCCTGATGAAAAAGATCGTAATTGATACTGTTTAGGAAAATACCTGTTTTAAAAGAGGTACGAGTACTCAGTTTTCGATTGTAAAAACTAGTTAAAGTATAGCGAACATTGGTATAAGCTTCATCGTTAATCGTTGTTGCTTCTCGTGCAAGATTTAGTGTATCATTACTAAAAGTTATTTTCTGTCCCATAGCAGCAAGGGAAGTTTTGATATAAGATTTGTCATCGATCAAATAAGTATGTGTCGCTCCGATAGCTCCCATATCGGTTTGAAAATCCCGAGTAAGTTTTTCACTAAAAGTACTCTCATTGGTCAAGGTGTCAATCGTTCTTTGAAACTCATCGCTTATGCCACTAATTCCCCAGATAGAAAGCGTCGATTTATTATTGGCTGAAGGAAAATAAAGATTGAAAGAAAGGTCTTGAAAAATATTATCAGCTCTTGGATTGACTAGATAAATGCCCAGTTGATTTAAAAGACCAAGGGTAGAATAGCGGTAATTTATCAGGTAAGAACCTCTCCCTTTTTTAAATGGCCCTTCAGTAGAAAAATCCAAACCCAAAAGTCCTGCTCTAAAAGAATGTTCTCTTTTTTCGCGATTCCCTTTTCGAAATTTTATATCAAAAACACCAGAGAAAGCATTGCCATATTCAGCAGGAAATGCCCCAGTTGAAAAATCAGAATTACTCAACATGCTCACACTAAAAACAGTAATTCCACCACCCGATGATCCACGTCGAGCAAAGTGATTTGGGTTAGGGATATCAATGCCTTCCAATCGCCAAAGCAAACCAATTCCTGAATTTCCACGAATCACAATATCACTCCGACTATCTTTCGATGCCTGAACTCCAGGGAAGCCCATAGCCATTCGACTCGGGTCATTTGCGCTTGCAGCATAACGTTGCGTTTCTTCGACCGAGAAAGAGCGAGTACTCACGATGGATGCTTCATTTAAGGCTTCGTTTGATTTTTGAAAAGCGGTCACCGTAACCTCTGCTGTTGTAATACCAGATTCTATCAATTCGAAATAAAGATCTATTTCTTTAGCCGAGTTGACGATCACATTACTTCGGACCGAAGCTTCATAGCCAATATATTCGCAAATGAAATTATGCCTACCTACCGGGATGTCGTCCATTCTGAATTTTCCGTCAAGATCAGTCACGGCACCTATTGGTGGATTACTATTGTCCAATTTAATAGTCGCTCCAATCAAAGGTTGCTGAGTATCTTTGTCGATGACTGTTCCTTTTACTGTTTGTTTTGGTGCTACGATTTGTCCAAAAGTCAAAACAGGAAGGTAGAGACTGAAAAGGAGGAAGAATGTTTTCATAAGAGGGTGTTTAGAATCGAAAGTTTAAGCCAAAAGAAAAAGTGTTAGGAATTATTTTAGTTTCTAAATTGCTACTCCAATTATACGGATTATAATGGTAAACAAGAGGAGCGTCTAAGATAATTCTTTCGCTAAATCCTATTTAATTTTGATAACTGTGGAATCGTTTATTTGATAGTTGTTTTCTGTTTCTGATGAAACATAGAATGTGAAAAAACCAGTATTGGGGCTATAAAAACTTGAAATAATTTCTTTATTGACCCAAAAGATATAGCTGTCTGGAGTAGTTCCACTACCTCTTGTTACTCTATAGGTTTCTATTTCTGCCAGGTCATAATCTAATAAATTCTCTCCTTTCTTAATTGTATCCTCTAAATAGTAAATGTCTTTGTCAGAAGTCAGAAAAGTAGTTCCAAAGTTGATTGGCTCAAACTGTCCTTCACATATACTCTCATGATCTTTAAAATCAATTCTAGATTCTAATCTAAAGGAAATAGGAGCATCATCAAATATTTCATTGTTTTCCCAGGTAGTCCAATTTTTACCACTTTTGCTAACTGGATAAAGTCTTGAATGATAGAATTCAGGTTCCTTTAAACAGGAGAATAGAGTAATTATTATTAAGATTAAGTAGAATATATTTTTCATTTTAGTCAACTATTTTTACGACACAAGAATCTTCCATATCGAGATCATCATCTGTTAAAATTCTTGCTGTGAATTTATAATACTCTCTTTTGTATAAAAAATTAACTTCAGGTTTTTGAGAAAGAAGAAAAGTGATATACTTGTTTTCGGTTTCATACTTTTCAATATTGAAATGATCGAGAAGAGACTCTAATTGAAAAACAGTATCGGTATCAGTGTGCAATGTTTTATTACAAAATAATTCGATAGAATTTTCCAAAGGATAATTGACCCAAACCCAATTGCATTTTCCACCACCACTTCCTGAAAAATGATCAAACTCAAGTGTGAAATGTAACTTATCTTTTTGAAATTCAGAATGATACCAGCCAGGGACGTAAGAAGTTACTTCAGTGGTAGTGTCAGATACCGCTGAGAAAATTTTCATGTTGTCTATTCGTGAAGTACATTCTACTTCGCAACTAGAACAAATGATAGAAATAAAAAAAGAGCAATAAAATAGAGTTTTAGTTTTAGTGAAATTCATTTTGAGTTTTTCTAATGTTTTAGCTTTAATATATTTTTGTTGTTAGCCCTTTATTGATCTTCGAGGATTGTAGCTTGAGCCTCTTTTAGTTTATTGGAAATTTGAAAAGTGAGGATATGATAGAACATGATGAAGTCGGATGCAAGACTGAGGAAAGGATATTTAAAAGTAGCAGGTTTATTTTTTTCAAAACCAAAATGACCAACCCAAGCAAAAAAATAAGCACAGACCGGAGCAACAGCTAATAGCCACAAAGGACCTTTGATAATAGCGAAAACCAAGAGTCCAATAAAAAGAGCGGTACCGAAAAAATGTAATGCTCTACTAGTGTAGTTACTATGCTCTGTCAGATAATAGGGGTAAAAGTCTTTTAGTGATTGATATCGTTGTTCCATTTTTCGAAGAATTTGAATGAAGAATATGATCACAAGTTCTTAAAAAGGAAAGGAGGGTTTGGTGCATAATAAACTAAGGATGAATATTTTTTTATTTAATATCAATTCTTTAAACGTAAAGAATTCTATTTAATCTGTTTTTATAGAAAAGAATCATCGCTTTCTATTTATAGAGAGATGCTCACAATTCAACCTATTAATTCAACAACTCACCTCCATGCTCAAAACTTATGGGTTTTAATCACCTTAATATTGTGTTTGAATTAATCACTTGAAAACCATTACGATGAAAAAGAACCTATTACTCCTTTTTTTTAATTTATTATTATTGAATTCAGGCATATTTGCCCAAAACGCTAGTCAGACCGTAAGAGGAACCATCACGGATAAACAATCAGAAATTCCGTTGATTGGAGCAACCGTACAATTGATAGGCGGGATAGCTACTCAAGGAAGTACCACCGATGTTGATGGAGATTTTGAAATAAAAAATGTAACAGTAGGCCGTCAGGCTTTTCAAATAAGTTATCTAGGATATAATACGATCACGATTCCGAATGTCGTAGTTACTGCAGGAAAGGAAGTTGTTTTAAATGTCGGCCTCGAAGAATCAGTGGTAGAAATGGACGAGATTGTAGTTACTGCTGAAGTTGAAAAAGATGGAGCCAATAATGAACTAGCGACGATCAGTGCAAGGTCTTTTTCTTTGGAGGAAGTCACCCGATATTCTGGTGGACGTAATGATGTGAGCCGTCTTGCCAGTAATTTTGCTGGAGTAAGTACTGCTGATGATTCTCGAAATGATATTGTCATTCGAGGAAATTCTCCAACCGGTGTTTTATGGAGACTCGAAGGCGTTCCTATTCCAAATCCGAATCACTTTTCAACCCTTGGAACGACCGGTGGACCAGTTAGTGCATTAAATACCAATTTGCTTAGAAATTCTGATTTCCTAACCTCCGCTTTTCCATCAGAATACGGTAATGCAACCGCTGGAGTTTTTGATTTAGGTTTTCGATCAGGGAATAAAAATCAATTTGAAGCAACCGCACAACTAGCAGCTTTTAGTGGATTGGAAGCAATGTTGGAAGGGCCATTATCTTCAAAAAAGAACAGTTCTTTTTTAGTGTCTTACCGATATTCTTTTGTAGGTATTGCTGATGTCCTTGGGATTCCAATTGGAACAAATGCCACACCTAATTATTCTGACCTTTCTTTCAAATTAGATTTTGCTAATGGAAAAGCGGGAAAGTTTTCACTCTTCGGAATCGCAGGGACGAGTGATATAGAATTCCTTGGAGCAGAGATCGATGATACTGATTTATTTGCGGATGCTTCAAGCGATGCAGCGGCCGAATCAAAACTCGGTATTGTTGGATTGAAACATAATTACCTCGTCAATAATCGAACTTATATTCGAACAGTACTTTCAGCTAGTACTGCTCAGAATGAATTTTATTCTGAAGATATTATTGATGGATCAGATAATCGTAGAGTTTTTGAAACGGATGACATTTTAAATCGATTGGTCCTATCGTCATATATCAATTCTAAATTCAATGCAAAATTTAATCTTCGGAGCGGAATAATGGTGGAGCGTTTTGAATTGAATACAAATGTAAGAGATCGGGATTCGTCACCAGATTGGATTACGGTTCGAGACTTTGATGGAGGCATGACTTTGCTACAGGCATATACTCAAGGGCAATATCGTTTTGATGAAAAATGGACTTTGAATTTTGGGTTACATGGACAGTTTTTAGATTACAATGATACCTATGCAATAGAGCCGCGAATGGCAGTCAATTGGCAATTTAAACCAGGCCAAAAATTAAATGTTGGTTATGGAATCCATAATCAGATGCAACCACTTCCAATATTTTTCTTTGAAGAAGAAGTGAGCCCCGGCGTTTTTGAAAAAACAAATCGAGATTTAGACTTTACAGAAAGTCATCATTTCGTTTTAGGTTATGATATGAAATTTGGAACCGACTGGAGATTGAAAGCGGAGACTTATTACCAAAAGCTACAGGATGTACCGATCAATCAAGAACCAACGACTTTTTCTATTTTAAATTCAGGAGCAGATTTCGTATTTCCTGATGAAGGATCATTGGTGAACGAAGGAACAGGTTCCAATTACGGAATAGAATTAACCATAGAGAAATTTTTTAGTCAAGGATACTACGGTTTGCTAACGACTTCAGTTTTTGAATCTCAATATGTTGCTAGCGATGGAGTCGAAAGAAACACAGCGTTCAACAATAATTATGTTCTAAACGTTCTTGCAGGTAAGGAGTTTAAAATTGGAAAAGACAAAAGAAATGCCATCACTGTAGATATGAAAATGACAACCGCAGGTGGCAGATATTATACGCCGGTAGATTTAGAATTGTCGAGATTAGAAGGTCAGGAAGTATTGAAAAATGATGAAGCTTTCAGTCTTCAGTATGATCCTTATTTCCGATTAGATTTTAAAATAGGCTATCAATTAAATAGCAAGACCAAGAAGTTCTCTCAGCAGTTTTTCCTTGATTTTCAAAACGTAACGGATCATAAGAATATCTTTGCAAATCGATACAATTCCGTAACCAACGAAGTGAATACCGTTTATCAGTCAGGTTTTTTTCCTGATATATTGTATAGGGTACAGTTTTAGTAAAGGAAAAAGCAAACAAGTTAATAAGTTATCAAAGCCATTGTTCCTATGGTGGCTTATTAACTTGATAAATTTTATATCTTTAAAGAAAGCTTTTAAAAGAACATATGGCATCAAGAGCAAAAAAATATCTAGGATTTAATGACCACTGGCTAATGCTATTTGGAATACCGATTGTGAGTTACATGATTGCAGTATTGATGTTTGGGCATATGTTTGATGAAGATGTGTATTGGAATATATCCAAGTGCAGTCTTATAGGGGTTGTTTATGTGTCTGTTTATTGGTTTGTATTTCGGGAGTTATTTATTTTTTATAGAAAAAAGTTTCCAGAGTTAAAAGAATCTGCATCACGGATAATTTATCAAATAGGAACCATTCTTATCGTTTATTTTATAATAAAAGTGCTAATGGATGTGGTGATGCATAATTTCTTGCATACTTTTTTGGATGTAGAACACCCTAAAGGCCCCGCGACAGTAATCGCCTCTTTGACGGTTTCGTTTTTTGTAATTAGTATTTATGAAACCATCTTTTTCTATACACAGCTTCAAACTTCGATTACAGAAAAAGAGCAATTAGAAAGAGAGAATATAAAGTCTCAATTAGAAGGTTTGAAAAATCAGGTGAATCCCCATTTTCTTTTTAATAGTTTAAATACCTTAACTTATCTGATTCCGGAAGATCAGGATAAAGCAGTAAGTTTTGTTCAACAACTCTCGAAAGTATACCGCTATATTTTAGAAATCAAAGATGAGAAGTTAATCCCACTGACAGAAGAGTTGAAGTTTTTAGATTCCTATATTTTTTTATTAAAAGAACGATTTGGCGAAAATTTCCAAATTAAAGTAGATATCCCAGAAGAGTTTTTGTCCTATAAAGTAGTGCCGCTTTCTTTACAGCTTTTGTTAGAGAATGCCATTAAGCATAACATCATTTCTAGTTTAAAACCTTTGACCATTGAAGTCTTTGTTGAAAAAGGAAAATTGATTGTTCGGAATAATTTGCAAAAGAAAAATCAAGTGATGAATTCAACCAAAGCTGGTCTTCAAAATATAAAAAACCGATATAGTTTCTTTTCAAATAAAAAAGTAGAAGTACTAAGCACTTCGGAGTATTTTATAGTTATGCTGCCTATGTTGAAAATATCGAGGAAGGCAAAATTAAGCGTGTCATAAAACAAGAAGACTTGCTCAGGTGTTGGAGCTATACAGACATAAAACAAACGAAAAAGAATGAAAGTACTGATTGTAGAAGATGAAATTCCAGCGGCCAAGCGCTTACGGAAATTGGTCAGTCAATATTGTCCGGAAGCTACGGTAATGGATGTTGTTGATAGTGTTGAAGGTGCAACACAATGGCTCAATACTTTTGAAAAACCAGATTTGATCTTTATGGATATTCAACTATCTGACGGATTAAGTTTTGATATATTTAATCAAACAGAAGTGGTCTCTCCGGTGATTTTTACAACTGCTTATGATCAATACGCACTCAAAGCTTTTAAGGTTAATTCGGTAGATTATTTATTGAAACCAATAGACCCAGAAGAGCTAAAAGTCGCTTTTCAGAAGTTCAGAAACCTTCACCAACAATCTCAAGAATACGATCGTACAGCCATCCAGAACTTGATTACATCCATCACACAAAAAGGATATAAAGAACGGTTTTTAGTAAAGGTCGGTCAACAACTCAATTATATTCAAACCAAAGATATTGCTTATTTCTATTCTGATGAAGGACTCGTTTACGCAATGACTATTTCAAATCGTCGACATGTGCTCGATTATACATTAGAGCAATTAATGGATGTGCTTGATCCTAAAAATTTCTTCCGGATTAATCGAAAAATCGTCGTGAGCATAGATTCGATCCATAAAATCCATACTTATTTTAATAGTCGCCTCAAATTAGAATTATTACCTCGGACAGATTTAGAGGGGATTGTTAGTCGAGAAAGAGTGGGGGATTTTAAAGCTTGGCTTGATAATTAAATTTTTCTCTTGTGTTGGAAAGGAATGGGTCTAGATCGCCTACGGCGATAGTGGAGATTCTACTAAATTTAATTGAGGTATTTTTCTTTTTTCATCCTTGTTCGAAAAGTGTAAAACACTTTATCCCTATTAGCTCTGCTAATCTATCCCTCTCTCCGCAATCTCCCGCAAGGCCACTACTAATCGATCTAAATCTTTCGTTACCGTATATACATTTGGTGTAACGCGAATCCCATGAATATTTTCCCAGTCAATTCCAACCACATGAATGCGGTATTTCTTATCTAGCAAGTTTGCGAGTTCTTTATTATCGAATCCATCAATAGAACAAAGAGAAATTGCTCCTGAAAATTCTTCAGACTTAGGGGTATGA
>CAKZTD010000408.1 GCA_937921595.1 uncultured Saprospiraceae bacterium
GAAAGTCAAGCTGATATAAATGGTTGTGGTTCTTTCTTTCCAACAAGTACAGAAGTGATTTCTGCTGAAAGCAGTGAGGTCGTTTTTCAGCCAAATCCTATGGAGCAAGAAGGTCAGCTGATACTTAAAAATGAAAATCAATTTATTGAAGAAGTAGAGATTTATTCGATTGAGGGGAAAGGGGTTTTTTCTATAAAAAATATTAATGCTCAATCTGTTGATATTAATAGGGGAGGGCTTAATTCAGGAATGTATTTCTATGTTCTAAAAACAAATGAGGCGAACCTTTATAGTGGTAAATTTATTGTGCTATAGGTTTAAAGGGGTTTATTGGTATTGAATAAAAATAAATATGTTTTTACCGAGATTCAATCCGAATGGGCTGGATAATCCACGCATCTTGTCATTGTATTTAAAAGGAAGAACAATTTAGTTCGATTCCATTTTTAAACAAAATATGACAATATGAAAAAGCAAATGTTGAATTTAGGAACAATGATGAAAAGTACGGTGATTGTAATTTTGATCCTGACTTTTTCTCAGACCATGAACGCACAAAGAAGCAATATTAAATTTACTGGACTTACCAAAGGGCAGACGAGTTTTGGATTTGAGCGTTCTATCAATAAAAATACCTCTGCTGTTTTTAGCCTTATTGCTTCTAATTTTGATTATGGAAAACAAATCTTTTCGCCAAATTTTAAATATACCAATAAAGGGATGCGAATATCAGGAGAGTATAGGCTTTATTTATCGAAAAAAGATAAAAACTTAAATGGTTTATACATGGCTCCAAATGCTTCTTTTGGAAAGCACCAATTAGAATATAGAAGAAAACCTGTAGGAATTGGAGTTCAAATATTTATTGGACTTTTTGATTTTGCAAGTGATGGTGAAATAGATTATCCTTTGGATGCGAGTGATACTAAAGACGTAATAGGAAATATGGATGTTTTTGCAAATAGTCTGGGATTGAAATTAGGGTATCAAAAAATTTGGAAACGTTTGACTATGGATCTTGGTGCGAACTTTTCTAAAAATAGTGTAGGCGGCGGAGCGAAAGGTTTTCGCTTGGATAATGGTGGTTTTGAAAGTTTTAAATCTGATTTGAGTGGTAATACAACGGCACTATATTTTGGTTTGGGGTTTTCGTTTTAGGAAATGAATTAGATATATTGGTCACTGGTTTTTTAATTGCCAGTGACCAATAAACTAGTATTGAAAACACAAAAAGTAAACTTCATGAAAAAGAATCTAGTCATATTTTTTATTCTATTTATATTTTCTCAAATCGGACAAAGTGCCAATGAGCATTTCTATTTAGAAATAAAAAAGAAGACAGTAGAAATAGGAACCTTTTCAGAAAAGAAGATGAAAAGAGAAGCCCTTGCTTCTTTTCCAAGAAAGGAAATTGATGTTGAAAAAGTATCGCAAATTATAGGATCAAGAAACGAAGAAAATGTATTATTCTATTTTCATGCGATGTGGGGAGGAATGAAAAGAACCCATAAAAAATCACTAAAGCATTTAAATAAATTAGAAGGATTTGATAAAATAATTTCAATTATTTGGCATACCGATGGTCCAACTTATAAGGCCTCTTGGAGGAAGTCGATTCATCAGGGAGAGAATATTGGTCAGGTCATTCAGGTTTTGACGAATGATCGGAAAAGCAATTACTCAGTGCTCTGTCATTCTATGGGGCACCGGATTTTTCAAGGCCATGTTCAATGGATCGATGATCCTAGTCCTCGATTTCAAACCATACTTTTTGCAGCAGCAGATTTGGATGTCCATGTTTTTTCAAATGGCTTGCACCAGTTATCTGAAATGAGTCAAAAAATAATAATCATGGTTCATGAAAAAGATAGGATACTAAAAATCTCAAAGATGTTACATCGGAGAGATCGTTTAGGTTTGCATGCGACTAGGCATCTCGATAAACTTGGAAAGATTGAAAACCTCGAAATCTTAAACGTCACTAAATTAAAAAAGGCAGGATCAATCTCTATCTCCAATCATTTGTATTTCAAAAAACATCAAGCAGTATTTGTAGAGATGAACAAAATTTTTAATGACTCCCAACCTTAGTCCTCACTCCTGAATTTCCATTTCTTTCTCAACATCGCATATTGACATTCGCTTCCCCATTTTCCTTTAAAAAAAATATTCTCAATAAAATGTCCTTCTTTTCTAAATTGGAGACTTTCTAATAATTTAATAGAATTCACATTTTCTGCATCCACGGTTTCTTCAATACGGTGGATTTTTTTATTTTCAAAAAGAAAAACTAAAATTGATTCCATGGCCTCTTTTGCAAAACCATTTCTTTGCTGTAAATGACTAATGGTAATTCCAATCTCTGCGATTCGTGGATCTCCAATTTGAAGCTTTATCGCACAATCACCAATCAATTGTTGGTTATCCTTTTCCTCAATTCCATACTGCACCCATTCTCCCGGTTTTCCAAATAATTTATTTTCTTGACTTTTGATAAAAGCAAGTGCCTGTATTTTATCCATGACATCGAAACCTTGATATTGAGTCACCTCAGGATTAGATCGATAACTATGAAAATTATCAAGATCGGAGATCTTTAAATTCCGAATAAGGAGACGATTACTTTCCAGATTAAGACGATCGAGTTCCACTAGTTTAATTTTGAGATAATGAATTCTTCTAATTGACCAGCCTCTCTTATTTTTAGTAATCTTTCTACTTCTTTATCCTTTTTAACACCTTTCCTTCCTCGTTCATAGAAGTCGAGAAATGAATGGACACCAGCGAGATTACCTGCAAGAACATTTGATTTTTCGCCAGGCTTGTTGAGGACATATTTTGAATATCCCGTCATAAATAAGACCAGAAAGCCTTCATTTCTTTTAGTATAATCTCTTACATACTTTGGTAAGGAAATACTGACGGTCGGCGTTCCAATAATCCATTTTAAAAAGACAGCATTTATTTTTTTTCGCTTTTTATGTTTGAGCGAATTGTTTTCTAACCAAGAAATATATTCTAAAATATTGTCTTCAAAATTGAGGTGATCTTCCTTTGTTTCCAGTTGGATATCTTCAAGCAAGGGGAGATCTTGAGCATAGAGACCAAAAGTTATAAAGCAGAAAATGAATATTAAACTATTTTTCATGTTGTAAATTTATAAAAATATAAGCTATTGAACTAAACCAGTTTACTTCAATCGGACTGGCTTCGCGAATTAACGGATGTAAACAGGTGATTATTGGATATCTTTTATATAAAATTTAATTTATCATATTTTGGAGTCTTTGCGAATGCTCGTATTCTCAGCAGTTTGCAAATTCAGGGTCAAGGAAATGAAAAGAAGATGGGGACAAAATCACTTATTAATATTTTTATCCTGTCAAGTACTTATCAAATTATAAATCTAAGAATTACCTTTGTGCTTCATAATACTTTGAAAGATTTTTAAACTAAAACAATAAATGGACAAAACTTGCCTGATCGTAGAAGGTGGCGGATTTAAAACAGGATTTACTACTGGTATTTTGGATGCCTTCCAAAGTAGTAACTATAAGCCTTTTGGAAAATATATTGGTGTTTCGGGGGGAACAGTAGCGATTTCTTATTTTTTAAGTGAACAATATCGCTCTTGTCTTTCAGCACTTCGCTTACTCGCTAAAGATGAGCAATTTACGAATTTTAAAAGAACCCTAGGGAAGCAAGGGTATATGGATATTGACTTTATCGCGAGAGTAGCCGGGGAAAAAGTACCTTTCGATTTAGAAAAAGCAATAGAAAAAACAAAGGAATCTGATGTCCGTTTTGTGGCGACTAATCGGATAACTGGATTGGCAGAATATCTGAAACCTAATTTAGAAAATTGGATTGATACCGTTGTCGCTTCATCGACTTTACCGTTTGTAACAAAAGGGAGTCATCATCTTCAAGGGATAGAATATTTTGATGGTGGCTGGAGTGATCCTCTTCCAGTAAAATGGGCTTATGAACAAGGTGCCAGAAATATTTTGATTATCCGAACCTGGCCTTCAGGGATTCGATCGACTCAAAGTTGGGCGGATTATTTTGGGAGCATTTATTTTAGCGCTTCTCCTGGATTGAAAAATTCTTTTTCGGAGTGTTATAAAAAATATAACGAGAGTTTAGATTTTATCGCCAATCCTCCTGCTGATTTAAAGATCAAAGAAATTGCTCCGAAAAAGCTTTTGAAAAGTGGGACCTATTCTTATACAACCAAGACTATCATGAGTGATTATCGGTATGGCTTAGATAAGGGATTGTATTTTGTAAATGGGGTATAAATAAATGCCAATCAAAATTTCAATCAAAATCAAAATGAAACTAGTTTTTCAATTTGATTTTGATTGCTATATTAAAACTTCTTTATTTTATTGAAAATCTTAAAAGTTATCTCGGAACCAAATTTTGATTTTGATTCTCATTTTGATTTTGATTGTTCTGCTTTCTTATTTATGATTCGTATCTAGCAAAATTTCTTGTTCTTCCACAGGTTTTACATCAAGAGGATCAGTCTCCATGATTTCTTCGATCACTTTTTCCTCTTCGATAATTTGTTTTAAACTTTTATCCTCCAAGGGATCAATTTCACTAATGCCTAGAACCTTTAATTCCGTTCGACGGTTCTCTTGATGTTTTTGCTCGCTGCAAACCACTCCATTTTTACAAGCATTTACAAATTGTGTTTCGCCATATCCTTTTGAAACGATATTCTCCTGATTGATGACACTTGTACTGACGATGTAATCCACTGCTGCCTTGGCACGTTTTTCAGAAAGCTCAAGGTTATAAAAGTCACGTCCTCTAGAATCCGTATGTGATCCAAGTTCGACAATTACTGCTGGATTATCCTTTAGGATACTTACCAAATTGTCCAGCTCTATTTGTGCATCTGGACGAATGGCCCATTTGTCATAATCGTAATAGATATTGTTGAGCTTATAAGTTTGATTAAGTTTCAAAGGTTCGAGTTCGATATTAGCGAGGAAGGTTCCCATTTTTAAACCATGACTCATAATATCAACAACTCCAGGCTCGACCGTACCGAGACCATCAAAGCAGAGAATACAACCTTCGACATTGACATAAGCTTCGATTCTTTTATTAAAATAACCACCATGACGAATCATGATCGTATAATGATTTCCTGGTTCGAAAGTAAATTTAAAAGTAGGGTGGGGCCAATTGAGTAAGACCAATTCCTCCTTGCTGGAAGTATTATTATAGACTTCAATCCTGGCACTATCAATGGCATTGACTACTGATTCTCCATTCCTTTTTGGTTCCGCGATTGTCACATCGAAAATATATCCAGGTTTGCGTTCCATGATGATTTTAGAAAAAACTTTATCTCCTGCCTTTTTACCAAAGGTAGAAACGCTTTCTTCTTTTTTTATAAATAATTTTTTCTCCACGATTATCCGAAATTCTTTTCCTCTCGGAAGGTCAATGTTGAAGATACCGTCCTTGTTGGTCTTCGTCTCGCCAACCACATCATCGCTATTTTTTTTCAAAATAGTGACCTTGACATTTTTAATATAACCACGGTTATTGACTTCGTAAACGTAGCCTTCGAGATTAACAGTTTCTTGTGCGTGGGTAGTGAATTGAGCAGATAGAATCGCTGCGCAAAACAGAGTTGTTTTTAAGATTTTCATCAGATACGGGTTGAGAGCTTTAGAGCTTTGTTTTTATATCGGGGTTTACTGATGGAGTCAGTTAAGAATAGACGAAGTCCATCCTGATAGGTTGTACGTGGAAGTATTGAAAAAGTTGTCAGTCGATTATAATGTATAAAGTGATTTATACAATGGTAAAGGATGGATTTTAATTCTCAGTTATTTTATAGTAGTTTTTTAGAAACACTAAAATTAAATGTAGCCCCCTTTCCTTCAACGGAATCAATACTGATGACACCTTTATGGTTTTCTACAACTCGTTTACAAATTGCTAGGCCAATTCCTGACCCTGAAAATTCTTCACTAGTATGAAGGCGCTTGAATACTTGAAAAAGTTTATGGGTATATTTACTGGAAATTCCTATGCCATTATCTTTTATACTGAAACACCATTCATCTTTGGTTTCTTTAAAATTTATGTAGATTTCTTTTTGATCAGAACGATTGTATTTAATGCCATTTTCGATTAGATTTTTAAAGACTTGGTTAATTTGTTTTGGATTACAAAACACTCTTTTTGGGATTTCAGATGAAAAGGAAATTTTTACATTTGAATTGTTTGAATCTGCGATTACCTTTTTTATAATCTCGTCAATATTTTCTTTCAATTTCGTCCATTTAAATTCGAATTCAGTATTGCAAAGCGTTGAGTAGGTTTGTAAATCGTCCAAACTCGTTGACATTTTAATGGCTCCTTTTAAAATGAAATCAGTGTATTCCTCTAACATAGCTTTGTCAGGAGAATTTATCCTTCGTTTTAATAAAGAAGAAAAAGAACCGATGGTTCGCAATGGTGTTTTTAAATCATGCGAAGCGATATAAACAAACTGCTCTAGTTGTTTATTTTTTTCTATTAACTCTTGATTGAGTTTGTTTAGATTTCGATTAATATAATTTCTTTGAAACATAATAATCAAGTAGACGATCAGTACAATAATTACTGCTAATCCAAAGACATATTTGTTGACACCAAAGAATGGAGCATTGTAAATAACTATTGATAAAATTAAGAGAATGATAAAATAAAAGAATACCATTTCTTTGTAATTCCTAAAAATGATGCCCATGCATAAAGTAAGGAGTAAGCCAATGCAATAATTTGGAGAAAAATTATTGACTGCTACAATCCAGATGATCCAAGACATAGTGATCATGTTTCCGATATAAGATAAAATGATAAGGTTCTTTCTTACCTGGTCTATTTTAAAACTTAAAGCGAAAAGAAGAAACCAAAATGTGGATATTATCAATCGATGTGAAATAAACTCAATAGCTTCAGGATCTACATAAAATAGTAATATACCAAATGTAGGGAGGAAGATTCCAGACATGATTGTCCAAAATCTAAAAACAGGAACTTCAAAAGGTTTTGTTTCAAAATAATCCTTATAAAAGGTTAGCTTTTCTTTTAGCATGTATTAGCCTACATTTTAGACATTTCGAATATGGTTTGAAATACGAATGATGATTCATTGCCGATAAATAGCTCTTAGTTTTTTGACGAAATAGATATAACTTATTAATCCTCGAAATTCACGGGATTAAATCATACTATCGTCAATTGATAGGGAACTATAAATACAGATAGTTTTATAGAGGAAGAACAATAAGATGATATTGTTTATTTTTTGAGAGGAAAGATACTAAGTATCCTTCGTGCGGAAGAGTATAACTTAGGGCTCCAAAATTTGTACCAAGATGCTGGTTTTAATAGTTTTGTTTGGGACGGTATGCTTTAGGGTATGTTTTTATAGAAAGCTTAACAAAATAACAGAGGAACAAAGTTTAGACCTATTGTTCCTCTGTTGATTTATTGACTTTACAAACGTACTATGCTTCTTCTTCCCATATAGTAGAAAGGTGGATAATTGTTTCCGCAGATTTTTGCATATCCTGAACCGTCACCCATTCTACTTTAGAATGAAAAGCATGTTCACCAGCAAAAATGTTCGGGCAAGGAAGTCCCATATAAGAAAGTCTGGAACCATCCGTTCCACCTCTAATCGTAGATGGGATAGGAGTAATACCAGCACGTTCAATAGCTTTGATCGCATGGCTCACAATTTGAGGATGTTGATCCAGTATTTTTTTGAAATTTCGATATTGCTCTTTGACTTCAAAAATACCAGAGGAATTTGGATAATTTTCTAATACTTTATCCATAATGGCTTTTAGTTCTGCTTCATGGCTGGCCAAGTTTTCATCACTAAAATCCCGGATGATAAATTTGATGATCGCTTGCTCTACCGAACCACCAATAGAAACTGGATGAACAAAACCTTCCATCTTTTCAGTAGATTCAGGAGACAGTCGATCCTTTGGTAAATTAGCAACAATTTCTCCAGCAATTTTTATAGCACTTTCCATTTTTCCTTTTGCAAATCCAGGGTGAGCACTGATGCCATTAATCGTCATGACCACACCATCTGCTGAGAAGGTTTGATCTTCGATTGTTCCTCTTTTTTCTCCATCAATGGTATAGCCAAAATCAGCTCCCAGTTTTTCCATATCTACTTTGTCCACTCCACGACCAATCTCTTCATCTGGTGTAAAAAGGATTCGTATTTTTCCATGTTTCACTTCTGGATTAGTCATGAAGAAATGAGCAGCATCCATGATCGCCGCAAGTCCTGCTTTATTATCGGCACCTAGTAGTGTCGTTCCACTTGCTGTGATAAGATCGTTACCAATTTGATCTTTAAGATCTGGATGCTCTGACATTCTAATCACTATATTATTGTCATCAGGAAGTACGATATCAGATCCATCATAATTGCGATGAATAATTGGTTTTACATCTTTTCCACTACTATCAGGAGAAGTATCCATATGAGAACAAAAACAAATTACAGGAACATCTTTATCCGTATTTGAAGGAATCGTAGCATAAACATAGCCCCATTCGTCAAGATGCGCATCGTCAATTCCAAGGCTCTTAAGTTCTTCTACGAGCACTTTTCCAAGATCTTTCTGTTTCATAGTCGATGGAATCGTCTTGGAGTTAGGATCTGACTGAGTATCAATGACAGCATATCGAAGGAAGCGTTCTGTACAAGTATGTTTGATTGTAGGAAGCATATTTATGGTTTATTTCGTTATAAAATTGAGGGTTGCAAAAGTAAAAAATAATTACGGCTGTTTCTATTCTGAATTTACAAACTTGTCAGGATTTAAACAGTTTTTGTAACCACACACATTAATTGAGAGATAATGAGCAGAAAATCTTTGCTTAACACCCAAAAAGATACTGCTTTAGGCTTTAACAAGATGTAAAGCCATGAAAGAATAACCATTTCTCGTTGATTGCTAATTTTAATACTCAGAAAATTTCAGATTGGTAGTTTGGGATGATTTTCAGGAAAATAATAGCATGATTGGGGAATGGTTTTTTTATGTCATAAGGGCAAGTAGATAAGCAAACGAGTTAGCAGGTCATCAATAGGTCTTGATCATTGTTTACTTGCTAAGTTGTTCCTTTGCTATTTTTCTTATATTTGATCGAAATAACATGCCTTGTCAGATCTTTTCCTAATTTCACCAGCCATTCGATAATCATTCTTTTATATTGAATAGCGATTCGCAAGGATAATTTTGCCCATCCAATAGGTGTCCCGATGTCAATTAGTTTTAATGCCCATTTTAATATTTTACCAGTAAGGACTAAAGAGAAATTTAGATTGTTGGAAAAACGTAGGAGGGTTTCCGTATGGATTTTCATTTCTTTTTTAGAAACCTGAGGCGGCGCAAAAGTGATGGCGTCGAAGTCGAAATCAAATTTGGTGATGATGGCAGAATCAATTCCAACAGGTGTAGCAAACTGACGTTTTCCAAAAAGGAATATCATACCGTCTTTGAATTTTCGAACCCCTTCTCGGATTTCTTTGTAGACAATTTTGATTAAGTTTTTTAAAAGATAGATGAGTTTTTCGATACCACTTTTAATGATTGAAATTAAATCATTTAGAGCATCAAAGAGGGTAGTGGCGATGTTTTTTATACCATAATAAATCCGACGAATCGTTCCATCTTCCTGAATGTCACTTTGATTTTCTTCGACGATTTCGCCGTAGCAGCGATCTGTAATTTCATTGCCGACCTTTTTACCTTTGGATTCTATTTTAAGGACTTGTTTTTCGTAATGTTCTAATAAATCTTTAGTGGTGAAATCAGCTTTGACATTTAACAGATTATCAGACAATTTTTTGAAAAGGTATTTGATGTTTAAAATCCAATACCCTTTGGTACCTGATTGATTTTCGCTTAAGCGAGAAAGAATAAATTTTAAACGAAGTCCTTTGGAATACGTCACCATATCATCCAAGGAACTGAAAGTTCGATTCCCAACTTTATTGTCTAGTTTGCCATAATAAAAACCATTGGTCCATTGGAAAATTTGAATTAAGCGAATCAGGAAATTATTATAATCTTCTTCACTGATTGTTTTGAGTTTGTTTCGATTTCTATTTTGGAAAATCCCTTCTTGAACTTCTTTTAAGTAAAATTCTTCATTAAGAACTTTCTTTAATCGACCTCTAAAGGAGAATTTTATTTTATCAACTTTGTCTTTCAAGTTGTTTAATCTTTTCAACAAAGCGACTAGCTTTTTTTGCTTTTCGTTGATCCGCTGTTCCCTTTCTTCAATCAACTTGGTCATTTGTTTCTCAAAAGAATTTAATCGATTCTCTATAATCCGTAGATCTTCATCAACAGGAATCAATTGTACATTGATGGTAGATTTTTTGATTACTAGATTTTCGATTTCTCTATTCGCATTCTTAATCTTTTTAATTTCTTGTCGACGTCTATCAATTTCGTCTTGTGGAGCTCCACGTCGAATCTTTCTTTTTAATTGGCGTTCTTTCTTTTTAAGCCCTTTTTTACTTTTTTCAAGCTGATCTATTTGTTTGTCAAAATTTTGAATAATTCTTGTTAAACGATTTGCTTCTTTTGAAACGGTGGTTTGAATTTTCTTTAATTTGTTGATCTCTTTACTCAATAAATCACTTTCAATATTGATCTCATCACTAATCTTGTTCATCTTTGCAAGTACGACATCGATCATTGCTTGAACTTTAATTAATCTGGATCTTTTTTTTCTGTTTTTACGGGTGTCTTTTTTTAAAGCCTCGTCTTCTTTTCTATCAAATATAGTTTCCTTCTGAAGTTCATCAATATGATCATCGACTTCATTTTCTAACAACAACATATCGGACTCATTATCCTCTTCTTCTTCTTGTTCGTCTTCTTCAATTTCTTGATTTAAATCATCAGAGATATCCACGTTGAATCTTGAAACGGCCTCTTCTTTTTGATATTTAAAAGCAACGATCCTTTCATTTAAACCGCCATTTTTATCGATGTTGATGAATTGGATTAGGGCAGGAATATTCCCCAAGAGATTAATTAAATCTAAAGGTGCTGAAGGAAGATTTTTGATCCAAACATGTAATGGAGTCATTGCTTCTAGGGACTCAGAAGAAAATTCTTTTTCAACACCAAAGGAAATCAATTGATGAATAGAAAGTCGATAATGAAGGATTCTACTGCAAAGGTTAATCTCACCTTTTTGCGGTAAAATATCTAATGTGAAATCACCGTCAAGTGCCGTTAAGGTATGTAGTAAATTTAATTCTTCTCCTTCCAAATCAGTAGCGGGTAAGAAAAGAAATTTAGGAGCAAATTCTGGGATAAGATTTAAACTAAGATAGTCTTTTCGGAAAAGGCGAATGCCATTTGCGAGGTTTGCTTTTTTCGCTTTTTTAATATAACCGAGATCTAATAAAGGCTGAAGGATTTCTGCCTCACGGCCATGCTCTAATTTGTCCACTTCCGTAGCAGGTATGATCTCACTGATGAGCGTTTCGGCTTCGGTAACAGCGTTGGGCATTGGAAGGTTTTTTTAGGAAGGTTATACATTTTCAATAATGGGTGAAAGAGAGAATATGTGAACACTTGTATAACCATTCACTCTTTCACTCATTAATTATATGCTAGGGTACAAATTCTTTTAGCATTCTAATAAAGGCATTCCTTGATGTCTTTGCAGAATTTAGAGATGCATTATGAATATCAAAAAGGAAATCACCATTTGGATTGACACCATCACTTACAAAGTTTACGGTATCATGATCAAAGTCTACGTAGGTATGAGCGACCAATTTAACTTCAGCTTCCACACCACCTTTTTTCCCTAATTCTTTAGTGAAATTTTTAAAATCTGTTTTTACAGTAAATTTTCCACCCTGCTCTTTGGTATTAATGATATGGGTGTAATTCCCAGTAAGGGTTGTCACATTAATCGTTGTGAAATCAACAGCAACATTTAAAAGTTGCTTCCCAATCTTATTAAATTTATCGTTTAGGTTTGATGCGCCTACAGTTGGACTAGGTTCCTTGAATTTTTCATCTGGCATGATTGAGGTTTTAGAAGGTTTAAAATATATAGAAAACGTAAGATATGTAAAGAATTGATAATGACAAAGGAAAAGGTCAGAGGAATTTTAAGCAGCTTGGAACATGTTGGAAACTGAGGCGTTTTATTTATAAAATCTAAGAAGTAAATTAGTTAATAATTGAACAAGTATTGAATCTTCCTAACTAATTATTAGATTGTTACTTTGTTATTCTGTTATTTTGCAAACTTTTACTTTTGCAATCACACAAAACAACACATGACTATAAATCTTCCTAAGACGGATCAAAAAAGAATTGTCATTGTAGGAGCAGGCTTTGGAGGCTTGAATCTCGCTTATAAATTAGCAAAGAGTAATTACCAGATTGTCCTGATTGACAAAAATAATTTCCATCAATTCCAGCCCTTATTTTATCAAGTTGCGATGGCCGGTTTGGAACCAAGTAGCATTGCGTTTCCATTGCGTAAATTATTTCATCATAAGAAGAATGTATTTATTCGAATTACGAAAGTAGAAAAAGTCGATACTAAGGCGCAGGTATTATATACACCTTTGGGAGACGTTGAATATGATCATTTGGTGATTGCATTTGGGGTGGATACTAACTTTTTTGGTAATAAAAATCTAGAAGAAAAAACCATCCCGATGAAGTCTGTTGCAGAAGCACTTTATCTGCGGAATGTAATTTTGACTGATTATGAAAAAGCGGTGACTACGACTGATTATTCAGAGCGTCAAGGATTGATCGATATCGTTGTGGTTGGAGGTGGCCCGACGGGAGTAGAGGTAGCCGGAGCTTTAGCGGAGATGAAAAAATATATTTTACCAAAAGATTATCAAGAATTAGATTGTGATGAAATCGACATATATCTGATACAAAGTGGAGATCAATTGCTTAAAGGGATGTCCAAGGAGTCGGCTGAAGGAGCAAAACATTTTTTAGAAGGGCTTGGTGTAAAAGTGATTTTAAATAAACGGGTTGAAGATTTTGATGGATCGCATGTGATGATAAATGATGGTACGAAAATCCAAGCAAATAAAGTAATCTGGGCCGCAGGTATTCGAGGGAATAGTATTTTGGGATTACCAGAAGATACCATTACTTATGGCAACAGAATCAAGGTGAATCGTTTCAATGAAGTCGAAGGAGTTGATAATGTCTATGCGATCGGTGACATCGCTTATATGGAAGAAGAAGCTTTTCCTGAAGGTCATCCGCAAGTAGCGCAAGTGGCAATTCAACAATCGAAAACACTCGCTAATAATTTTAAAGCTGCAATAAAAGGAAAAGAGAAAAAGAAATTCTTTTACAAAGACAAGGGTTCAATGGCAACCATCGGAAGGAATAGGGCAGTGGTGGATTTACCAAATTATAAATTCAAAGGTTTTTTCGCTTGGGTAGTTTGGTTGATTGTCCATTTGTTTTCGCTCATTGGTGTTAAAAACAAACTCTTCGTTTTTATCAATTGGGTTTGGAATTATTTCACCTACGATCAATCCCTACGCCTAATTATCCGCACCAACTCTAGCAAGACAGAACCAGAACAAGAAGAAATCACCTAAGGTCGACCTCCCATCCCAAGTCAGATGGCAAACTCTTGTACTGAGCACCTGCACTGAGCGAAGTCGAAGTAAACTATGTGGTCTCCTGCGATCGTTCGCGATAAAAGTGAACGATCTCTCTATGCTACTCTATGTTTTCAATCCGCCTTAGAGGGCATCGTATCACGAACATATGGTACTGGCTTTGCCAGATTAGGTGTTTCCCTTACGATCGAGGGCAACCAAGATAATGAGTTCAAGTAACTTCAATTACAGTGTATTGAAATTGCAACTGACACTGCAATTGACATCGCTACTAACCCATTCACACAATCAAACCCACCATTCATACAATCTGGCTGTTGTGGCCTTAAATTTCTCTTTATATTTATAATGTAAATAATAATCGAACGGGCAGTTCCCTGCTTGTCAATAGCGAAAGCATTGGCAGGCAGTTTTTTTATTTTGGCTTTCAGCTGAAATAGTTTGTACCTACCTGCGAATTTGATAAAGATGATGCCTAATAATTTTCCAATTTAAAATAGAACGAATTGACGTCATTAAAAATCAACTTTTTAAAAAAAATATTTCCTTTCCTTTAAGTTTGAAATTTTCTATTCGATAAAAACCCTTTGAATATCACATCTTCTGAGATTCTTTATGCATTAATATTAAATAAATGTATCTGTCACAAAAGAATGAAAAAATATTGCAAATGAGATGTACTGAGAATAATTTTTGATTGAATGTGCCAAAGACATCAATTATACCCAAACATTTATTTAATATGCGAACCCCTCAACAAATTCAAAGAAAAATTAAAGTACTTATTGTCGCTTTGATTTCTTTATCTCTCTCTTTTTCAGCACAAGCTGGATTCTTTAGTTGGCTTAAAAATGTTGGTGCTGGTAACTCTAATATTGAAAACAGTTCCTTGTCTAAACTCTTCCCAGAAGAAAATGATATTTTTCCAACTTTAAACAACACTAATATTACATCTGGCGCAATTTTAAACTCGGTACCTGATACAGAAATTTCAGGAGTTGTCTACGAAGACTACGACTTTAACGGAAGTCTAAACCAAACAGATACCACAGGAATTCAGGGAATCGAAGTCCATCTCATCAATCAGGACAGTAGCTTTGTTCAGTCAACTCTTACAGATGTAAATGGAAGTTATCAATTTACAGG
>CAKZTD010000409.1 GCA_937921595.1 uncultured Saprospiraceae bacterium
AGTGTTGCAACGGAAACATCACAAGTCAATAAACCTTCTGATCCAGCGTCAGCGATTGGCGATTCAATATTTTCAAAAACGTCAATTTGAGTAGAATGAGTACAGCCGTTTTCTTCATCAGTAATAATTAAAGTGTAGCTACCAGAATTCGAAACCAAGACTTGTTCCTCAATCGAAATTTCAACACTAAGATCATCCAACCATTGAAAAGTTGAATTATTACTAACAGAAGAAGAGTTGCTACCATAAAGTGTTACTTCATTGTTTAAACAATTCAATTCATTTGGAATGTCAATAATGGCGTTTGGAATATTCGCATCAGGAATCACGTCCACCAAAGCGGAAGCAGTACAACCGTTTGTTCCATCTGTAATAATAATGGTGTAAGTTCCCGTTTGATTAACCTCAACAATAGCTTCGCCGGATATAGAATCATTATTAGAATCTAGCCATTTAAAACTCAAATCATTTCCTGAAGAATTCGAAGCATCGAGTGTTGCCACCGCATTATCACAAGTCAATAAACCTTCTGCTCCTGCATCAGCGATTGGCGATTCAATATTTTCAAAAACGGTAATCATCGTATCAGCAGAACATTCGCCATCAATGGTCATTATTGTTAAAGTATATTCTCCCGCCTCTTCGGCCATAGCGACTGAAGAATCAACCAATAAGCCAGGACCTGACCATTGATAAATAACATCTGGCGTACTTGAATTTCCGCTTAATAGGACAGATAAGTTTAAACAGTTTAAGGTGTCATTGACAACAGCTTCGATGTCTAAACCAGTGTTTCCTTCAGAGACATTGACGATAGTTTCTGCAGTGCAACCATTAGAACCGAATACTGAAAAGATATAATCACCTGGCTGATTGGTTGTTGTGATTTGCTCATCCGTTTCGAGTCCTGGACCGGACCATTGATAGGTAACATTGGCTGTAGTTGAACTACCGATTAAAGTTACAGACCCATTATCACAATCCAATTCACCTGAAACAACAGCAGAAATATCAGGAGCCGCCATATCCAAAATTACTTCCACTACTTCTGTACTTGTACATCCGTTTTCACCAGTCACTATCAAGCTATAGAAACCAATCTGATTGGTAAATGTGATTTGATCATAAGACTCAACATCAGGACCTGTCCAGTAATAAGTAGCAAAAGGATCCGTAGATGATCCGGTCAAAACAATGTTTGAATTATTACAATCAATCGGACCGCTCGCTGTCGCCAAAATATCTGGTTCACTAAGATCTTGAATCACTTCTACTGTTGCTGCTTCTGGACATAGCATATCGCTTTGAACGACTAAAGTATATTCTCCCGGTTCGAAAACTGCTGGGTATTGTTGATCAGAATAAAAACCATTAGGACCAGTCCATTGGTAAGTAACTCCGATACCTGAAGAAGAAGCTGATGCATCAAGCGTGACCGATAAATTATTACAGTCTAATATTTCAGGAGTACCGATTTCTGCTATTGCAAGGTCCAATTGAGTAACGGTCAATGTTGCAGGATCGAAACAAGTACTCGCAGAAGGAATTTCGTATTGACCTGGGCTACAATATTGAACGCCATTGAATTCAAAACATTCACCTTCACAAATGAAAGCTTCCACATCTTCAGGAGCTGATGATGGTTCAAGTACAACACTTACATCTTCAATATAATAGTAAGCAAAATTAAAATTAGGTGCACCTGGATTTATCTCTTCTACCTGGTATTGACCCAAAGGAACAAAAACACCAATGGTAAGATATTGCTCACCTCCATTTGCGGTATAAGTACCGGATAATTCAACCCAGCTTTCCTGTTCTGTTTGAACATCTTCATAATAAATTTGAGGATTTGCATAGATTTCATAGTTGGGAAGAACAACTGGTTGGAACGCCGACAAATACATCCCCACATGGCTTATTCCTTCACTGACATACATGACATCTCCGGAACTTGTAAACATGGATAGATTATAACATTGTCCAGCTACGAGAGGGCTTATAAGTTGAACCTGAATATATTCTCGACCACTACCATCAGGATCATGGGCACGTATTCCAGAATAAGCAGAACCCGTTATTGCAGGCTGGACTCCAAATATATTTGCAGGAACACTTGAACTCGAAGGGTCGGGTGGAGGAGGTGCACAGGCGTTATAATAATCAGAGGTTCCGGCGGGGGCATACCAATCAACTATAAAATTGTTATACCATCCAGGGTAAAATGGACATTGGCTATAATTTTCAAAACTAGGATTTGGAACCAGATTTTGTCCCTTGAGTTCAAGAATAAAAAATAAAGAGATGATTAGCAAAGAAAATTTTAGGGGTATACTTTTCATAGCAAATAGATTATGTTTTGCAGGAACGGTTTCAAGGTTTAATACCCTAAGATACAAAGTATTGTTATTCTTGAGGTTTTAATATTATCATAAATATATGCTTTAGGAGTCCCAAATAAAGAATTGGTGCAAGGACAAGCAATGGACATAGGGATGACATTTAGTAGATTAGGCTTGGATTAGAAAAAGTCTTTTCAAATTGTAGAATGTCTGAAAGTCTAATCGTCATATTCTTGTTTTAAGAATAGAAGTATAATATGAATCAGGTTTGAAAACGCTGGCAATATTTTAAGCCCAGTTTAACATGTATTATAAATACAGAGTCCTCTAAACTTTTAACAATCTTCATGTTTTTTGTAACTTACTGAATATCATCGAAATTCGATTGACCGAGAATCTGTACAAATATACGACCTAAAATATATGTTAATTATGCTTCATTTGGTTTCTCATTATTTAAAGTTGCCTTTTATTTTTTCTTTGGCTTTTTTGCTTTGCACCGCATGGGGTACTGCTCAATCCAATCAGGTAAATGAATGGGAAGAGGAATTGTCAAAAGCGGAAGGTCAAGATCGAATTGTTTTGTTAGAACAGTTTTCAAAAGATTTAGCAAATGAAAATATACCAATGGCAGATTCTTTAGCTAAAGAAGGGATAACCTTAGCGAAGTCATTAGGAGATTCTTTATCTGCTTATAGAATCCAAAATAATTTGGGTAGGCTCTATTCTAGTATGAATAAAGTAGATAAAGGTTTTGAATTGATTGAAGAATGTTTAGATTATTTTGAGGGAACAGAAAGTCTAGTTTCTGATAAGGCTAAAATTCAATTGTCTTTAGCTGCACTCCAAATAAAGAAAAGAGAATATACCCAAGCAGACAGCTTAATTTCTGAAAGCGAATCCTTTTTTGAGGATTCTAATGATGCGCTTTGGCAAAGTAAAGTCTTGCATACAAGAGGACTGCTCTATGTTGGCAAAAGAGAATATAAAAAGGCGCTGGATTATTTTTCTAAAGCGCTAGAAATAAGTAAGGATTTAGAGGACACTGATTTTGTATCTGGTTTGATGGCAAATATTAGTTTAATTAAAAAAAAGCAGGGCCTTTATCCGGAAGCTTTAGAACTACAGTTTGAAGTATTATCAATGGAACCTAGCAGTTTGTCAAAATCAAAATGTTATTCCCTAATTGGTGAAATTTATCTGGAATTGGAAGATTGGAAACCAGCTATAAAGTATACAGAAATGGCTATTGATTTTGCCAAAAAAGTCGGCTATGAAAGTGGAATTAATTATAGTTTATATAACCTTGGAATTGTTCACATAAAAGAAAAAAATTATGGCGAAGCGCTTAAATGTTACGAAGAAAGTTTGGCTATACAGAAAAAGTATAACCTTGATATTAGTAGTACTTTAGGAGCTATAGGGACTATTTATAATCTATTGGGACAACCTGAAAAAGCCAATAAATATTATGATGAGCAACTGGAATTAGCTAAAGCACAAAACAATTGGGAAGGAATATGGGCCGTAAATTTTAATAGAGGTTTTGCACTATACTCAGCAGGACAACATGAGGAAGCTTTAAAGTATGCTTTGATTTGTCTTCAAATAGCTGAAGAAAAAGAACATTTACAATTTTTAGTTCAAAGTAATGAGATGTTGAGTGAAGTGTACAAAGTATTAGGCAACAATGAGAAAGTTCAACATCATCAAGATCAATATGTTTTTTTTAAAGACAGCATCAGTAGTCTTCGGAGATTAAAAAAAATAGGAGTTTTGGAACAAGAGCATCTCTCCAGACTTCAAAAAGACAGCTTGGATGTAGCAAATAAAAAGGATGTTTCAACAAACCAAGGCAATGGTTTTTTTAGCGGTTGGAAAGGGATAGGTGGAATTAGTTTGTTGGTGTTGGCTTTGGTTTTTTCTTTTTTCTTTTTTAAAAAATATCGTAAAAAAGAAACAGTTCCTTCTGAAAACCAAAACTCAGATCAGACAAAAATGGATCAATACTTTGAAGAATTGTTTGCTCGATTAGATCAAAATGAAACAGCATCTGAAGTTAAAAAAAATCGTTTGTCTAATGCCGAAGTCAATCCCATAAATGATATGGCAGAGTTTTTAAAAACTAATATCAAAGAACCAAATGATTGGGCTTCTTTTGAAAAGTATTTTGAAAAAGTACACAAAGACTTTTTTAAAAATCTGAAATCTAAGTATCCAACGATTACCATTAATGAGTTGAACATGTGTGCTTTGTTAAAGCTTAATCTTCGAAACAAAGACATTGCACAAATCATGGGCATTAGTCCAGACAGTGTTCGAAAAGCACAACATCGATTATCCAAAAAACTAGCGCTTTCTGCAGATGAAGTTCTACGAGATTTTGTATTGATGTTTTAGCTTATTCATTTTCAGACAAAGCATTTAACAAGGCTTTTGCTTCTTTTACTTTCCAGGCCATTTCATCATTAGATTGATTGACCACAAATTCCAAATGTTTTTTAGCTGCTTTAAAGTCTTCGTCCATAACATAAGCCAAGCCTAAATACCAATTCGTTTCAATGGTGTATTTTTTATTAGGATGATTTAAAATAGCTGTAAAAGATTGGATCGCTAAGTCAGATTGCTTTTGATAGAGCTGACATAAGCCGATGTAAAAATTCCAGTCTACGGCTTTATCTAACTCCTTTAATTGTTCAAAATTTCCTGTAGCGGTGGCATAGTCTCGATCATTATAAGCAGCTACAGCTTGAAGCCTCAATTCTTCAACACTTCCTTTACGACTTAGATTTTCTACATATGGATTATTAAGTTCTTGACTTAATAACTTTTCATAAGTCGGTGATGAAGCTGCTTGATAAGTAAACCAACTAAATACCAATAATAAAATACTGGCAGCAGCCGATAAACCTATTTTGATGAGGTGTATTGAACTCCATACTGAAGATTTTTTTTGAGGAGGCTTTACTGTTTCGTGAAGATTGTGTTTCTCTTTAAGTATCTGATTCCATTTATCTTTAAGTTCTTCTTTTTCAAAATGATCTTTTACTATTTCTCCGGTAAAGGCTTCCAGCTCCTCTTCCGTAAGATTACCTTTTATATATTGATTGTATTTATTTAAAATTTCCATCGTGAATTGTTTATTACAGGGACTAATAATAGGATCCTTAATTATTCAGATAATGAGAGAACTGGTCGTAAAATCTATCACCTAAAAATTTTCGCAATTTATCACGACAACGCGAAGTTTGTTTTCTAATAGCTGCATGTGATTTCTCCATTTTTTGAGCAAGTTCTTTTAATGATTTCTCTTCATAATAAAAAGACTTAATAATGAGTTTGCAGTCGCGACAAAGCTTGTTGATGGCCTCTGATATAAGTGCTGATAATTCGTTCTGTATTAATTCAGTTTCTGTTTTTTCATCCCCTTCAAAATCTATCCCATCAAGCGGTAAGGTTGGTTGTTTCTGTTTATTTCTCCATTTGTACAATTTGCTTTTAGCTCGATAGGTGAAATAATAAGCCAGATTACCATAAAATATTTTATCTTTCAATAGGTCTTTTCGTATTTCATAAAGTGCATCCATCGAACAATTGTGCGCTTCATCGGAAGCAGCATCCTCTTTGAAAATCAAGTAATTCATGCACTGTTTAAAATGAGAGAGGTATACTTTTTCTATTAGTGTTTCCTCTCCTTCTTTTAATAGTTTACACAATTTTTTAAATTCAGCGCGACTCAATCCCAGATTTTTTTTACGATTCTCTTTGGTAGGTTCTGCTAGTTTGCATTCTTTTCGGGTAAGCGACCAAAGTTCTTTTTTTACATCTAAAACCTCATTAGTTGGTTCCCATTTTTTGACTTGCAATTGGAATTTACGAAATACATCCTTAAGGATATCTGCCGCTTCACCTTTGAGGGACGGAGCTTCTTCTATAAGCCATTGGTGTAGCATTTCTTTTACAGGAGATACAATCCACTGTTGAAACGTGTCTGTTTCTCCTCTACGTAGATCTTCTTGAATAGCTACTAATTGTTGCATAGTATTGTTAGATAACTTTAGGATTTGCCTTGTTCTATTTTATAGAACCTGTTTAAAAATTGTTTTCGATTGCGAAAAAATGGAATTTAAGATTCTTAAAGTACGTTTTTGCCGTTCGAAGGAAGGAATGTACCGACTGGATACATTGCTTTAAACAGGTTCTTAGTATAATTTCCGCTTTGTAAAGTTCGTAATTTGCTTCTCATTTTAGGCATTTGGAGGTCTAAAAAATATCCTCAATTAGATTCAAGGATATTTTGGATGGGGTCTTAGCTTTATATTTTTTGTTGGTTCAATTATATAATGTCTTCCCTTCGATAGATTGTGACTGAATTCTTTGCTTTTTATTATATTAATAAATTCTTAAAAAAAAAGAGATGTATTTTCCTTCAAAAATACACCTCCATACAAGACAATAATTTTTATTTTAAAGTTCTTCGTTTTAAATCAAAATATAGAAATGAAAAGGCTGACTATTTTAAAACTCAAAAGAATGTCTTGCAAGTC
>CAKZTD010000410.1 GCA_937921595.1 uncultured Saprospiraceae bacterium
CTATTTTTGAAAATATAAACTTAGAATCCAACGACATTTATAATATTTCAGAAGGAATGGTTTTCTTTAAAAAAGGACAACATCAAACCAAGGAATCCATCATCATTCCTTCAGGTTATCGAGTAGTTTTTGAACCAGGATGTCAAATAGATTTTATAAAAAAAGCGAAATTTATTTCTAAGTCAACCGTTATGATTAATGGTACTGAAGAAGAACCAGTGATCATAAAATCTTCAGATAAAAGCGCTCAGGGGTTCACCGTTTTACAAGCACCTGATCAATCACGAATGCAATACGCACAGTTTGATCAGTTTAATACTTTGAATGAAAAAGGTTGGAAACTCACCGGAGCTGTGACCTTCTACGAATCCGATGTAGAAATCGGTCATTGTGTTTTTAAAAATAATGTTTGCGAGGATGGACTCAATTTGGTACGATCAGATTTTCTTTTAGAAAACAGTCTGATTAGCAATACCTATAGTGATGGATTCGATGCTGATTTTTGTAAGGGCACGATCAAGAAGTCGAGCTTTATCAACACCGGTAACGATGGAATGGACTTCAGTGGTAGTGTCATCTTTATAACCGAAGCCTATGTAGATCAAGCTGGCGACAAAGGAATTAGTGTAGGAGAAGATAGCGATGTTTCCGTAAGCAATCTCTCCGTTAAAAACTCTAATATCGGTGCAGCAGCCAAAGACCTTTCTACCCTCTTCATTGAAAACATTGAACTTGAAAACTGCACTCAAGGATTCACCGCTTATCAGAAAAAACCAGAATTCGGTGGTGCAAATATTATCGTCAATAAATACAAAGCCAGCGAAGTAAAACGATTGTACAATATCCGAGTCGACTGTTCTTTACAGCTTGAAGATCAGATGATAAAAGGGGAAAGTTTATTTAGGTAGTCAAAAATGATATGGTTATGTAGCTATATAACTATATCATCGCATAACTACATAATCATATTTTCTAAATGTTAATAAGCGATAAAACAAAGAAGAAAAGAAACCTAAAAAAACTGCTCTTCAACAGTTTAGCATTCGCTATCATCATCGTTCCTGCTATCTACTTCCTCTATCCAAAAGCATTAATCTACAGCAGCCTTAAAAACAAAAACATCATCCATTGTGATGCAGAAAAAGTTTATAAGAAATCTTTTCTTTCCAATGGTTCATTATTCAGTAGCGGCAATACTCAAAGCAATGAATTTGCTCATCAAGGACAATTCTCTAGCAAACTTTCCAAAAGTGACGAGCCGCAATATGGTATCGGATATGAATTAAAAAATCTGGAAGCTGGCAGTATTTACGAAGCTTCAATCTGGGTCAAAAAACAAAAAACTACCGCCGCAACTCTTGTATTCGCAGGACTTGAAAATTCTAAATTTTATAAAGCCTCTAATGAATTAGGAGAAGTAGAAAATGGTTTTGAAAAAATAAGTATGACCGTTCAAATCCCGAAACCTATGGCTGGAAAAACGGCAAAGGTTTATGTTTATTCGGATGGCAAATCAAAGGTATATTGCGATGATTTAATGATCCAAAAGCTGGACAGCTTACCAAAACAATTTACGACAACATTTGACCCTCCTCATTTACAATTAGACATCAAAGAGAAAAATTACCAGAAGCTCCAAGCAAAAATCAAAGAAGCGCAAAACGCTGGTGTTTTAATCAGCAAAGAGGACGATTGGGTAAACGCGAATCTTATTGATGAAGAAAATATCATTCCTGTAAAAGTCCGTCTCAAAGGCGACTGGCTGGATCATCTCCAAGGGGACAAATGGTCTTTTCGAATAAAAGGAAAAGGAGTAAACACTTGGAATCGGATGACAACATTTTCCGTGCATACGCCAGCCGCTCGCTACTATGCTTTGGAATGGTTGGTTCATCAATTTTGGGAACGAGAAGATGTACTCACTACTCGTTATGATTTTATCAATCTTTCGGTCAATGGAAAACACCTTGGGACTTATGCTTATGAAGAGCATTTTGAAAAACAATTATTAGAATATCGAAAGCGTCGCGAAGGACCGATCATTCGATTTTCTGAAAATGCACTTTGGGATGTTAGAAGTCGACAGATCAACACCGGAGTTGGTGGTAAGAAAATACACTCGGAAGAAGCAGCTCCTTCTTCTGCGCCGATCAAACCTTTTAAAGCTGGAAAAATTCAAGCCTCTGAAGTGCTTTCTCAACAGTACAAAATTGCTCAAAATTTATTGTACCAATATCAGGAAGGTTTAAAATTAGCGGAGGAGATTTTCGATATGGAACAGATGGCGAAGTACACTGCGATCATTGATTTATTTGGAGCGCATCATGGTTTGGTTTGGCACAATCAACGATTCTATTACAATCCGGTGACTAGCCTTTTGGAGCCGATTGGTTTTGATGGTTTTGCAACTCAACCTTGGGCAGAACCTTTAGTACTTGGAAAAGAACAACTCGAAAGTAGTGGCCCTTTTAAAAATGGTCCGCTTAGAAGATTATATAATAATGAGATTTTCATTGAAAAATATATGCAATTCCTCAATCAATATACTGACGAGGATTACCTGAATACTTTTTTCAATGAGACGAGTGATGCCATGCAAGCTAGAGTAGATTTTTTAAAAGAAGAGTTTCCAAATTTTAAATACGATCAAAATAGAATCCTGAACCGAGCCAATCAAATTCGATTTAGAATGTATCCTTTTCAAAAACATTCCATTCGAGCAAATTGGGAATTAGGACAAACTGCCTCAGGTGTTTTACTCCTTTCTAATAGTCATGAATTACCTCTCCAGATTATTGGAACAGGCTCCACTCCTACTCGACCTGATTTTAATTTAGAAACTCCGACCACGATGCCTGCTTTCAGGTTAGGAAATCCCAAGATCATTCAAAAAGCTTCAGCTCCGTCCAATGCAAAATATGTGTTTTATAAACCCTTTGGAATCGACACTTTATTTTCTTCTCCTATTGATTTATTTCAATTACCAAATAACGAAGTTCCGAGACAAACACTTTTCAAAAATAAGAAATTGACTCCTACGGATATTTACGAAGTTCGAGATCATATTATTATTTTCAAAAAAGGAAGTTTCAAAACGAAAGAAGACATCATTATTCCATCTGGTTATCAGGTTATTTTCGAAGCAGGATTTTCATTAGACTTATTTCAAAAAGCAAAATTTATTAGCCAATCTCCAGTATTTCTAAATGGCACTAATGATGATCCCATCCAAATTTACTCCAGCGATCA
Organism: uncultured Saprospiraceae bacterium; assembly: GCA_937921595.1. Lineage (GTDB taxonomy): Bacteria > Bacteroidota > Bacteroidia > Chitinophagales > Saprospiraceae > JAHDHW01. The sequence goes on from CAKZTD010000410.1 coordinate 3,250, forward strand.
AAGTGCAAATGGCTTTACTGTTTTACAATCAAAGGAGACCTCAAATATCAACTTTTCCATATTTAGTGACCTGAACACCCTCAGCTATAAAGGCTGGAATCTTACTGGTGCAGTAACATTCTATGAGTCCGAGGTTATTATTAAAAACACTAAGATTATTGATAATCATTGCGAAGATGCACTCAATATCGTTCGATCTCAATTTGACATCAATGGTCTTCAATTAATTAACCCTGCTTTTGACGGCTTCGATGCAGATTTTTGCTCTGGTCGAATTGATAATTCAAGTATCTTTAAAGCTGGAAATGATGGTCTAGATTTTAGTGGCAGTAATATCCTGATTAATGAGTGTAAAATCGTAGATGCAGGTGACAAAGGAATCAGCGCAGGAGAAGAATCCAGAATCACCGTTAATAATACGACCATTGATGGTGCTGTTATTGGCGCTGCATCAAAGGATCTTTCATATTTAAGGATAAAAAAGATTTTGCTCAAAAATTGTAATCAGGGATTTGCAGCTTATCAAAAGAAGCCCGAATACGGCAGAAGCTCTATCTTTGTCGAAAGTTATGGTGCTGAAAATGTTAAATATCTACATACTATTGCTCCGCGTTGTACCTTGCAAATTGATGGGTATTTTGTGATTGGGGAATGATTTTAATAAACTGTATTTGCTATATACTTTTAGGGTGAAATTTTGATTTCTAGTATTTCACTTCATACGCCCGGTCCTAATGAGTGAATGAACAAATGAGTGAATGCTGCCATAGTTTAAAATCTAAGGCATGTTTCTTTTACAATTTGGAGGATATTCACTCATTTATGAATTTGCTCATTCGCTCATTTCGGGTGTCATTCAAAAGTTTACAATAATTTAAATAAACTGGATTAATTAAAAACGTCTGTTAAATATGAATACTAAATTGATTAAATATTTTTTCTTTTTAGTCCTCTTTGGAATAAGTTGGAATAGCCAGGCACAACTCCTTCCAGACTTTGTGGATGAGACGGTAAGCACTGCTTTGACCAAACCAGTTGGGATTACTTTTGATCAGATTGGCAATGCTTATGTTTGGGAACAATCCGGTTTGGTTCATATCATGGATACTACTGGAAATATTTTGAATACCCCACTAGTTGATATTCGAGAAGAAGTTTCAGAATTTGTAGACCATGGTCTTCTAGGGTTTGCTTTAGATCCACTATTTGCAGAGAATGGTTATGTTTATCTTTTATATGTAGTTGATCCACATCATCTTTTTAATTTCGGAACGCCCGATTACGATCCAAATACGACCAACATCAACGAAGCAACCATTGGTCGAATTACAAGATATACCGCTGATCCAGCTAATGATTTTAAAACTGTTATTCCTGAAAGTAGAAAAATATTGCTCGGCCAAAATGAAACCAACGGTTTTCCAATCGTAGCTTCTTCGCATGGCGTAGGAACCTTGACTTTTGGAACCGATGGAACCTTGATCGTTTCTTGTGGTGAAACCGGAAGTTTTGTATCCTCTGATGCTGGAGATCATCCTGATTCTTTTTTTGAAGAAGCACTTGCTCTTGGGATCATCAGACCGGCTGAAAATGTTGGAGGCTATCGCTCTCAGATTTTAAATTCCCTAGGAGGAAAAGTACTTCGTCTTGATCCGGAAACGGGTGATGGAATCCCAAGTAATCCTTTTTATGATCCTCAAAACCCACAAGCACCTCGTTCGAAAGTTTGGCTTCGTGGATTGAGAAATCCTTTTCGAATTTACTTAGATCCATCAACTGGAAGCCATAATGTTGAAGATGCAAATCCAGGTGTCATTTATATGGGTGATGTAGGTGCTAGCCATTGGGAAGAATTAAATATTGCAACAGAAGGAGGTTTGAATTTTGGATGGCCAATTTACGAAGGCATGAAAAAGAAGAATGCTTTTTCTAGCAAAATCCGATTAAGTCTAGATACTCCGAACCCAAATTATAATGTAGATAATTGTGAAAATGAATACTATACTTTTCATGAACTAATTACTCAACCCAATTCACAAATCCAAGCTACATTCTTTGATGGATGCAATCCTTCAAATGAAATTTCTCAAGACTACTACCCTTCTGTTCATACTCGTCCAGTGTTAACTTGGTTGAATCATAATCAAATGACCGATTCAGTTGCAGTAGTTCCTGGTTTTGATGATTCAGGAAATGCCGTAGAGTTTGAATTAGAATCTCCGGAAGCTCAGGTGGAAGGAATTCATTTTGAAGGAAGTTCAAGTATTACTGGTTTTCATTATGAAGGCGAAAATTTTCCGGAGGAATTTCATGGACGATATTTTCATGCAGATTTTAAAGGATGGATTTCAATATTCGATTTTGATGACAATTATAATCTGATCAAAGTGGATACCTTCGCTTCTGATATCAAAGGAATTGTTGACCTTGAAGTCAGCCCAAAAGATGGTTGCATTTATTTTGTAAAAGCAATCGACGGACCTTCTATTCATCGGATTTGTTATGGAGGTGATCCTTTACCAATTGCTGTCGCCGAAGCTGATGTCTATTTCGGCCCGAGCCCGCTCAGTGTGACTTTAGATGCTTCAGGATCTTATCATCCTAAGGATTACCCTTTCACGGTTGAATGGAAATTACCAAATGGAGCGACTTCAGACGAGATGATTTATACCCACGTTTTTGAAACGACTGATGCCAATCCAACGGCTTTTAATGTGGAGTTGATCGTAACCGATAGCGTTGGAAATTCCGATACCGAGGAATTAATCATTTCTTTAAATAATACACCTCCAGTTGTTCAAATTACTAGTGTTCAAGATGGTGATTTATACCCATTATCTGATTTCACTTATCTTCCTTTGAGAGCAGATGTTTCAGATAATGAGCATGAAAGTTCAGATCTTATTTATGAATGGCAAGCATTTTTATTTCATAATAATCACAATCATGCTGGACCTTTAATCAATGAAACAGAGGGTTTCGCATTACTCGAACCTGTCGGTTGTACCGATGAAACGTACTGGTATCGAATTGAATTGACCGTTACAGATCCAGCTGGGCTTTCTAGCAAAGATATCGTTGAAGTTTTTCCAAATTGTGGAATACCTTTCGG
>CAKZTD010000411.1 GCA_937921595.1 uncultured Saprospiraceae bacterium
ACCTTGGTTATCCGTCAAAAAGATATCATAACGCTTCGTCAATTTATCTTCAAAAGGCTGAGGATTTTCATTGACGGTAACATTTTCATGACCAACCAAAAAATATTGATCGTATCCTTCTTCTGCAATTTTTATTTTTTCATAAGGGTAGATGAATTTTCCTTGCGGATCCCAATGATCCATTTCAATGTTCTCGAAATAGGATTTTTCATAATCAATATTTTCTGTATCGATTTCATTTATCGCTCCGAAGTACATCAAGAAAGAATCCTGTTGTTCTGATTTTACCTGGAGGAAATCTCCGATGTCTGCGTAAGCCATCTCTTCATCCATCTCCGTTAAAGTGGTTTGCTCAATGCTGATGTCCACTGCTTTGACTTTTGTATCCTCTGTTTCCGGATCAACATAAATGCCATACCAATGAAGTGCTGGATCGTAATTGACTGCCTGGCATCTTTCACCGGGAACAGTAATTCGGTATTGTTGATTGATCTCTGTCGCCGGAACATAAAGCGGTCCTGTCTTTAAATATCCAGAAAATAAGTATCCTGATTTTCCATTATAATCGGTCTCGATCCAATAGCCCGCTCGAGTGTCGACGGTGTCCATTCTTTCAAGGCTATACACCTCATCCCAGACTCCAATTGTTTTTACGGAAGTACCGTAAGGAATGATTTCCAGTCTTTCAGCATCCAAATAAGGAGCAGTTCGAAGACTTAATCCAGAAGGAGCAACGACTGTATAATCCAATGTGTCTGGATTGGTCGCTTGAGTACTTGTTTGAAAAATTAGGGCAATCAATAAAACAAAAATTAGATTCTTCATAACGTGTTGTTTTTTGAAATAAGTAGACGTAAAGAATTAAGTTGAACCGTTTTGATATTCTGAAATTTTCATAAACAATCGACTATAGGGAGATTGTGTTGAAAAATTTGGGATATCTTAAAAAAAACGATTCAAATTAAGTTAGTCCAATAACTTAAGAATTAAAATCACTTATGAAGGCAAGATGCGGGGATATTTGGCTTGTTGAAGTACCGAATGAGGATTCGTCGTGGATGGATGATTATTCGTAAGAGAATAAAGGGTAGGATAGCGTTTAAAAAGAAAAAGCCACCAGTTTCTAAGTTTTGCTCGCAAAAGCGTAACTTATAACTGATGGCCATCTTTCTATTGTTGAGCTTTAAAATAATTCATCAAAGTAATAAAATGAAAGCAGAGTGCTCAACATGTTTATGGGGTTATACAAGGTTTATCTTGAATTTGGAGTGAACCTGAGTGTATTTGACTCTTTTGTGAAATACTACTCAGGGTTTCGATACTCCAATTTTTTATTTTTTTGCATAGAAATGGCTGGTTGCTCATTTGCAACTTCTATATTTTTCTTTTGTTGGTATAGCCGCCAACAAAATGATTAATTAAAAAAGGTGATTTAATTCAGACTAATTATTCCAATAGATTTCGGTTCTTAATTGCCCATTTCAACAAGCCATTTTGTTCTCTTGTGAGATTTAATTTTTTACTAATATTGGTTCGATGATTCGAAACGGTTTTGGGACTGATAAAAAGCATGTCTGCAATTTCTGCAGAAGTTTTTTGTCTGGAAATCAATTTCAAGATATTTATTTCATGATTTGATAACAAACCGAGAATATCGTTTTCTTTGTCTTCTTGATGGACGATATATTGAGTCATACTAGCATTTACATAAGCCTTTCCTTCGTTGACAAAATGGATACATTCTATGATTTCTTTTTCACTACTTTCTTTTAACAGGTATCCTTTGATACCTATTTGAAGTGCTCTATTGAGAAAAGATTGATCTTTAAAAAGAGTCAATAAAATAAATTTAGTGCTGATACCTTCAGTCAATAATTCCTTTGCAGCATCCATGCCTGTCATGATTGGCATTTCAATATCTAGGATAGCAACATCAGGTTTGATGGCTTTTATTTTGTCTCGCGCATCTTTTCCATTTTCGGCACTGCCTACCCATTCTAGACCTTCTGTCTGGACGATAAGATCACTTACTCCTTTTCGAAGGATAGGATGATCGTCTGCATTAAAAACTCTAATAACCATTTATGATGTAGTTTTTTGTTTTGGAATGATTGCTTCAATTCGCATTCCATTGTTTTCACCTCTTTCGATTTTTAATTGCCCTCCGATAGCAGAAATTCTTTCGTGCATGGTTCGTATTCCAAGGCTTTTAGAAGCCACGACTGCCAACTCTAAATCGAATCCTTTACCATTGTCCTGAATAGAGACTTTGATATTGTCTGTCTCGTTTTTGATAATTATTTTTGTGGCACTTGCTTCTGCATGTTTTACAATATTACTCAAAACTTCTTGGATCGTTCGGAATAAATGGATCTCAGATTTTGATTCAAGGGCATTGTCGATGTGATCAATTTCTTTACTTATAAAAAGCTCCGTGGATTGTTCGATTTTTAGAATCGTATCTTCTATGGTAGCGGTTAGACCAAATTTATCTAATTGGAAAGGATGGAGATCTCTTGAGATAGAACGTACTTCTTCTAAGGTATCGGAAATCATCTGTTGGTTTTGGATCGTAACTTCACTAGTGTTTGCCATTTGTTTTTTTATCAATAATAAAGATTGTCCGACACCGTCATGCAAATCTCGGGCAATTCTTTTTCGCTCTTCTTCTTGTGCATAGATTAATGCTTCAGCAAATTCTCTTTTGTCATTTCGATCTTTTTTAATTTTATTAACCCGGTAACCGAAAAAACCAAGTAGACTAAAAAGTAATCCTCCTCCCATGATTAAATTTCTTTGATTTGCGATTTTAGTATTAGTTGATTCTAGTTCCAGTATGTCGTTTTTTTGTTTGAGTATTTGTTTTTCTTTTTGAGCTGTTTGATATTTTGTTTCTACATCAATGATCACTTTATTGGTGTTGACAACATTTTCTTTTGCTTTGACTTTAGAAATTTCTTCTAGTTTTAATAAAGCTTCTTTATTTCTTCCACTAGCTTTATATATTTGATATAACTGAGTATTCAAATCATTCTGTAATTCATAACTTCCGCTTTTTACAGCAATGTCATATCCTGCTTTGGCATTGATCAGAGCTTGATTATAATTACCTAAGTTTCTTTGAGCAATAGCAAGCACCAATTTATTCCGAATAAGGAAAATCGGAATTCCTGCTTTTGCAATTAACTCTTCAGCCGAATGAGCTGTTCTTTCAGCTTCCTTATATTTTTTCAGTTTGACTTGGAGCATTCCTTTTGTGGTTGTTGAATGCATAATGTTCTGACCAACCTTTATTTCATTGGCTATTTTGAGTGATTTTTCCGCACCAGCTAAACCTTTTTTATAAAAAATATCTGCGCTATCTCTATAAAGTTGGGCATTTACAATTGATGTGTCTGCAATAGCCAAATACTTGTCTCCTAGTTTGATTAAAATTTGGGCTTGATTCGTCAATATTGCAGCACCAGCATGCTTATTATTCGTCTTTTCTGCTATATCTATGGCTTTCTCCAGGTAATCCTCTGCTTTATTTAATTTCCCCATTTTAAAATAAAGGCCTCCAATACTAACCAGAGGATTCACTATTAATAAAGTATCCCCCATCTTTTGAATAGTTTTTATCCCGCCGATATGATATTCAATAGCTTTTTTAAAATCTCCTTTTCTTTCGTAATACTGGCCTATTTCAGATTCTAAATGACCTAATTGAAAAAAAGCATCAGAAGACTCAAATAATTCTTTTGCTTCAAAAAGTAAGGATAAACCAATGGAGTCATTAACAAAGTTATTGAAAGCTTTACCTTTTAGATGATACGCTGAACCACGGAATATTTTATTACTTTCATTTTTTGTAACGGTCATTGCATGTTCTACCAATATTAGACAAGTGTCTTTATCTTTTACACAATACATCTGAGCTACATTCCATATTGTATCTAATTTATCTTGGGATAAAGGTTGGCTGATATTCATAGCGTATCTATAAAAATCAGGAGTCGCATCTATGTACCAAGGTTCTTCAGCTTCTTCAGAATTCTCAGTACCTCCATATCCTTGAATTGGATTCTGGCCTTGTAAATTAATAGCTATTAAAGAAATTAATGATAGTAAGAATAGCAGTTTGTTGTGTTTGTTTTTCATCGAGACTTAGTTCTAACTAATTTTCAAATAGTATGTTATTGTATAAAAATAGAAAATTATTATTAACAGTTCTATTTTTCTATCAATGACATAACTGCTGGAGTATAGATGCTATACTTAAAATTTGTGTTTTGGATTTATTTTATTAATATTTACAGAATCTTTATTAATTTTTAATTATTAAAAATATACTTATGAAAATTCAAAAAGAAATAATTATTGCTTCATTATTTGATGACAACAAAATCAAAACATTCACAAAGTCTGATCTAGCGCAAATTAAAGGAGGATCAGATGGAGTTAGTGATCCTTATCACTTTGATTATTTGGTCGAATCTGATGATGATTAAACCGAATAATATTAACCTGCTTAGATGTAATTGCAAGGAGAAACAGACATAAATAGTTTTGTCAAAATGATTTATACTTGATTGATCTTGTATATTATAATTTAAGTAGGTTATAAAATTTGAAATTAAATTTTAACATGTTCGTTATTAATGCTGCTTTTTTAAAAGATAATAATTTATTTATAGACATTAGTCTTATCCTACTTTTTATCCTGTTTACCTTAAAGACAAATTAACAGGAATTCTAATTTTTTTATACCCATAATAAGTATCTTCCTTAATGTTTATCTTTTTCAAGCCTTCTAAAGTTTTTAGAATAGCAGTACTTGCTTCAGTATGAGGACTGTTGATTACTTTGTATGAATTGATTGATCCATCAGTCGCGATATCTACTTGAACGATGACTTGTCCTTCGATCCCATTTTCTACCATAATCTCGGAATACTTTAATTGTTTAGAAAGATAGGACTTAAGTTGTTTGATCGTAGACTTATTTTGCCTTTTAGCAATTTTCAATTTTTTAGATTGAGAAATTTCAGGAGTATTATAGTTTACTTCTTCCATGCTATTTTCTGACACATTCATTGCAAATTGAGAAAACCCTAAAGTTGAAATGAAAAGAAAAAGGACGATGTTTAAAATAGATTTCATAATAAATTTTTTAGAGGTTATTTGATAAGTCAAAGGTAAGCGGGAATTAGGCTTGGTTTCCTAGGGTCTCGACAGGAATTGTATAGGGTCTAGTACCCAAAATGTTGAAAATTTGGCTGTTTGGCTAAGTAAATCAATTTCTCAATGCAGAAAAAAATTTTTGGCAAGACCTAGTTTTATTCTATATTGAGCGTCCAATAAAAAACGAGCATATAGAAAATGGCAAAGGAACCATTAGATAATACCAAGCAAAACGATAATATAAAAACAGAGTTGAGTAGGGATTTAGGTCTTAGCTCTGTTTTAGCCATTGGCATCGGAACGATGATTGCGGCAGGAATTTTCACCCTTTCTGGTTTAGCAATCCGGAATGTTGGATCAGCAGCAATCCTTTCTTTTTTACTAGCAGCAATCGTAGCGACCTTTACCGCATTGACGTACTGCGAATTTGTATCGATCTATCCAAAAACGGGAGAAGGTTATCTCTATGCTCGAAAAACCTTTTCGCCACCATTGGCTTATTTTGTCGGATGGGCATTGTTTTTAGGCTATGCTTCATCTTGCGCATTTTATATCGCCAGTTTATCCAGTTATTTCAATGAATTTATCGTGCACAGCCCAATTGAATCTTTATTCGGGATTGTAATGTTAATTGGCCTGACCTTGCTCAATATTAAAGGAACCAAAGAAAGTGGAAAGTTTCAGATTTGGGTGACTGCAGCAAAAGTAGTTTTACTAATTTGGTTTATTTTCGGAGGAGTAAAATTCATAGAAGTTGACGAAGTGATGGACCGATTCAGCACAGATATTGTAGCGATCGGTTCGACAGCAGCAATGGTTTTTATTACCTTTTTTGGATTTTCAGCAATTGCAGCATCAGCAGGAGAAGTCAAAAATCCAGTGAAAGTTATTCCAAGAGGAATTTTTATTTCGATGGGAGTAGTGACCGTACTTTATACAGCTGTAGTTTTAGTCGTTCTCTTTGCCGGATTGACGGAATACACCGAAGCTTCGATGGGAGAAGCCGCTAAAAAATTCTTAGGATTTTATGGAGGATATGTAATTATAGCCGGAGCGATATTCTCTATGATTTCGGCATCCAATGCATCGATCATGGCCGGTTCAAGAGTTATTTTAGCTATGAGCCAACTAGGGCATCTTCCCAAAGAAATTGGTGTGATCAATGCACAGACCCGAACACCAATTGTTGCGGTGGTTTTAATCTCAGGAGCCATTTTATTATTTGCCATTGGTCTACCTTTAGAAAGTCTTTCCTTTTTTGCAAATTCAGTTTTATTGGTGGCTTTGATTTTAGTAAACGCCGCTTTGATTGTTCACCGTCGGAAGTTTCCGGATATGGAAAGACCATTCAAAGTTCCCTTGGTTCCTCTTTTACCAGCATTAGGAATTCTTGCAAATTTCTATTTGATTGCTCAAATTTTTAATGAAGATCCAATCTCTTTGTTTTTGGCGATTGGAAGTTTGTTTTTAGGATTGTTAGGATTTATCGCTTGGAAAGGAGTGAGGGCAGAAGAAAAAGAAATTCCGGGAATTGCATCTCATATTGCTCATAGTCAAGGAAAAGGAACACAGGATAAAAAACGATTTCGAATCTTAGTTCCAATTTCGAATCCTTATAACGTAGATAATTTAATGCAGTTGGCCACCTCAATTGCTGTAGCTCGACATGCGGAAATTTGGTTGTTGAGAGTGGTGACCGTTCCGGAACAATTACCACCTACCAGTTTTGATGAAGAGATTATTGAGAAAGAAAGACCATTGTTAAAACAGGCTAGAAAAATAGCAGAAGATCAAGGGGTTTCGACCCACGCTTTAATTCGAGTTGGACACAATGTTGCCAGGGCAGTATTGGAAACTTCTCATGAGCGTTTTTGCGATTTGATAATTCTTGGATGGAAAGGATATAGCTCTAATAAAGAGAAAGTATTGGGAACGATTACCGATGATGTAGTTCGTTTGGCCAGAGCAGATATTTTATTAGCCAAAATTGTTGGCGACGATCCTATTAAACGAATCTTATTACCGACAGCAGGAGGAGAACATGCACGATGTGCAGAGCAATATGCGATTTCGATTGCAAAACCAAATAAAGGTGCCGTTACGGTTTGTCAAGTCGCTGCTCCTGGAGCAGATCAAACCATCAGCAAAGAAAATATGGAACGAGCGATTGACCGACTAAAAGCAGATGCGGAAGTAAGCGTTTCTTCAAAATTGATAATCAGTGATTCCATCAGTAAGGGGATTGCGGAGGAAGCTGAAAATTTCGATGCCGTAATGGTTGGTGCAGCAGGACAAAGTATCTATCCGCAAATTATGGTTGGAAACATTCCAGAAGAAATTACTCGAAACACCAACCGAACAGTGATCGTGGTGAAGCATTATCACCCGGTCAAAGCTTTGTTGGGACGAGTAGTAGGAGAGTAGAGAAAAGAAATAAACATTTATTATTTCATCTTAACACCCCTTTGCGTAAAACCAAATATTTGGAAATCCTTTATCGTCAAGAATCTTCATCCACCCATGATAGGTTTTAATTAAATCATGTGGCTCTTCACAATATTCAGAATTATATTCTTTTATGATAACTTCTGCCCAGAGGCCATCTGACTTTCCTGTTGGTTCAATTTCGAATTCATCTCCTTTTACCATGAGTACTAAATCACCATTTGCTTTTGGTGTTGTTCGTACATTCATTCCATAGTTCATAGTATAAAATGTTCTACCCGAATAGACGACAAACATTTTCCAAGATTTATAACTAAACCCAGCTTTTCTTAACTCGGCTATAGAAACCCAAGCTAAAAAATCTCCTTCGGTATACATGATTTTCAAGAAACCATCTTGCTCTTTATGAACAATCAAACCATCTATTTCATATCCAACAGCAATTAAGGCTTCTTGAGGAATATGCATGTTAGGTCCTGCATCATCTCTCCAACTTATTACTCGATAACCTGCATCATATTTACTATTTTCCATTCCAAGAGACCCTTCTATGTTTCCATTTGGAGAATTATAAACATTTATGGATTTTTTACTGTCATATGGTAGTTCCACTACACCGATTCCCCATTCGTCACTCTGAGCAGCTAACATAATAGGGAATAACAGTACTATAAATAGTGATTGATATTTCATCTTATAGATATTTTATTAAAAAAA
>CAKZTD010000412.1 GCA_937921595.1 uncultured Saprospiraceae bacterium
CTTTTAAAACAACAAAACCACCATGCGGCAGCAAGGTGAAGGTTTTTATTTCCAGAGCGAGATGCCGAGGGATCATGAAATAACCCCACTTAAAATTAAAGATGCCCACGTTGAAAATTCATTTTCAAAAGTCTTTTAAAACAACAAAATCACCATGCGGCAGCAAGGTGGTTTTGTTATGAGTCCTTTTATTCTAACGATTAAAAAATAGACTGACCTTGTATACGAAGATCAAAAAATTAATCATTCATTTAAAATACTTTTTCGTGCAATACGGCTTTGTCTCCAAATATAAGCAAGCGTTCCAAAAGCTGTAGTTACAATAATCAATGAGATCAAAACTCCTAAAAGCGGTACAGCTCCTATGATTTTTAAAGCCAAATAACTACAAAGAGCTACCAAAAATAGAACTCTTCGGTTCCAGTTTTTTTCATAATAAAAATTGACGCCATAAGCAATGAGAACTGCTGCAAGGACATGCCCCAAAGCAATAGTCAATCCATATGTCAACATTAAAATGAACCCAACCGGAATACCAATAATCGTCATAAAGGCAAGAACGATAAGTACTGGAATTCCGATGATGTATATTGCACCATAACCTAAATGACTAACATAATTTCGACTGGCTTCCTCACTATTTCGGGAAAAAAATCGATGGAACATCCAAATCATTAAAATGATAAGTACTGCTGCAGTTAGTAATCGGTAAATCCAAAATGTAACCAAGCCAATACCTAAGTATCTCCAGTCAACATCCATGTCACTTATTTGAAGATCAGTATTGAAACGGTGTTGTGCACCACTCGCAATTGCACTATTAAAATCAATTTCTCCTTTGGATGTCCAGTATTCCATGTCGCTTAAAATCCTGGCATCATTACCTAAGATTATTTTTTGGGCTGCTATTGTTGAAGGTCCTTGGAGGGTACCGTTTAAACTAAATTCACCTGCTTTGATATTAAATGATTGTTCGGCAATTCCGTTCCAGAATACCTCGCCACCTCGTAAACTTACTTTTCCTTTGGCAACACCATTCATGTTTAGTTTGCCGCCGACAAGTTTTAGTTCACCATAGATATTTGCATCCTTACCAACGGTAACTTCACCGCCAGCTACAATCAAGTCGCCCATGACATGTTCATTGATAAAAATAGTTCCTCCAGCAACTCGTATATCATCGCCTACAAAGCCCATGATTTTCAAATTTCCGCCCACAAGTATCACGTCCTGGGCAATACTATCCTGAATAATAATATCACCTCCAGCACAGACCAAGTCTCCTTGGATAGGCGCATCAATGACTATGTTTTCGCCACTAAGATATAAGTCGCCTGTTTGTTCTTCTGAAATGGTAATATTTTTATCACCCTGAAAAGAGGTTGCTGATAGGAAATTAAAAGGGGTGAAAAACAGAAATGAAAAGAGAATGAAGGAGACATGATTTTTCATAGTTTTGGATTTTATTAAAAAATAATTTCCCCGCAAAAATTCATGTTTTTCGAAATGATTGAAATGATAAATAGCAAAGAGAGAGGTGATATTTATCAAAATAGAAAATGATATTTTAAAAGGAATGATAAAAAAGAAGAAAGTTTATGGAAGGGGGAAGTTGATCGATCTAAGTTAAGAACGAATAAAAAAAACATAAAAAAAACAAAGGAGTAAAGATCTTCACATCTCCAATTTCTTGAAAATAATATCCACTCGCCGATTCATCAACTGTCCACTATAAGTCTCATTACTATAAACGGGGCTCATCTCTCCAAACTCTTTATCATAGATAAAATCCTTAGGAATCCCATGTTTCTTAATCAATTCGATTACCTCATCCGTCCTCATATCTGAAAGCCATTGATTGTATTCCATACTTCCAATATTATCCGTATGCCCATGAACATAAACCTCGTACAGCTCAGGTTTCATTAGACTTTCGATAATTTTTTTCAAGGCATCCTCCTGTTTTAAATCAACATAATAACTTCCACCACCGAAGAAAATACTCATTTTAATTTCATCATCATCAATCTTTTGACCACTAAGCATAGGAGCAAAAGCAAAAAGAGAAAAAATAAATAGGAGTGATTTCATTCAAACAATATAAGCAAACACTGGCGTCCTGTTACATATCCTAAAATATTTAACATTGATCTGCTTCAGGAGGGACAATTATTTGAAGAATCATGACGTTTGGTTATTCGCAAACTATGATCAAATAAAAAGGCCAAAGTCGTATTGGATACTTAGCTATTTTACGAGCGACTGCTTTCATTACCAAAGCTTTCGGATTTAAAGCCTAATAAAACCTCCTCTTCTTAAAAAAGCGTTAAAGTTTCAGTTATACATAGGGGTAGGTTAAAGTTTTCTGAATCTACATACTGAAATATGGCGCAATTTTCGTTATTGAAATATTGTGATTTTTTTGAATCTGTTAAAGCTTTGACTGATCCCAAAAATCAATCAGCTTAAACAAACAAAATCCTCTAAAGATGAGATCTATTAAATTTTTTATTCCGATTTTAAGCCTATTTATTGTCTTTACGGCATGTAAAAAAGACGATGTAGCCCCTTTTAACCCAGGTGCTAATCAGGATTTAGTAATCACCATTCAAGAACAGTATGTGAATCCTCCATCAAGAGTTTCAGTATTTTTTAAAGTAGAAACCAGAGAAGGTGTACCGGTGGCTGGCTTGACAGAAGACAATTTTAAAATCTACGAGCAAGGTAGGAATGATGATGAGGAAAAATTATTGTCAGAAGATGAGACTACTCGATTGCTAGCTGATAATGGCCAATTGTTTGAATATAGAACGATGTTGGTATTAGACCTAAGTGGTTCAGTATTGAACAATAGCCTACCAGAATTAAAAGAAGCAGCCAATGCTTTCGTTGACGATGTATTCGCTAATAATTCTAACACCTCAAATAACGTTGGAATCTGGTGGTTTGATGGAAGAGACCTCATCCATCCATTAATTAATTTTACTGATAATGCAGAGGCTTTGCATACTGCATTGAATAATATTACTCCTTCTATTTCAGATGATAGTTCCACTGATTTATTTGGAGCAGTGATAAAGAGTGCTGCCCTTGCTGAGAATAAATTGATCGAAGCTCAAAACCAAGGCATCCTTAGTGCATTTTCTATCATCATGTTTACAGATGGTACAGATCAAGCAGCTCGTTATAGCAGAGAAGAAGCTTATGCTGCAGTAAACAATGCATCCGAAGGAATCAATTTTTACACCATTGGTTTAGGAGCTGAGATAGATGAAACTGTTTTAAATAAAGTTGGAAAAACAAGTTCAGTTTTCGCAGATGATACTGCGGCACTTACAGAAACATTCGAAGAAGTTGCTGGTCTTATTGCTGATGAAGCCAATGCTTATTACTTGTTCGAATACTGTACACCTAAGCGTGATGGTTCTGGACTAAATGATCTACATATTGTCGCAAACCGAGATGGAAAGGAAGGTAGAAAGATTACGAGTTTTGATGCGACAGGGTTTACGAATGATTGTGATCTGGATTAAAGATATAACCTTGTTTTAAGGTTTTAGAAAATAAAGAAGCCGATTTGCCATGTGTAAATCGGCTTTTTTATTTTTGTAATTGTGCTTCTTTTTTATGAAAAAGACTAAATTTGCGCTTGATATTATCACGGGGTGTGGCGCAGTCCGGTAGCGCACTTGGCTGGGGGTCAAGTGGTCGCAGGTTCAAATCCTGTCACCCCGACAATCAAAACCCATAAATCATCGATTTATGGGTTTTGTATTTTTACAAATAGAGTAGTGTCTCAAAAATGTAATCTTAGGAAAAGACTTAAATTCACAGCCTTTTTACTTCCCTTTAAAAAGTCTATATATCTCATAAGCGGCAACACCTATTTCTAAAACATCTACGACATCAGCCGTCGTCCATTCGTTATTACTATTCGTTTTCTTTTCTCCAACGTTGATATTATCAATCAATTGACTATTTGCATATCGTCTGTAATTAATCATATTTCCAGATGCATCATAGTAAGCCATTTCACCATTCTTTCCTCCTGAATCAAGAAATCCTCCGCCACTGTTAAGTTTGAAATTATCTGCTTTTATAATACACTGGACGTTACCATTTCTATAGTAGTCGACAATAGGGTTAAGGTAATTCCCATTCGCATTTACTTCTACTTTACGATAGTAAGAATAGTTTTTGCTTGTAGTGATTTCCCAGTTGCTATCGAAAAAATAGTACTTAACTTCTGATTGTTGTGCATTGGCTCCAGTAAAACAAAAAGCTGCAAGGATTAAGCTGAAAAAAATATTCTTGATATCCATAATCGTAAGTTTTAAAAGTTTTAAAATGATTGTTCACTTATTGGTCATTATAATCGAAGACTTGGTACTCATGAAAATGAGATTAAATAAAAATAAAAATTCATAACAATTTTATATTGTTGATTATCAGTATTTTATCTCTTTAATTTAATTATAAAAAAAGAGCTTACACCAGGGATGTAAGCTCTTTTTATTTTGTTTTGTGTGGATGTTAGGTACTCATTCGCCGGTATCCAAAGAATAATACTAGTGCTCCAATAGCAATCAAAGCCCATCCCCACCAAGGCCAAGCTGAATCCAATTCAATTGGCGACATATCTCCGATTGAAATAAAAGAAGCCCAGAAGTAAGGTTCGGGATTCGTACTTTTTGCGAGGTAATCCAATTTGGCTTTCCTCAATGCCGAATCTTTTGATTCTCCTTTTTGGAGATAAGCATAAAAGCTTTTCATCAGCTCAGGAGTCTGTTGATCATTCACACTCCATAATGATGTGATGATGCTTTTTGCTCCAGCATAGGAGAAACCACGAGCCAAAGAAATGATCCCCTCTCCACGTTGCAATTCACCGATGCCTGTTTCACAAGCACTGAGAACAACCATGTCCGCATTGAGATCCAATTCATAAAGTTCGCGGTTGTACAGCCATTCATTTTCGAGGCTGTCTTCTTTTTCATAAAAAGCTAAGAAGGAATAATCTCCCTCTTGATCATTGGCTTTACCGTGAGTAGATAAGTGAAGGATTCGATAGTCGCTGGCTTTTTGAACAAAAGCATTTTCTGTTGCCAAAGAATCAATCAATAAATCACCTCCCATTATTGATTGTAAATCTTTGACTTCAGGAATATTAAAATTCAATGTTCCCAGACGATTTCGTTCCTTAGAAATATCAATGAATCTTGAAGCTAATAACAGGGTGTCTCGCTTTTCTCCAGGAAAACTAGGAGCAACAGCTAGAAAATTTTTCGCAGGGATATTTCGATGTTTTTTATCCCGCATTTCTTTAAGTAAAGTTGCAGAATAAGCTATACTTGTTTGATAGCGTTTGAGTAAGTAAGGATAGTTCCGGTGGTTATCTACACTTTCAACCGGAGCAGTCAATAAAGCGTCAAAGGGAATATAACCCAGTATCCCGTCGGGGATGATGATGAGTTCGCTTTGCTCAGGAATAAATCCCTCTACTGGCTGAATAAGTTTTTGATATAACTGGTAAGCTACCTTTGGATAAAGTAGGCTTAAACTATCTTTTCCTTTTTGGGAAATTTCATTTTGGGTAAAAGGAGCATACACGGATTGGCGGAGTTGAGCGACTTGTTGTTGGAGTGGGAAGTCGATTTCGGTTTGACGGACTTGAAAAGTTTCTTTAGTGATTAAGAAGGTATAGATGGAGGAATCGCCAACGAAGTATTCTATCAGAGACTGGTTCTGTTGTAATAACGAATTTTGAATTTCTTTTGCAGAAAGAACAGATTGGCTATAGCGTAAATTATAGTAGTCTGGAAATTTGGTTTTGAATAATTCTAATAATTGATCTCTTTTTTGATTCAATTCAAAAAGCTGATTTTCGTAAATATTTATCAAGGAGTCATTTGAAATTCTCTGATCATAATCTATATCAAATTTTTTCTTCTCAAAGTAAGCAATGTCAACATTTAAATCATGTTCTTTCTCTCGCAAAGTATCCGGAAGTCCAAATGTGGTAGCATGCGAAACGGATTGTAATTTTTCAGATAGATAGCGGCTTTTTGTTTTTTCGGAAAGTGTGAATGCAGCGCTTAAGTCATCGGGTTTATTTCGAGCCAGTAAATTATCAATCGCTCCTTCATAAGTAGAAATAGAGTTTGCCATGTAAAATTGGCGAGTTGATAATCTGGAATGATGCTTTTGTGTAAATGCTTCTAAACTTAATGCTAGTTGGTATTGGTTTGCCAGGCTATCTAAATAGCGATCATCTGATTTTGCTTTTTCTCGATACACTTTTTGGATCCAGCTATAAACAAGTCTGAGTTTTTTTAAATCTTCGAATTTCGAAAAATCATTTTCCTTAACACCTTCTTCGGTGAGTGCATTTAAGGCCTTACGAAAATAATCAATCGCTATATCAAATCTTTTTTCTCTAAAATGGACGACGCCGGTATTTAAATAATTCGAAGAAACTTTAGGGTGTTTTTCTCCGAAAGTCTCTAATTTTATATCAAGCGATTTATTGAGATAGAAAAGTGCTTTTTCATAGTCGCCTATTTTTTCATACCCAGTGCCAAGGTATTCATAAGTAGTTGCGACATCTTTATCTTTTGGCCCATTCTTTTTTATTCTTTTTGAAAGAATATCTTCATACATTGAAATGGCTTCTTGATAGTTTTTGTTTCTTACAAATAATTGAGCGATTCCGCTTTGAATAACCAATGTCTTTGAATGGTCAGCGCCGTAATGTTTTGTGCTCAAATCTAAAGACAAGTCAAAATATTTATTAGCTTCTTTGTTCTTTCCTTTTGTATAAAATATGTTTCCAATGTTATAATAGATGTTAACATTTTTTGAAGACTCGAGCCCAAAATTTTCTTTATTGATATTAAAAACTTTGTTAGAGTATTCTAAGGATAAATCATATTCTCCCAGATTTTTATAAGACACTGCCACTCCATTTGTAACTACTCCAACGACTGGATGATTTTCACCTAACTGATCACTTAATATTTTTAGAGCTTCCAAACGGTAAGTCAGTGCTTCATTAATTCTTCCTTGTTCTTCAGCAGAAAGACTTAAATTATATAATCCTCTAGCAACTTGTACATGATTTTTTCCTAAGCTAATTTTTTTAATTTCTAAAGCTTTAATTAGATGTTCTTCAGCTTTTGAATAATCACTTTTGTTTAAATAAATTAAACCGATATTGTTATGGCTTTCGCCTATTTTTTCATGTTTACTTCCTAATTGCTTGAGTCGAATCGCTAATGATTTTTTTGAGAATTCCATAGCAAGTTCATATTGTCCCAAATCGTTATAAGCCCATCCTATATTCAAATAATAATCTGACATCTTAACCTTAGTATCCTTATCTTCCTTAGTGCATAATTCCAGTGATTTTTTATAATAGAAAATAGCTGTTTCGAATTTGTCTTGGCGATTATATGAATTTCCAATATTATTATAAGTATTGGCTAATTTCAAGTCGGAATCACCAAGAATATTTTTTTTGATTTTTAATGATTCCTTGTAATATTTCAAAGATTCTTCATGTTTACCTTTTCTATATATCGCTAAACCTATATCATGTAATGATCGAGCCCTTATGAGATTATTACCGTCTTGGATATTTGCCATTATAGCTTCCGCTTTTTTTAAGAACACCAGACTAGAATCTACTTTGTTGCTTTGCAGATAACTTTCACCTATAAGGATGTTGAATTTTGCGGTAGTAGTATCTTCAGGGTTAATAAATCGAGCTACTCTTTTTCCATGTGTTATGGCTCTTTCATATTCTGTTTTATTAAATAATTCCCATCCCGTTTCAAGTATTTCCTCATAGGTCGAATCAATAGCACTAGAATCGCTGGTTTGGGGGATTTGTTGTTTTAAAGTCTTAGAATTCTCACTCTGAAACCCAGAAATAAGCAGTCCTGTCAATAGTAGTGCAAGTATGAAAAATAGCCTCATTAAATTGGTTTTTTAAAATCCTAGAATTTCATCTAAAGTAAATAATCTTTTCGCAATAAGAAGAAAGACAATACTATTTTGCTATTAATTCTTAAGCTTGACCCAAAGTTTACAATAATTTCCCATCCAGTTTGCTAAATTTACATTTTTGAAAAGAAGACTTATATTTTGAGTCAAAAAAAACGAACCATGTCAGAAAAGATACAGAGCCACAATACTGCTGAAGTCGCCAAAATCCTTCGAGAAGCTGCCGATACAAAAATCACTTGTGATCCAATCCGAGAGATTATTGGAATTACCGATTTAGCAAAAGCCTATGAAATTCAAGCGATCAATTCCAAGCTACGTATTGCAGGTGGAGCGAGAGTCGTTGGTAGCAAAATAGGTCTAACCTCAGTCGCTGTTCAAAAGCAATTAGGAGTTGATCAACCGGATTATGGATTGCTTTATGACGATATGGAAGTCCTTAATGGAGGAGAAATATCTTGCAAAGAATTGATGCAACCAAAGGTGGAAGCAGAAATAGCTTTCGTTTTAAAAAAAGATCTTAATTCTACTTCGATTACCACAACTGAAATGCTTTCCGCTATTGATTATGCAGTCGCTTCTATTGAAATCGTTGGGAGTCGCGTCAAAGACTGGAATATTAAAATCACCGATACCATTGCAGACAATGCATCAGCTAGTCATTTTGTAGTTGGTCATCGACCGGTGCGATTAGAAAATGTTGATTTGATTAATTGTAAAATGACCATGTATAAAAACGGAGAACTCGTCTCCGAAGGAACTGGTGCTGCTTGTCTGGGCTCACCAATTAATGCATGCATTTGGTTGGCAAAAACAATGGCTGCTCATGGTTCGCCTTTGAAAGCCGGAGAAGTTATTTTATCAGGAGCGCTCGGGCCAATGTCCGCTGTTGAAGCAGGAGATAATATAAAAGCAGTAATTGAAGGGTTGGGAGAAGTTTCAGTCGCTTTTAGCGAATAGAAAAATAGCTTGAAAGTCTAAAATCCACAGATGAAAAAATGGAACTTGACACCTATAACTTGAGATTTAAAAAAATGATATGCAAAAAACAAAAGTAGCAATAATAGGTTCCGGAAATATAGGAACCGATCTAATGATCAAAATCTTACGAACTTCTGAACGGTTAGAAATGTCTGTTCTTGTTGGAATCGATGCAGCTTCCGATGGATTGGCTCGAGCTAAGCGAATGGGCGTAGCGATTTGTCATACCGGAATCACTGGATTAATTGAAATGCGAGAATGGGAAGATATAAAAATCGTCTTCGATGCGACCTCGGCTAAAGCACACCATTATAATTGGAGCTTTGTTCAAAAATATGAAGACAAACGAATCATAGATTTGACACCAGCGGCAATAGGTCCTTACCTCGTTCCGCCAGTAAATTTTGATGATCATACTGATCTTCGAAATGTCAATATGGTTACTTGCGGTGGTCAGGCAACGATTCCAATGGTTGCTGCAGTATCAAAAATTGCAAAGGTGCATTATGGTGAAATCGTTGCGTCTATTGCCAGTAAGTCTGCAGGTCCTGGAACCCGAGCAAATATCGATGAGTTTACGGAAACAACATCTAAAGCAATCGAAAAAGTTGGTGGTGCTGATCGTGGAAAAGCGATTATTATTCTTAATCCGGCAGAACCACCAATGGTGATGCGAGATACGGTTTTTACATTGAGTGAACAAGGAGATCGTGAAGCAATAAGAAATAGTATTCATGAGATGGTTGCTGAAGTTCAGAAATATGTTCCTGGATATACACTTCATCAAGAAGTTCAATTTGAAGACATTTCGGAAGATCAACCTGTTTTTATAGAAGGCCTTGGCCATCGGCATGGTTTAAAAACGACGGTGCTTTTACAAGTTCGTGGCGCCGGTCATTATCTCCCAGAATATGCGGGTAATTTAGATATCATGACGAGTGCTGCATTGGCGACGGGAGAGAGGCTTCTTAAATAATCAAAATCGAAATGGGAATCAAAATCAAAATTAGTTCCAAGCGTTAGTTTTAGATTTTCAAAAAACTAATGATAGGAACGTTAATTTCAATCGGACAAATAAGTGAAAAAGGAACCTCATTTTGATTTAGATTTAGATTGACATTTTGATTATTCCAGATTAAAACTATGATTCATGAAAAATCAACAGAAAAGAAAATTTATTGGTTGAAGTAATCGAATTAATAGCTATTAGTGCAAAAATGATTTTGAATAAAAAGAAATAAAAAATAGAAATAATCAAAATCAAAATCAAAATACGAATCAAAATCAAAATTAGTTCCAAGCGTTAGTTTTAGATTTTTTTAAAAAAACTAATGATAGGAACATTAATCTCAATCGGACAAATAAGTGAAAACGGAACCTCATTTTGATTTTGATTTAAATTGACATTTTGATTATTCCAGATTAAAACTATGATTCATTAAAAATCAACAGAAAAGAAAATTTATTGGTTGAAGTAATCGAATTAATAGCTATTA
>CAKZTD010000413.1 GCA_937921595.1 uncultured Saprospiraceae bacterium
AGTTCTTCTTTATTAAAAGGTTTTTTCAAATAAGCATCCGCTCCAAATTTCAAACCTTCTAGTTTATCTTCAATGCTGGATTTTGCAGTCAACAATATGATCGGAATATGATTTGTTTTTTGATCTTGCTTCAGCGTTTCACAAACCTCATATCCATTTTTGATCGGCATCATCACATCACTAATGATGATATCGGGGATGATTTCGATGGCTCTTTCAATCCCTTGCTCCCCATTCATACAGATAACAATCTGATAGCTTTCTTCCAGAAGATTACAGATATAAGTGACTACATCCGGATGGTCTTCGATGAGCAATAGGATGGGTTTGTCATTTTCAGTATATATATCTTCCTTAGCTTCATTCAGATCTGTGATCTTAGTCGGAGTAGCGGTAAGACTAGATATAGGACCTAATTCGAATTCATCGCTATCAAAGGAAGTAGGAATTAAGTCATCCGACCATTCCTTCTGTATAGGCAAAAGAACAATAAATTCCGTTCCCTCATCCAATACACTTCGTACTTGAATTTCGCCTTTCATCAAATTCAGTAAACCACGGGTTAGCGACAGACCGACTCCCGTTCCCTCTCCCACTTTGGTAATCGCATTACTGACTTGATGAAAATGGTCAAAGATATAAGGAAGTTCATTTTTGGGAATCCCACAACCGGTATCTTTAATGCTGATACTTATTTGTGGAAAATCTGGTTGATTTATTTCTTTTACACTCATGGTGACTGATCCTCCAGCAGCAGTAAACTTCAAAGCATTGGACAGTAGGTTGTAGATAATTTGTTGTATTCGGGTTTCATCATAATTCATCACAAGCGTATCCAGATCTGTTTGAAAATCCAATTGGATATTTTTGTCTGCCGCCATAGAATAAAAAGAAGAGGTCAGATATTTTAGATAAGGAATGATGTCTCCTTGCGAAAAATTCAGTTTTATTTTTTGAGATTCCAGTTTCGAAATATCCAACAACTGATTGATTAAATGCAACAGATGATTACTATTTGTTCGAATCAAATTCTTCTCTTCCTCAGGAGCATCACTATAATCATTGACTCCCATGATCACCGTGAGTGGCGTTTTAAATTCATGGGTGATATTGGTAAAGAAAAGATTTTTAGCCTCATCCATTTCTTTGATTCGCGCTGCTTCTTTCTGCTGAAGCTTCAGGTCTAACTGCTTTTTTTCTAAAGAGAGATAATGTCTGAAAAGAAAATAAGCTAAAGCCAAAAGCGCAAGTAGGCTGCCAATGATAAACCACCAGCTTTTATACCAAGCTGGCTTTATTCGGATTGGGATGGACAGGATATCATCACTCCAGATTCCATTGCCATTATTCGCTTTGATCTTTAATTGATAGCGCCCCGCAGGAAGGTAAGTGAATTTGATATTGTTATCCGTACTTGGAGCCGACCAATCGTGGTCATAACCTTCCAGCCAATAGGAGAACTGATGTTGGCTTGGACTATTGAAATCCATCAAGGCAAAATCAAAACTTAGCATTCGATCCTGATAGGTTAACTTTAAAGGATCAAAAGTTGAAGTAAAAATTTGATGGGTATGAATGCTATCCGACTCGCCATGTAAATAGGAGTAGGCATTTAATTTTAGCTTGCTGTTTTTATATTCTAATTCGTCTTGTTTATAATGATTGAGCAGTGAATCAGGATGAAAAATATATAAACCATTATCCGTACCGATGGCCAGTTTATCATTTTTCAATTGCTTAATAACAATAGCTTGATTAGTTTTGAAACCTTCGTTTGTTGAAAAACGAATCAATGTTTGAGTAGAAAATTCGAAATAATGTAAACCACTTGGTGTACAAAACCAAACGATGTCGTCATTGATAAAGTAGCTTGCAAAAAATTCCTTGATCCCAAGTTTATCGCCAGAAATGTATTTGGTGAGTGCTTTGGTTTTTGTATTTAAGACACCTAATTCATGGTCGGCGTGAATGCCAATTTGATCATTTTTTAAAGCTTGTAGGTATAGTTGGTTTTTGGGTAAAAAGGTAGTTTCTTTCTCTGTGTGCAAAAAGGTATTTCCGATAATATCTACACTACCATCTCCAGCTGTCTGGACATTTAAAATGCCTTGATGGCTTCCTAGCCAAAGGTTTCCATCTTGATCTTCAGCAATGGAATTAATATGCGTGTCATCAAAATTGACCTTTCCCGCGGGGTCGATATAATTTCCGGAGAAAGCTAAAGTTTGAGGGTCAACCTGAGCAAATAATCCTGTGAATTTACCAGTTTTATAATTCACTTTTTGATAGCCGGTATACCAAATAGCACCGTTCTTTTGTTCGAATACTTTTTCAAGTCTACTCGGAGCATAAGCATTTGGCGTCAAATTAAATTGATCATCAATATTTAAAACAGATGACCATCCAGAAAGCACTTTATGCTTATTTGTAAAATTTAAATACAACTTTGATTTAGGATCAAAAATGGGTAAAATAGCGACTTCATCAGATGCGGTATTTAATTTAAAAACAAATCGATAATCCATGAAAAAGAGATCTTCATTTTGATCTTCGCAGATCGAGGAAATGACGGAGTTCGTCAAATGTTCTTCTCCAACATAGTCCATCACCTGTTTAGGGAGTGGATTATAAATTGGATGTTTTTCATTTTTGGTGTTCACTACGTAACTTTGGAAATAGTCTTGCTTTTCAGAAATTTTAAAGACTCCTCCCCTTTTT
The DNA here is from genome assembly GCA_937921595.1 of uncultured Saprospiraceae bacterium. Lineage (GTDB taxonomy): Bacteria > Bacteroidota > Bacteroidia > Chitinophagales > Saprospiraceae > JAHDHW01. The sequence continues at coordinate 2,719 of CAKZTD010000413.1, forward strand.
GCACCATAAAAATTTCCTTTTCCATCTCCAACAAATGAATGGACATCTCCCCCTCTACCTCCAATATTATCTACGATGGTTTTACCAAAAAAAGTCAGTTCATCTTTAGCTGGATCATAGAGATAAAGATTAGAATCTCCTCCTCCGAACCACTGACGTCCTTTGTAATCTGTCCAAATAAAATTGATCTCAAAACCCTGATGAAAATAGTCAGGACAGTCACTATGCGCATTGACTTTTCCTGATAAAGGTTGAGAAATGAATTTACCAAGCTGCTTATTATAGATCGCAAAATCCTGCTGGTACATTCGCCAAAGGTTATTATTATTGTCTACCCTAAAAACGCTACAGTCCATTTTCTCATCAAACTCTTGTGGATCATCCAGATACAATTCTTGCTTGACGCCTTGCGCATTGATTATTATAAGTCCTCCATATTTATCATGAAAATAGAACAGACCTTCGGCATCACTAATCCCTGACCACCAGGCAATCAGCTTGTCCCCTAAATGAGATGAGAGGTCAAAAGCAAATTCATAATCTTTTCCATTGGTAGATTTGAAGACTGGCCGAGTTTTATTTTTTTGATGGTTGGTAAATACCCAAATCGATCCTTCGTCATCGACATGTACATGTTTGATCAAATGATCAGCAGGCGTCTCCCAGTTTGACACTAAAGATCTGCTTGGAACATCAAAAAGGGATATTTGATATCCGTTTTTTAAAAGTAATTTGGAATCCAGAAAAATCGCATTTTCTGTGTAATATTTATGCTGAGGATCATTTAGCAGATCTGAGAGTCCAAGTTCATCAATACCTTGTCCATTATACCGGAAGTAATCAGATTGGGTGTCATTAGGAAACCATAAGTATCCCTGATCATCTAGAGAGACGATAGTTGATGAGGAGTTATAAGGATAAGAAATTTCAAATCTTTCCTGCTGAGCTTGTATATTGTTAGACAATACTAGGAACCAAGTCAGGAATAGTATATAACAATTTAATTGCTTCAAATGATGATTATACAAATTAGCACCGTGAATATTTTTTGTTCAAAAAACTATAACCGAGGGGAAAATGCATGTAATAAAAGTAGCATACGCGTCACAATATTAAGTATTTAAACCGGCAATTTCAACCTATAGTTTCATTTCCTTACTTCTATTTGTTTTAACCGAACACCACTAAGTGCATTGCAGTCGTTCCACACGTAATCAAAAACCCACGAACGTAGAGGCAATAGAAATAAAACTAACTCAGGAAAAATAAGCAATCGATTGGTGTGGCCGTTAAGGCTACAGACTGTATTCTCCCCTTCTACTTCATCCACTTCCGTTTTCTTTGAAATAAACTTACTAATGAATACCGTCCGAAACCTTATGCAATCTTATAAATATTAAACCAAGACTATCATGTCAAATAAAAAGACTCTTTTAGGCATAAGTCCATTCTTTTTTTGCTCGAATAAATTGTGACTCTCGAAATTAGAATTCAGTTCAGATAAGAAAATGCTGAATATTTCTCCGAAATTTAAAAGCTCGAAGTTTCCCGATTAATTCAAGAAACTTCGAACCTGCTCTTTCTAATTTTTCTTTACATTTTTATTATTCTTTCCATTCTCTCTTGTCCAGTTTCATTTCTTATTCTCAAGAAATAAATGCCTGCTTCATATTTCGACATATCTATGTTTTCTCCATCACTTATGTCAAGGTGATCCAGGATTTTTCCTTGAAGATTTACAATAGTAGCATTGAATGAACCACTTGGTAATTGTACTTGCAAATTATTCTGAACTGGATTTGGATAAACAGTAAGTGCTATATCCTCTCTGTCAATATATTCTGAAAGCGTTTTAGAAAAATTACCTTTCCCGTCATAATCAACTTGCAGTAGACGATAATAATTATCACCAGCAGGAGGTGTTTCATGCAGGTAGGCATACTCATTAATCGCATAACTATCTCCTACTCCATCCACAAAATCTAAACCTGACCAGTTAATTGCATCAAGACTATGTTGAATTTCAAAGCCACGATTTCCTTCTTCACTAGCCGTTTGCCATCCTAGTTGGACGTCTTTCCCAAGCAATGAAACCTCAAAACTGATCAGCTCAACGGGTAGCGGAGAATTAAGAATTGTAATATTACCATCGACATCAAATGGATCTGACCATTGTTCAGCTGTATAGACTTCCGTTCCAGTCAGTGTTTCTAAAAAGGCGACCAAAGCATCTTTTTCAGTTTGAGTGAGATTGAGGTTTTGACCATTGCCACCACCACCGCCTTGCAAGCGATTGTCCAAATTCGAATTGTCAGGATCAACCGTAATATCATCGTATAAATTTACAACATCCATTAAGCTCGTAAAACTTCCATCATGCATCAATGGCCCATTCAATGATCCATCAGGGTTTACCATATCCCTAAGAGTCGGAGATCGGGTATTCGTTACATCCACAGAGCCTGGACTATTCGCAACAGTAATAACTGAGTTATTGTCGCTATTGTCATCAATATCAAATTCAGGGGCAGCATGACAGGTGTTGCAGTTTGCGCCATCATTGTTAGCCGATTGCATGAACAGGGTTTTACCTTCGTTTTCCTGAGTCGTAAAATTTGGAAAACTGGCATTATCGTTTCCGACTTGAGCTCTTCCTTCATCATATTTTGAATCAAAAGACTGAATGCTTCTCATAAATTGAGCTAGTGCATCTTGAATTTCATTTTCGGTAATATTAAAATCACCGTATACAAAATCGAATAATTCCTGATAATAACTAAGTCCTTCCATTTTACTAATCAACGAATCAATACCGGGATCACCATTCGTTCCACTAAAGCCCATTTCATCGTGATTCTTAATAGGCATTGTGCTTTGTTCTTCTAAATCATCAGCTCGTTCATCCCAAAAGAATTTTTCTTCCTCTCCAAATCTAGCGTTTATCAGACGAGGAGTATGACGACCAGTAGTTGCTCCGTCCCATCCAATACTAACCGTTGCAGTATCTCCAAATGCAAACTCCTGTTGGTGGCAACTTGCACAAGAAACGGTGTTGTTTCTAGATAACTGCTTGTCATAAAACAGAACTCTACCAAGCGTGGCCCCCGCATCGGTTATAGGGTTGGCATTAGGAGTATTATCTTTAGTTATGTAATCGGGAACGTCCATGTTTTCATAATCGAATAGGTCATCTAAATCGATAGTTCCAGAGATCAGAAATAAACCACAGCAGATTGCTGCGAAAAGGGTAAATCTTCTTTTCATGCTGTTTGAGTTAAAGGTGAAAATAAGAGTGCTTTTAAAGCTTGTCACCTTTAAGACAACTTAGATTGCAAATGACCTACTTTTGAATGGGATTTAAACATAACGAAATTGAATCATATGTTAAAACCGCCTCCCCTCTTCCTACAGCTAAAATCCAGTTTTATTTGTATCTTATTTGGAAGGCATTTGTTCCAAATAAAAAAAAGGAATATCAGTAGTCACCAATATTCCTTTTTTATTATATAGCTTTTGAAATTAAATTAGCTATGCTTTGATTTTCGTAAAAGCAAATATTTCTATCAAACACATAACTCCTCCCATAATAGCAACGGGCATGTTTCCTGCAATAACATTATTCACACAATCCAAGCCATCACTTACTATTCTCAATAGTAAAACGACTTTAATCATTGAGGCATTATTCTTTACAAGAGCAAAAGCAGTTACGATTGCAGTCGCCATATTTCTCGAAACAAATAAGCCTAAGGGACCAGCAAGCGAAAGTGCTCCAGCAGCTGGAAGAGCTTCCCATGTACTTAATAAAGCATCTGGTTTAAAATAGGCAGCAAGGCTTGCACCCAAAGTAATAGCGAAGGTAATCCAAAGATAAATTTTAATCCACTTTGATGTTGTAGTTGATTCGTTTGTCATGATGTTTTGATTTTATTGTTATAAAAAAAGAATGCATTTAAAAGGAAATCTGGTATAAACTAAACCGTAGTCAAATTCTTTTTGAGCTTTGTATAGAAAACGAATTCATGTAATTTTTTGAATGTTATAGAAGGCTATCAACTTAATGATTTCATTTTTCTAATTGCTAAAATTTCTGGTGTAATAAAAAACAATAAGTATACTGCATATATCGCTAAAGAAGGTACTCCCATAACATCAGAAGCAGCGGTTCCGAACATGTCAAAAAATTCTGTCACCAATCTCATTAAGAAAGCTAATCCAATCAATGCCGGATTCTTTGAGAACAAGGCATAGATCATTACAACACCCATTGCAATATTACGAGCTGAAGTCATCCAAATAGACATATTGTGTGCATTGGTATCTTCTGTAAAACCAGGAATAACCATGTCGGGTTGGAGGTATCCCAGAACACCTAAGCACAAGCCAAAAACAGCTAATAAGCCACCAAAAATATTTATCCATATGGGGATTATAGTTGAATCGTTTGTCATGAGGTTTTGATTTTTTCCTTATTAAAAAAATTTAAAGTTTGTCTATTCTTAAAAATCGAATTTATACCCTACATTAAATAAAGGTCCGTTTCCGATAAATGATTTTTTATCAAAAACTTCACCTGAAGTAAAATTCAAATCTTCATCATTAAGAAAAAATCCAAATGTCATGCTCGGTTCTAAATACAAAGGAATCGATTTGAATGGAAACCAAGCGTAAGCTAATTTTAAGGTAACCTTTGACGGGTTCTTTTCGAGAGATTGACCTTGTGTGTCTTCCACTTTAAACTCAGTAAAATAGGCATAAGCTAAACCGTAGCTAAATCCTTTCTGTTCTTCATTTAGGAAACGGCTATAAGCAATTTCAAAAACACTATGAGAACCATTTTCGAAGTCAGAAGCCTGAGTAAACCATGGCGATAAATCTCCGCTTAAATAGGATGCAGTAATCCGGTTTTCATTAAGATTAAAACCCGCTTCCACTTCGTAACCACCAAGTGCTACTGTTGTTAAAGGGTCAAAGGCTACTGTTACTGCTTTTTGCGCTTGTAATCCAAAACTGCTAAAAGCAATAATTACTGCGAGTAAAAATTTTAAATAATTTGTCATATTAATTAGATTGATTAAATATTTTTTTTTGTTTACAAAATGATAAAGTTCATTAACTGAAACTTTTCGTTCCTGTCTTGATCCATAATATTATGGTCTAATAGATTTTGTAAATTATTTCCTGATACATCCTCAATACGGGTATCAAAAATAATTTTGTTTTGAAAATCATATTTTGATATTTTAAGGTACTGGAGTGAGTTTGTTTTTCAATTGCAAAGAAGGAAGGACAAAAGTTTTTAATTTGCCCTTCCTTCAAAGCATCTATAAAACAGATCTACTAATCTGTTACTTAATGACAATCATTTTACCGCTAACAAAACCTAGATGATTGCCTAACCGATAGCTGTAAAACCCATCGCTTAATTGACGACCATCAAAAGGGAATCTGTTTGCACCTTCATTTAATTCTATAGACTGGCTACTAATCTCTCGTCCAGAAATATCAAATATTTGGAATTGATAAATTCCTTCATTTGCTAACTGAATTTCAAAATTGGTTATATTCTTAAATGGATTAGGAGATAAGTTTACAATAGTAGTTTCTACAAACCTATTTTCTGTACTCCCCTGCTCACGGTTTTGAGCCGAAGCACCTTGTATACTTTCAGCAAATTGAATAGTGGCAAACGCTTCATCATCTTCTGCAGGAATTCCTGTTGTGTTGTTGCCAGGATCTGAATCAGGGTCTAATTCATTTACTATAAAAACTTGAGCAAACAAAGTAATCGGAGCCTCGTCACCTAAAGTAAATACATCGAGTGTCAAGGTAGCAGTTGCTCCTGATGCTAATTCATCAATAGTCCATTCTTCAAACCATTGACTCCAATCGCCATCAGAAATATCTGTAGGACCTGATCCGGCAAATTTACCATTGTCTTCTGGTTCAGGTATACTTATCACAATTCCTGTGGCTGCATCCGGTCCATTATTGGTCAACGAAACAGTAAAGAAGGTGTGTTCCCAATTGTCGAATGTAGCATTTTCAGTAGATACATTTAATTCAAGATCAGCGTTTCCGTCACCACTTCCAGTTCCACCTTCGGAGTCATCCATAATAGTGACTGAAGCTTCATCATCTTCATCTGGTGTTTGATCCGTATCATTGCCCGGTGTAGAATCTGAATCAGGTTGATCTTGTGAAATAATTTGAGTAAAATAAGTTATGTCTTGACCTTCAATTAAAGTAAACAATCCAAGATTCAATGAAGTAGTTTCTCCTGGTTCTAATGTTGGAATTGTCCATCTCTCAAAGTATAAACTAAAGTCACTGTTGCTTGTACTATGTGAAGAATAAACTAGTCCGTCAGGAAGTGTAACATCTACTACTACATTAGTCGCCGTTTCATTTCCTTCGTTTGTAACTGAGAAAATATAATCGACGCCTGAGTATTGTTCATACAACTGACTTTCAACTTCTAAACTTAAGTTCAAATCTACTCCTGCGTTAGCATCACTTAAAGGAATTATCTCAATATTGAAAGGTGGCTCAAATCCATTTATACCGAACAGTGCTCCGAATTGAGATTCTAGTAAGTAAAGGTATGCGTTGCCATTCTCTTCATGATACCATAGTCCTGATGAATCATCGAAACCTGTAGCAACAATACTACCCGCAGCAGTGGTAACATCAGAAAAGACTAATCTATATACCGTACCTACATTCGCTGGATCTCCAGTATCGTTCGTCGCATAGTACAAAGTATTTTGGCTGTCTACCCAAGAGATTCCATCTGCATCCACAGCATCAAGTCCAGTAACAGTTACTTCTTGTAAAATGCCTGGTGTTCCATTGTTGATTGGTAAGTACCACATTTTATTTCCTTGCGAAACATAAAATCCTCCTTCGTTATCATAGATCGTTCC
>CAKZTD010000414.1 GCA_937921595.1 uncultured Saprospiraceae bacterium
AATTTTATTATTATAAGTATCTGCAATAAAAACTTCGCCAGATGATTTGCAATAATGAATTCCTGCTGCACCATTAAATTCAGCTTCTGTTCCGTAACCATCAACCCAACCCGACTCTTCTGAAACTCCTGCAAATGACAATGTTCCATAAGTAGCTGGCGTCTCACCATTGGAAATTAATTTTCTAATAGAATGATTATATCCATCCATGACAAAAATATTTCCAGCGTTATCTACTGTTACATCCCAAGGATAATAAAAAGTTGAAAATACACCTGCACCATCTATATGTCCTTGTGCTCCATTACCAGCAATAGTACTTACATTTCCTTGAGCATCGATCGATCGAATGGCATGATTCCATTCATCTGCAACGATCACATTACCAGATAAATCTATAGACAAACCATAAGGTCGATTGAATAATGCATTTCCTAATTCGCCATCCACCAAACCAAAACAATATGGTGAACCTGCTAATCTGGAAACGGTTCCATCAGGTGTAATTTTACGAATGATATGAGTTGCATGATCTGCTACATAAAGGTTTCCCTCAGCATCCATTTCGATACCTGTTGGATTTCCAAAACTAGCAGCTGATGCTGGGCCATCGGTAATTCCATAACTACCACTCCCTGCATATGTCGAAACGACTCCTTGAGGTGTAATTTTTCTAATGAGATTATTTTTGGTATCTGCTACGTAGATGTTTCCATCTGTCCCAACGCATAAGCCCCAGGGTTCGTTGAAGGTAGCAGCAGCTCCTGTACCATCTGAATTTCCGGGAGCCCCAGAACCAGCAAGTGTAGTAACAACACCAGATGCACTAATTTTTCTGATCACATGACCATATCGTTCGGCAACATAAATCGTCCCCTGATCATCGGTTGCAATACCGTGAGGATTATTAAATGATGCATCAGCAGCTGGGCCATCGGTACTTCCAATCTCTCCAGTCCCTGCAATAGTTGTAACTTCTTGTGCGTATAGTGAAACCACTAATACACCTAGTAGACTTACTAGTAATACTTTTTTCATAATTATACCTTTACATTAAAACCACAATAATGTATTATGCTGACCAATTTTCATTAACTACAATAAAAACTAAGTCTAGCTTACGTATAAGGGAGCACCATATTAAAAAATAAAAATTTACTTTCTATGGGCTATAATAGTATTATGAATTCTTGTTTGGGACAAGTTTGTGTGTATTAAAAAGGAAGTGCGGGTTGGGGGTTAAAATCGAAAGTATTTGAAATTCTTCTGATCTTAATTTTTATTTATTTAGCTGTTGAACTAAATTATATTGTTACTACTTCTTGAATTTTTGAAGCAACTTTTTCTGATTGTTTTTTAAAGGTAACCGGTCTAAATTCCGGATGATTAATATTTTCTACAAAAGAACTATCAATTGTTTTAGCGTAACGATTTGAAATGTTTTTCCAAGTGTATTGTTTGTCTGCGATATTTTTTAAATTTTGAGCGATAGTGATTAAAGGATATTTTTCAAGATTTTTTAATACATCCACTAGGTCTTCTGCTGTTTCAAAATAGATTGCCTGATTATTGGTGGTTACTCGATTAAAAAGTACATCAATAGAAAGGATAGGAATATTTAAAAACATGGCTTCAACCAAAGAAGGATTTGTTCCTCCTGCGCTATGCCCGTGAACATAGATGTATGCATTGGACCTTAAAATATCTAATTCTTTTGTTTCATAAATCGGATCTAATAAATACAGGTTTTCAATATTTGAATATTTATTTCTAAGCTTCTTTCCATAAGAACTGGCATTCCAGTTTCCTACTAAAACGAATGGCATATTTTTGTTATTAGAAAAAGCTTCAAGTACCAAATGAATATTATTTTCAGGCTCGATTCGAGCTACTTTGAATGCGTAATTTTGATTGATAAAAGAATATTTTTCAATATCATTTACTCTAACAGGTTGTTGTTGAGTATGATCTGCACCGTATTCAATTAACTTACTTACTCTACTATATCTTATTTTCACATACTCTTTCAATATTCTATTATCTGTTATGATTTCATCGGCGAATTTGCAAGCTACCATTTCACTCATCAGTAAAAATGTTTTCGCAAACCAATTCCATTTTGGGCGTCTCCATTCTAGACCATCAATATTTACAATGATTTTTTTCTTGCTAAATAATTTAAAAAATGGAAAGAACAACCCAGCCGAAACGCCTAAGACTAATAAGAAATCACATTTTCTGATGGCATGCAACATAGAAAACAAATCATAGATTACACTTTGAAAACCATTAGCTTTAAAAGGTACATAAACGAGTTTTGCACCTTCCCACTCCTCTACCCTTTCTTCTTCGGTGTATGCAGCTTTGCTATTATAAACAGTAATGTCGAATTGTTGATTTAAATTAAGGACAAGATGATGCACTAAGGTTTCAAAGCCTCCATATTTTGCCGGCACACCTACGGTTCCAATTATCCCCAGTTTGGATAAGTTAAGTTTTTTCATTTTGCAATTATTAAACCCTTGGGGGGAGTAACAAAAAGTTGGTTGTGGTATAAAAAATACTTTGGGTTGTAGCTATTAAGTTTTCTGGGAATGACAACAAGTAAAATTAGAGAAGAATAAATTTGGTGGGCGGGATTTCGATTATTCTCATGTTGTACGGTAAACTAATTACAAAATAGATGCCAGTATTAACAACCAAGTTGAAAAGGTTAAGTCCTGTGACCGAACTCAAAAAAGGATTAAATTATTTTATTATATGTTACTGTACTAGACTATCTTGAATCAGTTTTTCAAGATATTTTCTACATTTCAACACAAATTGCTTAAAGACAATAGCTTATGAAATTTTCAGAATATCAAACTGGTTAGATATAGTTCTTTACATCTATATATGAAATGAAAAAGATTGGAATATCGGTAAATCTATAATTGAGTGAATAAGAATAACTTATAAGTCCAGAGAAAGTATTTTGCTTATTTGTTGAATTTTAGCATCGAAATTAAACTCAGAAGAACGTTTTGTCGCGTTTTGAGAAAAGGTGGAATAAAGTCTTGGGTTATTAGACAATTCCATGATTGTCTCAGCAATATCACCTAACTGTCTTTGGTCAATTAAATAGCCATTTACAGCATTTTCAATAATTTCTGTAGGACCACCCACTGGTGGCGCAATACATGGTAAACCGTAATGCATGCCTTCTAAAATAGTCATCCCGAAAGTTTCAACCCATTGTTCAGGATGGGAAAGGTTCAATACCAAATGGGATTCTTGGTAGAAAGGATGTACATTTTTTTGACTTGAAAAAAGTTTTAAATTTTTCGGAAGTTTTTTGTTTTTAAAATAATCATCAATAGAAGACTGATCTGAATTGATCACCATATTAAACTGAATCCGAGGCAACATCGAAGATAATTCAACAAATTCATTGACACCTTTATAGGCTTTTAAAGAGCAAAGCATCAAAACAGTAAAGTCTTCATTTTTTGCAGAAACATCCGTTTTATAAGACTTTGCAGTATCTTTAAAAAGATCAGAAAGTGCATTATGAATCGTCATTCCTTTAATATCCTTCAATGCTTCTGTCGATCGTAGGTGATCAGAAACATAGATCGAATAAGACGAAGTAATTCTTGCCATCCATTTTAAAAAACGTTTGAGAATTAATGGCCGAAGTGAAGTTTCATGGATGTGGTAAATAACTTTTTGGCCAGTCATCCATCCGGCCAAGGCTGCTCCAAAAGGCAATAAAGTATTGATATAAATAATGGATTTTTCTTTACGAAAACTCAGGATTTTAAAAAACATAATTACCTGAGTGTAAAAGAAGAAAATAAGTCGAACAAACTTATTTGAATGGAAACGATAATTGAAAGAATCATAAGAAGCACCCTCTATATTCGATAAAAAACCTTCTGAATTCCCAGAGGTAATTATCTTGCAATCATAGCCATATTGTTGAATTCCTCTAACCACATTCGAAAGGACCAAAGGACTTCCACTATAATCATTTAGTAGATGAATAAACGTAATTTTCTTTGTCTGATTCATTATTTATTGGGTTTCTTTTTTTCATCAAAATAGACTCATAAACCGTTCGAAACATCTCTCCTTTTGCATCCCAGGTAAACCTGTTTTGGTGTCTCCGTCTAGCTCCAGAAGATAAACGATCCAACATATTTCGATCTTTAAACAATCTCAATAAGTCATCTTTAAAATAATCAATTACGGTATCGTAATCCTGATAAGGAATCACCAAACCACTTGTCTTATCTACAAATTCTCCAGGTCCACAATTATCAAAACATAAGACTGGTAATCCATAAGACATAGCTTCCGAGACCACCATTCCTGCTCCTTCGTGAGATGGAAAGAAAAATAGATCTGCAGTTTGATAAATCATCTTCAATCGGTCTCTTTCAATCCAAGAAATGAGATGTACCGCTCCTTCTAATTCATGTTCTGTAATCAAAGCATGTAAATATTCTTCTGAATCACCTTTTCCAACTAAAGTTAATTTTGTATTACGTTTTTCATCCGCAGAAAGTCGATGATAGAAGGCCGCAAATGCTCTGATTGTCACATCAAATCCTTTCAAAGGAACGAATCGGCCAACGGATAAAACATTAAAATTATCCTTAACCAGCTTCTCCGTATATTCTATTTTCTCAGAAGCTACCGAAGGCAAAATAGAAACCTTATCTTCTGGCAAACTTAAAACCTTAGCCACTGTAGAATTCATTGCAAAGATATGTCGAGCCTTATTTTTTGTCTTTTTAAGAAAAGGATCAAAATTCCAAAACATCTGCTTTGCAAACCATCGAATTCCTTCTCTTATTCTCGTTTTGAATCCATATTGTTTTAAAAACTGTTTCGGGATTTCAGGATGATGCCCAATTGGACCCCAAACAAAAGGCTTCTCTAATTTCCATAAAAATGAAGGTGTCCAATCATTATGAAAATTCAGATTATGAACAATATCATAAGTCCAATTTTTCTTTTTCACCCAATTAGCGACACTATATTGCCAAAGGTAAAAATAGAGCAAAGCTCCTCTCCCACCTTTCTTCCAAAATCTCATATAATATGGTGTATCAAAATATTCGAATTGAATATTCTTTGCTTCCCGGATATTATTTTCGTAGATATACCGTTCAATGGCAGCCTGATTATTTTCCCTGGTAATTGCAATTACTTTTTGAAATCTAGCGATTTGTAAAATCATATTCCACCCCATTCCATCCTCTGATCCTTTATAAGGATTCACAGCATAGGCAGTCACTAAAATTATTGGATCATCCATATACTAATTCTTTTTCTTGTTTCTCAATGTTCTTAATCACTCTTGCAGGAACGCCTCCGATTACAACATTTGCAGGCATACTTTTAGTCACCACCGCTCCTGCAGCAATGACACAATTGGCTCCAATTTCAACACCATCTAAAACTGTTACCTTAGCTCCAATCCAGCAATTTTCACCAATTTTAATTCCCTTTCTACTTACACCTTGATGTCGAATCAATTTTGTAGTATCTACGAAATGATGATTTTCAGGATGACAACTCAGGTATTGGCCGATGATACAATTGGCTCCGATTTCTAGTCCACCAGCTCCTCCGAGATAAGCAAATTCACCAAGCCCAACATTGTCTCCGATTTTAATTGAATTTCCAATATCATTAAAAGAAGTAGAAATAATCAAACGACTAAAAGCTCCGATTTTGACATTATTGCCTAAGGTTAATGGTGATTTCCCTAATGCACTCAAGTAGACGGAATCTTCCAGTTGCACCATTTTCCCAAATCGCATATTTGCGATATTGAATAATTGAACACCCCGACCAATAAATAACCACGAAGGCATTTTTCCAAAAAACACAAGCTTTAAAGAACGGATCAAACAAAGCATCTTTTGCCAGGACAAACTGAGTAAGACACTTGAAGTCACATTCGGATCTAATTTAAAATCCGGGTTTTTAAGATGTATTATTTTTGAAATTATTGCTCTAATCATATCATTTCAACATAATGCCCGATGATCGTTTTTAAAGTCTTTTCTTTATCTATATTTTCTACAGAGATGTATCGTTTATCAGTTGATTTGTTTTGAGAAAGATCTTCAAATAAATTTTTATAATCTTTCGTCAATTCAACAATACTTTCGCTTGGTAATTCTTGTTTACGTTTAAGAATAGTCTGTGGATCTGCGTAGAGAAATAGGTTCAAAGGTGGCTTGTAAACAAAGCGATAAAAAAACTTTGGAATTCCTCCTGGCAAATCAATATTTGATCGTTTCCCATCAATTATAAAATCAAAATAATAACGATCATATAGAACCGCGTAACCGCGCCAGTGGTATTTCATTTTTACATAAACCTGCCCTAAGATATAATCAACATAATAATAGGAAAACCGAACCATCGAAGCAATTTTACTCTTATTTTTTCCGGTACGAGGTAAAGTATCTGCAGCTATTTTCTCCGCTTTTTCTTTCCCATGCTTATAAGCACTCAGAATAGGAAGAACAGAAGGTCGGTGTCGAAGAACTACAACATTCCTACGAAATTTGTCTTCTAAAATCTCTTTAATCTCTTGAATGATGGTACTCTTTCCTGCTCCGTCTACCCCACTAAATGTAATCGTAAATCCACGTTTATTCCTAATTGACTTGAATACATCGTTCCAATATTTAAAAACATTTCGAAAACGATTTAAGCCAGAATTTTCTCTTTGCAGACTTATATTAGCCTGTATTTTTTCAAGTGATTTCTCATTAAAAACCCCAAGACATTCTATCGATTTGCATGAGATTTTATATTTACCATTCAAATAATCTATTAACCTCAAATACTCTTCAGGTGGCAATTTTTTGAAATGTTGGATATATTTTTCAGGAATAGCCGCTCCGTTAAGATGTTGAAATAGAAAGACATGCTCTAAGAGGTGGTGGTTTGCGCAAACTCTAATGTCATCTTTATTGACAACGGCATGTTCCATCACTTCCGATTTATTAAGATATTCTAAAGTTTTTCGATAAAACCCAAAGAGAAAATCAATTTGTAAAAAGCTACTATCTTTAAAAAATATAAATAGTTGAGTCATCGTATTTTTCGACTCTTGCTTGATTTTCAAGACAGATGGATCATTTTTAATAGCGGGAAGAATAGACTTCAGATTGGATTCATCAATCAAAATATCTAAATCAGTGTGTTGATCCAATTTAGAAATTGACTCATCGGAGAATTTTAGGAGAACATAATTCTCTGTTACTATCTGTGCGAAAAAGTAGTTTATAAATGTCTGTCTATGAGTCATTTATGTAGTGTTTATTAATTCAGGAACTTCAACTTGTCTTTTGGTATACTTTAGTGTAAAAAATAAAAAGACAAAATGGTAGAACATAATGGCGTAATTATTATGTCCAAAAATTCCGAACTCTGTTATGGAATTTATTAATAAGGTAAACAACATAAAAAGTGCCATTAATCGGAGTATTGGGTTTTTACTTAGAAAAATGGCAACCATGGTCCATAAGACTTGCATACCACATATAAAAACACCCAATAATCCTAAGTTTGTAATCACCTCGACATAAGTATTGTGACACATAGAGGCGGCATAAGAATGAGTACTTTGATATTTGTTGTACCAGGTATTTTCAGCAATACTCATAAACCCTCGACCGATCAAAGGATGATCAGGAAAACCTTCGTTTATCAAGTCTTCCCAAAACTCTTTTCGTCCAGTAAAGCTGGCTACTTCTTCAAAGTTTCCATCTTTCAATACAATTTTTTGAATAAGAATAGGTACTACAAGAATAGCTACTGCTACTGCTCCTACTTTGACGTAATAGTTTTTAGTGAGTAGAAGATAGATACTTGAAATAAATAGAAAACAAAATAAAGATCCTCTTGACTGAGTCATTAATAACATGACTACAGTAACCGAAATATTTAAAGCTTGAAATTTTTGATTTTTATCATTTAAAATTTCCATGTAAGCTGCTCCAATCCCAATATTGGCGAGCAAGCCCAATTCATTTGGATTAATAATTAGTCCTCCTAATCGAGCAACTGTTCCACCATGTGTCGTTCGAAAATAAAAATCAGGATCGAAAATAGCTCCAATGATAAACCAGATCGAATGAATAAAAACAGCTCTACTTAATAAAGAAGCAATTACTGGTATTTTTCGATCGAAAACAGCATCATAAAAAGTAAGGACTCTAAAAAATATTATACTAAAAATAAAGGTCTCAAAAGTCATTGCTAATTGGAGCAATGAAAACCCAGGATTAGTAGACCAAGTGACCGAGAGCAATCCGGCAAAAAGGTATAAGCAATAAAACAAAATAGGAATGATCATCATGTAGCTGATTTCTACATTCTTCCAAATATTTTTAAACTTCAAAAGCATCCCTAATGCAACACCTGTCAATAAAAAGCGTCCACCAATTTTGATCACTCGAGTCAATGCAATATTCTCTGGAAACAAAGCATAATACATAGCAATTCTAATAGCCATAAAAATGACTAGAAATACAAAAAGATAATATCCTATTTTCTTTTCTTTTACTTTATCCAAAACTTGATCAATATGCTAATATTAGTAAACTTCTGTCATCTCTTTGGTCTCAATTTCTGCCCCACATGCTGAGGTGTATTCATCATGAAGTCTGGAGCATATCGCTTTCCAATCAAAATGTTGTGTGATCATTTTTTTAGCTCCCTCACTCATTGGATTTAACTTATTAGCTAGATATAATTTTTCGAAAGCAATCATTTGGTTTCCAATTTCTTCTGGAGTATTGGGTTCAACCAATAAGCCACATTTATATTTTCCGATGTAATCCCATATATTTGTATGTCGGCTAATCATTACTGGCAGGCCAATCGCAGAAGCTTCTAAAACTGCTGCAGGAAACCCCTCCATTCGAGAAGTATGGACAAAAACATCAAAGGTTGACAACAACTTAAATTTATCTCTCCCGAATTGCGCACCATATAAAGTCAGGCCTTCTAACACCCCTAATTTTCTAGCAATTTCTTTAAACTTAGGCATTTCTTCCCCATCACCAATCAGATGAAGCTCTGCATTCCCTCCTTGCTTTTTAAAGTGGCTATAGCCTTCCAGCAATAGATCTAACCCTTTGTGTTCCAAAGCAATACGTCCGCAAAAACCAAAAATCATTCGTTCTTTCGGTTCTGAATTTCCGAAAGGTGTAATAAGATCTTGTCCATTAGGAATCAATACTTTCTTCTGAGGAGTAATTAATACATCTACATTATCATAAACAGATTTACCTGTAGCAATCATACAGGCAGCATTCTTTAATAAATGCTTTTCGAAAAGCTTGAAATAGATTTGTTTTTTCCAACCACTGCGTTTCAATGCAGCAGGAGCAAGTGCTCCATGCGGAGTGTAGACATAGGAGATATTTTTCTCTTTTAAAAGTTTTCCAATATGAAAAAATTCAGGAATAAAACTCCCATGTAAATGAAAAACTGTATCTGTTGATAATTTATTTATTGCTTTTTTTAGACTCTTGTGAATTGTCAATTTATTGGAAATCATTTTAAACAATTCCGTTCTGAAGTTTCGGTCTGGATAATTGTGATCTGGATTTTCCGTTATTCCCCAGAGCGTAACATTCATCCCCATTTCATGCTGAGTAGTTGCCATCTCGTAAACCAATTTGTTTACCCCGTTCATACGATCTGGGTTTGCTTTACCTAGTACCAAGTGAATGATTCTCATAATATTTTTTAATTTTCCAAAGTGAAAAAACATAGACCAACTGGGTAATTAACTGTGTTGCAAATAAGCCAATTAATAATCCATAGATCCCCCAATAATTCAACATAGGTACAGCAGCTATAACGCTAAAAATAGCACCTAAAACATAGGCTATAAATATAGGTTTAGTTAGTTCTAAAGTTCTTAATGCAAACCGTAATGGATAACCGATATAGACAAGCAAATAGATCACACAAAACCCGATTAAGATATAACTATGAGCGGCAAACTCCTCCCCATATAAAAGACTTAAAATCCAAGGAGAGAAAATTGATATTAAAATTAAGATAGTCATCACGACCCATCCTATTTGAAAGCTAATACTTTTTAAAAAGAAAAATAATTTCTTACGGCCACCATCTTTAAAAGCTTTCGCTGCACTAATTGGAACAACATTTTCCATTGCCAGGAAAATCACATGCGTCAAGCCAATAACATTTTGTGCAATTCGAACAGCACCTACTGCTGCTACTCCAAGAATTCCTCCGGCACAAAGAATAAAGAAATTGCCACCCAGCCATTGAGCGATGACAGTACCGAGCAACCATTTCGAAAAGATATAATGCTCTTCAATGACTTTTGAAACTGCTTCTTTTTTTAGAGTAGGCTTGATGTTTTTAGCATAACCAATTGAGCAAACAATCAGGTAATTAAAACTAGTCATCAAAAGAAAATTTGGAATATTTAAAAGTCCTATAAAATATAAAACGATGATTCCACCTAGTTGTAAAACGGTTAAAATAGCGTCCGTAATTAATGGAGAAATTAAATCATTTTTTAAAAAGAAATATTTTCGATAATAATCATATGCGATAATTAAACCTGTAGCTATTGATAAGCCTACGATGCTCAGTATATCAATTTCTTTGAAAGGGCCAAACAAGGAAAGTATACTTAAACCTATGATACTCAATAAAATAACTAAAAAACTTAAGCCAAGTTGAAACCCATGTAAGGCAGAAAGGTACTTATCAGATGAAACAGAATCCATCTTGGGTTCTAGAGACATCAAGGGTTTGGTAATCAAAGCCTGTGCGATACTTAAACCAAAAATGACGACCATCCATAGCAAAATAAATGCGCCATAAGTCTCTAAACCTAAAAATCTGGTGAGTAAGATTCCAGTAGTAAAACTAGTTCCACTTACTAATCCTTGATCGATTAAGACCAACCCACTTTTTTTAAATGAATTAAAATATTTCTCCAGTCTCTTCATACTATTTCCCATTAAAAATCAAATAGATGTTTTTTAAATTATAAGCATCTATAAATTGATTACAAAAATTCAATTTCCGTGTCCTCGAGACTCCTTTTCTAAAAATAAAAAAGTTATAATCACTAATGCTCATGGCAGCTGCAGCATCTACCTTTCGGGAGATATTTTCTGTATCTACCAATACAACATCATAGTTCTTTTTCATTTCATTAAGGAAACCAGAAGTACTTGGAGAGAAGAGTTGGGTTGTCGTTAATTTTTGATTATCTCCTTCTAAAAAGACATAATCTAAATTCTTATTCGTTTGTTTATTTTGAACCATTAATTCTTGCAAGGATTTACTTTTCGTTTGCAAAAACCAAAACATTTTTCGGATCCAATAAATATTAGTCAATATCTTATTTCCTATATATTTTGTAATTTGAAAAGTTGATTTTAAAAACTTATTTTGAGTCGTATTGTATACCTCCTCTAACCAAGGCGTCTCTACATTTTTTTGCTGAAAATTCATATCAATCAGTAAGACACGCTTTCCATATTCCGCTAAGAGATTTCCAAGTTCTCTAGTAATAAAAGTCTTCCCTTCATTATCAGAAATCGAAGAAAGTGTAATCATTTTACTACCTTCAAAAGCCCCCATATTGAGGACATTAGAGTAAAGATTTAAAAGGACTTCTCGATTAACATCCTTACCTTTTTGTCGTTTTACGGTCCCTGCAAGCGGGTAATCAAATTTGTCCTTAATTTCATAAACAGAGCTTACTGTTCTAAAGAAAAAATTGAGTACATAAATCAAAACTAAAGCAATAATTAGGGAGGCAAAAACTACAACTCCTTTGATTAAAGCGACATTTGGAGAAGAAGCTCTTTCTGGAAGAACTGCATAGTCAACTACTTCATGCAAGGAATGATTTGCCGAATGTTCAATATCTAATTCTAGTTTCTTTTTATTTAGGAAATTGTAGGTTTCTTCTTTCAAGTGAAAGTCTCTTTCCAACTGAGCCAACTGTCGCTCTTTATCAGGATATGATTCAAACTTCCTTTGAATACGGTCAATAAAGGAGGATATTTCAGATCTTTGTTCCTCTATATTTATCAATTTTTTCTCAATACTATTAAGAATAAAACTCTTCAATTCAGCGATTTGAACATTCACTGTTTGCATCTCCATACTTGACTCTGGATACTTTTCTGCAATTTTAAACTTCTCAATTTCCAGTTCTTTTAAATCCAGAAAAGTGAGTTGAAAAACATCATCTTTCACCATTTCAAAATCAGGAGAAAAACTAGAAAGATTTCTATCTGACTTCAAAAAATCATAGACATTGTTTAATTCTATTTCTTTTAGATCTAAGGATAATTTTTGTACATCAAACTGATTCAGTTGACGTAAAATAGCTTCCGTTTCTTGAGTAGCATTAATAATATTATTGCCTTTACGATAAGTAGACAATCTAAGACCAGAGGACTTCATTTCTCGGCCAAGACTATCTAATTCGCCTTCAATATATTGTAGTACTTTATTGACCTTGATTGACTTTCTTTCGCCATCCGTTTCAACATAAGTATTCAAAAGAGAATTTAAAAAATCAACTGCTTTTTGAGGATGCTCATGCTTATAATGAAGTTTTACAATAAAGATTTCTTTATCTACTGGGCTGCAAAAGAAATTACTATTATTAATATCCTCAGCCAAGGTTGTCATATTATTAATTCTAAAAGAAAACTCATCTCCTACTTTAAGTGTATTAGGATATTTCTTTAGGTATTTTGTATTCTGTCGAATTCGATAAGAAATAGAAGTACTATCGGTATAAGCCTTTTTAAATTTCAAAGAATGCTCATAGTCTGTCATGTCTTGATCCTTATAAAATCTAAACTTTCCATTGCCAGCATATTTCAAATAAATATCCTGATCGTATGCAGAAGAATCCAGTATTTTATAATCGATTAAAAAAGGAGAATCTTTATATAATTCTTTCTTTCGAGTATTAGAAATCCGATGATAAGAAACATCAAAATCTAATTTTTGAAGTGCTTTCTTTTGGAGAGACTTTGTTTTAAAAACTTCTACTTCTGTAAGAAAATTACTGCCTTTTGATCCAGATTTTTTTTCATTAAAAAGTTCAAATTCTTTAGCACCATGATCTCGATTATCTAGTTTTATTTTAGCACCTACCTCGTACTGAGGTGTCATATACTTCAAGGCATAATTAGCCCCAAGGTATCCAAGAACCATCATTGTAATGATTAGAGGAAGTCCTTTAATTACAGGTAGAATGAATAATTTAAATTCTTTTATTAAGTTCATTTACTTTCTAAAGCTTGATACAACAATGGCGATTCCCGTTAGAATACTAGCTACAGGAATCACACGATTCATAGTCAAATCAGATGCTTTCTTTTTTGTTGGAGGTATATAAACAATATCTCCAGGTTTTATTGATGCGTTTTGTTTGTTTAAGGCATTTAGAGTTGAAAAATCGATCGGGAATTTGACCATTTGACCATTTACTTTCCTTATCAATTGTATATCATTTAGTTTAGCGTATTTGGTATATCCTTCGGTCTGCCCTAGCAATTCTACTAGCGAAAGATCTTCATTATCTAATTGGTATTTTCCTGGTTTGTTTACTTCTCCGAGGATCGTAACAAAATGATTAATGATCCGAACATTGATCACTGGATTTTGAATGTGTTTAGCATACAATTCTTCCAAAAAATAAGCTGCTTCTTTTACATTATATCCTTTGAGGTTGGTACGTCCAATTTTAGGAAGATTCACTTCTCCTTGCTTGTCTAACATTACCCAACGCCCTGTAGCTTCATCCGTTACAAAAGCACTATTAATAGAACCAATACTCAAGTCGATATGCCCCCAAATACTTATCGTAATCTTATCACCAGGAAGAAGTGTTGGTTCTTCCGGATTCATCAAAACAAACTCTGTCATTTTATGAGCAGGCATTAGCTCTGACTCAAAAACTGCGGGAGTTTTGCAAGAAGAAAAAAGAATTGTAGAGAATAAAAAAGATACAAATAGCCTAAGTATTATTCCATCATTCACCATCAGATATGTGTTTTAGGGCGATCGTTTGTTCTGTCTAAATAGGGAGTTGTTTTTCGGAAGCTTAGAGCGTTTTGCGGCTTTTCTTTGTTAAAAAAACAAAGTATTGCCTCAGAATATCAAAAACAGATATAAAAAACATACCTATTATTTTTTTTTATAATACAAAGAATGTACCGAAATGACTATATAGGAGAGAATATCTAAAAATGCGGTAAATTAAACTGTTTAGCAGTAAGCTGGAAGTGTGATTGATTTAATTATTTATTGGTTGGTTCGTCAAATCTTCTGGTGTGCTCACTTGAGGCAGGCATCTACGAGTTCTTTTGATTAAAGATTAAAAATCATTGAACCAAAACTTGTCTGTCAAAACCACTAACACCTGACTATCAGTTAATTACATTCAAAAAATATCCGACCATAGGGAAAATCAGACTATGATAATCAAAAAAGATCTATAGATAAACAGACAAAAAAAGGCTGAAAATTGAGCACTTAACGGATCATGACACCTTTTTTATCAAGAAAAGGAATTGGAGTAAAGTTAATTTGTGAGATGCTGCCTTTTACAAAAACGTATTTTTTATCATACATATAATCATTGTATTGAAAGCTAACCCAGTATTCATTGGTAATTTCAAAAAATTTGGTCTGAATAGGTTCTATTTTTTCAATCTTCAAAGGACCAATACGTTCAAAGAAATGACGAAGAATCGTTGTTTCTATTTCTTCTCCTTCGAGTTCACCATATCCCTTAGAATTGATTAAAACATTATTGATGGGTTCGTCCCTGAGATTCATAATGTATACATCCCAAAAGTCTTCATCATCATTGTTTGGAACTATGGCAATTGCTAAATCTTGAACCTTGAATTGAGGAATATCTTTTTTCATAAAAATAAGCGTCAAATAATACTATACGATCAAACACTTTTAATTGCTTAAGAATATAATTTCCCTGAATAAACAGTGCAAAATCATCATGATTCGCTTTCAGGTAAAAAGTGCAAAGTAGTTTGATCTATTTATTAGTTTTCAAATCATCAAAAACAAAACCAAAAAGAGTTTTGAAATGATGTTTAAGCTTTTCTTTTACAGCTTCCATGTCTACCTCTCTGCCTAATTCTGCTTGCAATGAAGTCACTGCTTTATCAGCGTCATTAATGCCACAGGGCACAATATAATTAAAATACTTCAAATCCGTATTGACATTAAAAGCAAATCCATGCATAGTTACCCATCGACTTAAGTGTACTCCAATCGCACAAATTTTCCGAAACGGTTGTCCATCTTTTTGATCAAACCATACGCCAGTAAATCCTTCTTTTCGGATACCTTCAAGGCCATATTCAGCGAGTGTCCGAATGACAGCTTCTTCTAAAAATCGAACATATTTATGAACGTCTGTAAAGAAGCAATCCAGATCAAAAATTGGGTAGCCTACAATCTGTCCCACACCATGAAAAGTAATGTCTCCTCCCCTGTTGATCTTATAAAAATCTATGTTCTTTTCATTTAGATTCTTTTCAGAGAGTAAAAGATGGTCCAGCGATCCACTTTTCCCGAGCGTATAAACGGGTTTATGTTCACAAAAAAGTAAATAGTGCTTTTGAATTTTGAAAGTAGGATCTTGTTCATCAAGCTCTCGATTATGCCTTTTTAGCGCAACCAGTTCATTCAATAAGCTTTGCTGATAATCCCAGGTCTCCTTATAATCTACGGCGCCTAAATCCTTGAAAATGACTTTCTGCATGCTTATTTGAACGTTTGAACGAAGAAGAAGTTTAATTTGGTCAAAGGTAAGGAATGAAGAATTAGGAAAGAAGAATTTCTATCAGGTTTACTAAACTTCTCTCAATCAAATGCGAAAGTTTGGTGAACATGGATTAAAATATTATTTCGGGAAGGTCAAAATAAAAGTTGTTCCTTTTCCAAATTTGGATTGAACGTGGATTTCACCATGGTATTTTTCGATGATTTTTTTGCAGGATGCTAGACCAATACCTGAGCCTTGGTAGACATTTCGGGCATGAAGACGGCTAAACATTTCGAAGATTTTTCCAAAATATTCTTTTTCAATTCCAATACCATTATCTTTTATAAAAATGCAATATTCTTTGATATTTTCAATGCATTCTATTTCGATTTTTGGTGGGGTCGATTCATTATATTTGATACCATTTTCAATCAAATTTTGAAACAACCTAAGCATATCAGAATTCAAAACATTGAGCGTTGGCAAACCCTTAAATTCAAAGAGCACCTTCTTTTTATCGATTTCATTTTCCAGCAAATGCAAAACCTGATCAACGATATTATTAAGGTCAACTTTCTGTGCACCTTTAGTTGATTCATCAAGCTGAGAAAAATCGAGTACATCCTCAATAAGCTCGTGCATTTGAATGGCATTATTTTTTGCTAAAGCTATATATTCCGTAGTTGTTTCTTCATTAAGGCTCCCCTTTTTCCGCTCAATCAATTGTAAAAAACCAGAGATATTTCTCAACGGTTCTCTTAAGTCATGAGAAGTGATATGAGCAAAACGTTTTAGCTCTTCGTTACTCTTTTCAAGACGAGTATTTACAGCTATTAAATCCTTGGTTCGATTTGTAATTTTATTTTCTAAAATTCTGTTTAATCTCTTTTTATACTGAGTATTTCGATATAAAACAGTGAATAGAATAATGCCCAAAATAATTATAATTAGCAATGAAGCGTTTCTATTTTTGACCATTTCCATTTGAATCTCATTCTGCTGATTGAGCAGATCAATCTCCGTTTGCTTCTTTCCTAGTTCGTATCCTTTTTCAATATTTGCGATCGTAGTCATCTTTTCTTTTCTACTCACACTATCCCT
This sequence comes from uncultured Saprospiraceae bacterium, assembly GCA_937921595.1. Classification (GTDB taxonomy): domain Bacteria; phylum Bacteroidota; class Bacteroidia; order Chitinophagales; family Saprospiraceae; genus JAHDHW01. The sequence continues at coordinate 16,940 of CAKZTD010000414.1, forward strand.
TAAAGTCAAATATTTGGTTTGAAAGGTCAAAGCTTTTTTAAAATCATTACTTTGTCTATAATAATCTACCCAAAGTTTATAGTTTATGATTCTTTTACTTTTTGGTGTTTTTTCATTTTTCAAGACTTGCTCTAAATAAGGCTTCGCTTTTGCCAATTCATTTTTCGAAATATAAATTTCTCCAAGAAGATTTAACAAAGAGGCTTGACTCTGCATCCGATTTTGAGCTTCCATTAGAGCCAAGGTCTTAAATGCATAATATTCAGCTGTTTCAAATTCCTTTAGATCCGTATGAATAAAAGCGTGATTTCGATTAGCATCCAAAAGCATGTAATCACTATTTAAAGTATCCGCCAATGCTAAAACATGCTGATTATATTTCAGTGCTTCAGTATATTTGTTTTCCCCTCTCAACATCTTTACATATCCGCTCAAAGATTGTGCTGACCAATATTTGTTATTTATTTTCTCTGAAATTTCAAAAGCTTTGAATAAATATTCTTTTGCCTTTTTATTTTGAGATTGTCTTTTATAGAAAAAACCGATACAGCTATAAGCTCTTGCTAATCCAAGTTCGTCATTTATTTCATCAAAGATTTTTAGTCCTTTAAAGAAATATTCTGTTGCTTCAACATAATCTCCAGAAAGACTATAGGTCACTCCCAAATCATTGAGGCAATAGCCCATTCCTTCTTTATCTTCTAGCTTTTCAAAAAGATCCAATCCATTTTGGAAAGTCTCTAGTGCTTTATCTTTTTCACCTAAGATATCATAGATAATCCCAGTGTTATTATAAGTCCATGCAAGCTTCCTTTCATTTCCGTTCCTTTTAAAATAATCAATTGCCTTCTCACAATGTGAATAAATGGAATCATAGTTCATTCCGGAATTATAAAGTGAGCAAATGATTAGATCACCTTCTGCTTTTTGAGAAAGTAAGCCTTTATCACTTGCAATTTTTATAGCTTTTCTTGAAAAATAGATGGATTGATTGAGATCCTGTGAAGATGCTGCTAAGGCTTTTTCGAGTAGACTGCCCACAAAAACAGAGTCCTGCAAGGAAGCAGAATCATATTCCTTAGCAATTAGAATATTTAATTGTAGAATAACTAGCAGGAATAATAAAGTTGTATTCTTCTTATTTTTGTGTTTAAGCCGAAGCATAATTTTTACACTCAAAAAATGCTCCAAATGCTAATTCTACTTAAGTTCCTTATTTCTTTACCTTTTTCAAGCTTAAAAGATTTATCGCATTCTTACTCAAGCCTGAGATATTTTTATCAGCAAAAAGTGCTGTTTCATCATAAAACAAGAAAATCACGGGTGCATAATCTATCAGAATTTGATCCATTTGATGATAAAGATCATATCGTTTTTGATCATCATTTTCTTTTAGAGCTGCTTCATAAAGGCGATTAAAATCTGGATTTGCAAATCGAGTATAATTCGGCGGTGCTGGATTTTTACCATAAAAAACGGTAAAGAAACTTTCCGCATCTGGATAATCAGCAATCCAGCTTCCTCTGAACATTTGAGTTTGACCTTTGGTCATCATTTGTCGAAGGGTTGCTGATTCAATCACTTCAATATTTACTTTGACTCCTATATCTTCCCATTGTCGAGCGATGAAAGTACATAGGTCTTGGTAATCTTTATTAGTATGCAGAGTGATTTCTGGAAGACCCTCACCATTTGGAAATCCTGCTTCTTTTAATAAGCTTCTCGATTTATCTGGCTGGTAAGAGTAACCTTTCACTTTTTGATTATCGAATGATGGTAGTCCTCGTGGTACGAATCCAGCATCTGCTGCTTTTCCAACATTGTTTCGAAGGGTTTCTAACATCTTATTTCGATCAAAACCATAATTCAAAGCTTGTCGAACTTGCTTGTCCCTTAGTGGATGTTTTCCATCTCCAAATTGCATATTGATGCCCAAATATTCTGTATTTAAAAACGGGCTTTTTAGAAACTGCAAATCCTTTTGTTGATCCTTTTGCAATTCTCCGTCTATGGTTAATAATTCGTTGACGTATGAAGATTCTAAACCAGACATAAAGTCCAATTTTTTGTTCATCAATTCTAGATAAGCAGTCTTTCTATCTCCAATAAAATTAACTCGAACGGCATCTAAATATGGCAGTTGATAGGCACCATCTTTTTCAAAATAGTTTTCATTCTTAGTAAGAAAAAGAGATTGATTTTCTAACCAATTTTTAAATTGAAAAGGGCCAGTACCGACGGGATTACTTCTAAAGTTTTTTCCATATTTTTCAATCGCTTCTTTTGGAACAACACTACAATACTGCATCGTTAAAATTCCAAGAATTGGTCTGAATGGTTTTTGAAGACGAAGTTCAAAAGTATTTTTATCAATGGTTTTAAATGGTTCTACTTCTGCTACATTACCTTTAAAAATCCAACTTCCCGGAGAAGCAACTTCATCACTGATGATTCGATTGAAGCTATACACAAAATCTTCTGCGGTAACCACTCTACCCTTTCCATCGGCAAAAGCTGCATTATTATGAAAAGTTACATCCGTTCGTAATTTGAAGGTATAAACTAAACCATCATCAGAGACCGTCCAGCTTTCAGCAATTGCTGGTTTGATTTGCAATTGCTCGTCTAATTGCACCAAGCCATTGTAAAGATGATCCACGGCCCAAATGTTATTCTGGCTTTTTGCAAAAGCAGGATCCAGAGAAGTAATCGAATTTATTTGGTTGTATCGGAAAACTGATTTTTCAGCTTTAGGTACTTCAGGAGTATCTCCTCCACAAGCCATGATAAAAATCAAACTTATCAAGGCAATTGTTCTTTGTATCATATTATAGATTTTGCATTTGTGTGACAAAAGTATATTTTTTAAATCTGATTATTGAAATGATTTGAATCAATTATTGATTTTTTTAATTATCAATCAATCTAGCTATACCCGATTGGGTAATAACTTAGAAATGAACGAATTGATGAATGAGTGAATACCCCTCCTGAATGTAAAAAAACAAGCTTATGATTTATTATTTACTGAATCTAAAGTCAAACCTTCATGATTTTGTAGTGCTTAAACCACGTTAAATTATGATGGTTTTAGCTAAAACGCTAAAAATCAAAGTTTTATCAAAAAAGTATATTTCAAAAAATTTTCATAACCTATTAATTATTCATTCTTAACGCTTATTTCCTACTTTTGCATTCAAAATAAAAAACAAAAATAATAAACAATGAAATTTACAAACCTGTTAATGTTATTCGCTTTATTCCTATTCGCTTGTAAGAGTGAAGTAAAAGATGTCAAAAATGCAGCAGACCAAACAAAGGATGCGGTTACTGAAAAAATGAAAGAAGCCAAGGAGGCAGTTGCTCTTCCTGGTTGGAACAAAGAGACTCTTACCTTTGAAAAGGAAACCAACCTTAAGAATGTAAAACAACTTACTTTTGGTGGTGATAATGCGGAAGCTTACTTTAGTTTTGATGATAAGCATTTGGTATTTCAAGCGAGTAATAAAGAATGGGGCGCAAATTGCGACCAGATTTTTTACATGCCAATTGATGGATACGAAGGAGATATGCCACCGCTTTTGAGTACAGGAAAAGGTAGAACGACTTGCTCCTACTTTATGCCTGGCAACAAGGAAATTATTTACTCTTCAACCCACCTAACTAGTGAAGCTTGTCCAGAAGCACCGAGATCGGTTAATGGTAAATATGTTTGGCCTGTTTTCTCTTCATTTGATATTTTCGTTGCTGACCTTGAAGGAAACACAAAACGTCAATTGACCAATGAGCCAGGTTATGATGCAGAACCTACGATTTCTCCTGATGGTAAAAAAATAGTTTTTACATCTACTCGATCTGGAGATCTTGAATTGTACACTATGGATATCGATGGATCGAATGTAAAGCAGATCACTTCAGGACTTGGATATGATGGTGGTGCTTTCTTTTCTCCAGACAGCAAAAAATTGGTATTCCGATCTTCACGACCAAAAACCGATGAAGAAGTAAAAGCTTATAAAGACTTTTTATCGAAAGAATTGGTTCAGCCAACAAATATGGAAATCTATGTTTGTAATGCGGATGGAACGGATCTTAAGCAAGTGACTGATTTGGGTGGCGCAAACTGGGCTCCTTATTTTCACCCTTCTGGTGAAAAGATTATTTTCTCTTCAAACCACACTAGTGTTGGCAAAGGACGACCACGTTTTAATCTCTATTTGATCAATCTAGATGGTACTGGATTAAAGCAAATTACTCATGATAATATCTTCGATGCTTTTGCTATGTTTTCTTATGATGGCAAAAAACTAGTTTTCTCTTCAAATAGAAATAATGGAGGAACTCGAGATACGAATGTATTTATTGCGGATTGGGTAGAATAGCAAAGGAATGAAGTAACAGAAGAACAAGTTAGCAAAATACCAATTCGGTTATTTTGCTAACTTATTCCTTTATTGACTTAAGAATTTAGTTTTTTTAAAAACTCAGGAAAGCATCAACGGTCTTTCGCATACTCTTCAAAGTAGCTTTTTCAGTAATAAAACCATCCTCATCACATATTTTATCGACTAGAGAAAGCGGTAAAATATCAGGCATTACAATAGTTCCCACATGGGACAATGTGCCTCTCAGGTGATCAATTCCTCTAATATTTCCGGCTCTTCCAGTAGCAACACCTGCCAAAGCTGCTTTTTTACCATTAAAAGTTGGCTTATACTCTCTTATGGAGCAAGCATCGATGAAAAGCTTTAGAATACCTGGAAAACTACCATTGTACTCTGGGCTGACGATAAAAAACTTATCCGCAGGGATCATAAATTTATCTTGTAGTTTCCGGAGGACTTTGTTTTGTCCATCTGGATTATACATCCCAGCATGAATAAAATCCAAAGGCAAATCTTCAAGATTCAACAATTCAATGTGCTCAACGGTGCTTTTTCGAAATAAATCGTAAAATTGTTTTGCAATCGGAAAAGTCCTGCTATTGCGTCTATTAGTTCCTGAAATAACGGTTATCATTCAATCTTTTTGTTAGTTGACCGCAAAGATAGAATATTAGAGGAAACTTATTTGATCAGTATATAAAAATACCCACATTCGACTGGATATCTGCCAAATCCTAGTATCTTTACGAGATTAAGAGAAGATTAAAATGAAAAACATTAAAGCATGAAAATTACTTTTTATGGACAGTCATGTTTTGGAATTGAGTTTTCTGGCAAACATATAGTCACTGATCCTTTTATAACAGGTAACGAACTTGCGAAAGACATTGATTTAGAGACTATTAAGGCAGATTACATTCTTGTTTCTCATGGTCATCAGGATCATATTTATGATCTTGAAGCACTAGCAAAAAGAACTGGAGCAACAGTGATTGCAGCGTGGGAAGTTTACAACTGGATATTGGCTAAAGGGGTTGAAAATGCTCATCCGATGAATGCGGGAGGAAAATGGAAATTTGACTTCGGTACCGTTCGCTGTGTAGTTGCACAACATTCATCTAGCTTTCCAGATGGAACATATGCAGGCAATCCTTTGGGATATGTGGTGTATAATGATTCTGAAGCTTTCTATTTTGCAGGTGATACGGCATTGACTTATGATATGAAATTGATTCCAATGATGTGTCCGAAATTGACTTGCGCTCTTCTACCAATTGGTGATAATTTCACTATGGATGTTGAGCAAGCAGTTATCGCCAGTGATTTCATAGAATGTGATGAAATTATTGGGTGTCATTATGATACTTTTGGTTTTATAGAAATAGCAGATAAAGAAGCCGCGAAAAGTGCGTTTTCAGCAAAAGGAAAAAGACTTAATCTTATAGAAATAGGGAGTTCTATTGAGTTTTAAAATATACACTCATTTGATATCTTGGTTTAATTGTTTTGGAGATCAATACAACAGCATTTTTTTTCAAAAAAATCAAATCAAGATTCGAAATAAATAAGTAAATGGGAAAAGTAGTTGCTATAGCAAATCAAAAAGGGGGCGTCGGGAAAACTACCACAGCGATTAATCTTGCTGCAAGTTTGGCCATTTTAGAAAAGAAAGTTTTATTAATCGATGCAGATCCTCAAGCCAATGCTTCTTCTGGAGTAGGTGTAGATGTGGAGGAAATAGAATTAAGTACCTATGACCTTTTGGTCAATGATGCTGATCCTAAGGATGCTATTCTAGAAACAGAAACACCCAATCTTTATGTTATTCCATCTCACATCAACTTAGTTGGTGCAGAGCTAGAATTAGTTTCTCGATTTCAAAGAGAATTTATTTTAAAGGGGATCATTGCAAAAATCAAAGATGATTTCGATTACATCTTTATTGATTGTCTCCCCTCTCTCGGTCTTGTAACTATCAATGCTTTGTCTGCAGCAGATTCTGTTTTGATTCCAGTTCAGTGTGAGTTTTTCGCATTAGAAGGATTAGGTAAATTGATGAATACCATCTCGCTAGTCAACAAACAGCTTAATGCTGATCTTGAAGTAGAAGGTATCCTTTTATCTATGTATGACCGACGATTAAGATTAGCTAATGAGGTGGTCAGTCAAGTTAGAGAATATTTTAAAGACATCGTTTTCGATACGATTATTCATAGAAATTCTAAGATTGGAGAAGCTCCAAATTTACATGTTCCTGTATTGCTTTATGATGCTTCTAGTAAAGGAAGTGTCAATTTTTTAAATCTCGCTAAAGAGTTTTTAAATAATAACGAAGGAAAAGAAAAAGACGAAGAAGAAATTAAAGAGGAGGTTAAAAAGTAATTCTCGACTGCGCTCGAATTGACAAACAGTGTTTGTTTGGAAAGATTTAGCGGCGTTCGAATTGATAAGAGGTATTTTTTCAAAGAGGAATTTTCTTATCATTGATTTCTTTCACTCAATCGTATTTTCAACCATACTAGACACATTAGAAGACTTAGGTTTTAAAATTTTCAATTTTAATATTCATGGCAAAGTTTAAAAGAAAAGAAATGGGAAAAGGGCTTGGAGCACTTCTTTCCAATATCGATAAAAATATCAAAGAAAGCCCAGGAGAGGTAGTAAAAGAAATTGCAAATACTATCGCTAATATTCCGCTTCATCAGATCGAGGTAAATCCTTTCCAACCAAGAAATGAATTCGAACCAGAGGCACTTCAAGAATTATCTGATTCTTTAAAAATTCATGGACTAATTCAACCAGTTACCGTAAGACGATTAAATGATACAAGTTATCAATTAATTTCTGGTGAGCGAAGATGGAGAGCTTCTAAAATGGCTGGTCTTGAAGAAATACCAGCTTACATTCGAGTTGTAGAAGGTGATCAAGAAATGCTAGAAATGGCAATTATTGAGAATGTCCAACGTAAACAATTGAATGCCATGGAAGTCGCTGTTTCTTACCAGCGATTAATTGATGAGTGTCATTTGACACATGAAAAAGTAGCGGAGCGAGTAGGTAAAAATCGTTCTCGTGTCAGTAATTATCTTCGACTTTTAAAACTTCCTGTAGATATCCAAAGAGCACTTAAACAGAATGACATTTCTATGGGACATGCTGTTGCTTTACTTGGGATTGACGACATCATTAATCAAAATAGGTTATTCAAAGAAACCATCGAAAAGACGCTTTCGGTTAGAGCCTTAGAAAATTTGATCAAGTCTCTAAAAACTCCTAAACAGGGTTCAGAACCAAAGCCATCCACTAGCCTACCATCAGAATATCAGGCTATTCAAAATAGACTTAGAAATCATTTAGAAACTAGAGTTGAATTAAAATTGAAAGGTAAAGACAAAGGATCAATTATGATTCATTTTGATTCAGTTGACATCTTGAATGATTTGTTGGATCGGATTGAAGAGTAGATTCATATAGTTTGTGATTTTGCTTTTGCAAGTTTGGAAACTTGCTTTATTTGGTTGTTTCAAGTTTAATCCTATGAATCGGATTAAACTTGAAACAGTGATTTATTTGAAATTAATTTTTCAACTCTGTACACAATTCCATTCTTTTTTGCGTTTAGTCATTAATGAAAACTTTAGCAAATATAATTTTCCTTCTCTTTGGTTCACTTTCTCTGTTTGCACAAGAGGAAATA
>CAKZTD010000415.1 GCA_937921595.1 uncultured Saprospiraceae bacterium
ATTTTCCTGATCCCGATATTCCAGTCACTACGATAAATTTGTTGTGTGGAATACTCAAAGAAATGTTCTTCAGGTTATTTGTTCTGGCTCCTTTAATGACTATTTCTGAAGGTGTACTTGAGTTCATCTCGCAAAATTAATGAATTATATTTTGTCTTTCATTTTGTAGATTTTAAATACCAAATCATCAATATTATCCATATCCTTGGGAGCATCAACCTTCTCGGAATTATTTTGTTAAACTTTACTATAACACTTTTAGGTTAAGCTCATTTTTTTTAAATACTTTTAGAGACTAATGGCGGAACAAAATCAGGTAAAATTATTTTTGATTTTGAAAAATTTTATAAATAATTGACTCTAAAGAAATTGTGTTGAAATCTTTCGAAATCTTAATAAAATAGAGTAACATCATTTCGTCAAACTACTTGCATTTTTTTTTATTTTAGAAAACAACCTTATGAAATCAATTGTAAACTTCATCTTTCTACTACTCATAATTTTTAATCCATTTTATTTAACTGGTCAGATTACCAGTCTTACCGACGCTCAAGGCCTGGGTGAAGGCACCTATACTTTCAATTTTGGCAGTGGGAATTTTCAAGGATATGTTGATGCTGATGGCTGGCTGCTGTGGATGCAATATCAACATCAGGGAGGCACTAATCCCAATTTAAATGTAATCCAAGCAGGGAACGACCTTCCTATATTTGACAATAGTCCATTAGGAGCTGACTTAAGTGGTGATGCGACAAAATGGGGACATGGAACACAAGACTTTGCCACCGATATTCCAGATGATGAATTATGGTTAAGGTGGGAAGCAGAGACTTCTGAGCATAACAGGAAGATACATTTTGAAAGTCCTGTTTTAGGTAGATTTCAATCCGATTCGGAAGACTCATTTACTCCAGAAATTACTTACAAAAATATTCTGAGAGATGATCACACCGCGAATCTACCTGCTGAAGCCGGGTCAGGTACCGCTAATAATGGTGGAAATAACGTATTTGCAGATGGCCCTTTTTGGAAATTTAATCAGCATTCTTGGGAGGTTAATACTGGCGGACGTTGGAATGTAGATAATGTAAGAAATACTGATGGAAGCTTAATCCTATCAGAGCATAGTACGATTCACAGAGTTTGGGTCAAACCAGTTCCCTTTGATAGTGATGTATTGTTTACTGCTTTAGATGATTTACAAAATCACATCATTGGGGTACAGACACTTAGTGATGATGAATTAAACCAAATAAAAAACACGATATATATTTATTCTGAAAATCTTGCGGATAGTGAATTACTGATCATAAAAGCGCAAAATGTTGTGGATGATTATGATAACGAGATCGGTGCTTTATTCACAACTCCTAGCACTCAAAATGGCTTTAATAAAGATCCATTGGTATCTCCTGGTTTTGAATTAGAAAGGGCAATGATCGCGCTACAGCAAGGGCTATTTGATTTTGTTTTTACGCCTGAGATTTACGCTCAATTTCCTCAGCTAATTGATGGAATTAGATTTAACTCTTGTGTAAGTTTTCCAGGCGAAGCCCTTCCTCCTGCTGATCCATCGATAAATTATACTACCTCTATAAGAGCAAACTTTGAAGATCCAGATGGCATCAATCCGTCTTATGATATTAATGGTGATGGAACGGAGCATGCCTTTCGTCCTACAGGTCTATATTTAGCACCAGGAAGCGTAGCCACGGTTACGGTTCCAAGTAGTTTGGTTGGCCAAGATTACCACATCAGAGTTGGTGCGCATGAATGGGATTTAAACAATAAACCGATTTTCAAACGACTGGATCGAATCACCAAGAAGTTTGCAATAGATGCAACGACCATTGAAGTATTCAATCCTTTGGGAGGAGCAATCGCAATTTTAGTGCCCTATAGTGCAACAGAAGGCATTGTAGAAATAAGCATCAGCAATATTTTAGAAGCACCTTTTTATTCATTAAAATCATTTTATGAATCACCTGATTTTGATGCCGAACTAAACAAGCCTGCCCCATGGGCTGTATTTGAAACAGACAACGTAATGTACACCATACCAAAACATTCTATTGTTCCTGGTCAATTTGACCTTAGGCAGGCTTTAGAAGATTGGGATACGGCATTGCAAGCGATAAATACTATTCTGGGAAGACAGGCTATTGGAGACAAACATGATGTATATATGATATCAGATCTACTGATTCGAGGAGGTGCATACTCTATTGGTTATCCCATGTCAAACAATCAAATAAATTATTCTGAGGTCCCCGGCCCTGTTAATTTTATTGATGGTCCTGGTCCAAATGACGAAGTCAATTTTCATGAATATGGACATGCAAGTAGGATTTCAAAATATCCGGGAGAAGGAGAAGCAGCAGTTAATTTTTTATATATAATGGCTTTGAATTTCGGTTTGGGCGAAGACCTAGATGAAGCAGTTAAATTTAGCTTCGTTCCGAATACTTTTGATATTGACAATTCAGCAACGCATAGATTAGTATCCAATAGTTTTGGATCAGAAAGAGACATAACCAATTCTACAACAAACGAAGTTAGATACCAACACAGAGGCTATGCCCACTATTTTGAAATCGTAAATATTTTAGGCTGGTGCCCACTAAAAAACTTTTGGGAGTCAGAGTTTTTTGATTTTGAAAATGGTAATGATCAAGGGATTAATGATCAAGATATAGATAGTAGAATCTTAAGAATGTCAATTGCTGCTGGTGCTGATCTTCGTCCTTTGTTTCATGTTTTTGGAATATTACCTCAAAACTCTATTACATTACAAAATGAAATTGATAATAATAACATTCCTCAATCACCTGCGGTATACAATAGACTCCAAGAATACCTTGAGCTTGTTCCTGAAGATGAGGCTGAATTTTTAGCATATGCGCTTTTTGTGTATCCAAATTTGATGAGCTCTGGACCAACAAATAATCCAGATTTTGGAGTAGGTTGGCATTACCAAAAATCGCTTACCTATGATATGACGGAGGCACAAGAAAGGATTTCAATGCTTCAGGATATCATAGATCTGTATTACCCTAATGGTCAACCTGAAACATATATCAACCCTAATTTATGCTGCATAGCTGACCCTTCTCTATTTGTCGAATTTGTTAATGATGAAGTAATGGTAACAGGAGGCACAGGACCTTATAGCGTTACTACTGATACAAGTGGAAATATTCTGATTGTAAATATTATTGATAGCAATGGATGTCAATCCTCATCCGAATTTATGATCACTAGTTTGCCCGAAGAAGAACTAGGAGAAATAAGAATACACCCTAACCCTGCTTCAACAAAACTCTATCTAGATTTAACAGCCGTGAATACTCAAATGGAATCTTTACAGTTATTTTCGACAAATGGTCAATTGATCAATCAATATTCAAAAGTTGATTCAGAGTTAGATATATCTCGGTTAAATGAAGGTTTGTATATATTAAAAATCATACTTGATGATGGCTCACTCGTTCATAAGCGGGTGTTGGTTTTGAGGTAGAAAAAATGTTGCCAAGTCCTTTGTAATCGTAAAGATTGTTCTTGATAAAACAACTCAGCTAAAAATAAAAAACGCACAAGTACATCATTGCTTGTGTGTTTTTATTTTGGAATATTTTTTATTTAAAACATCTCAAATACAAGACTTGATTTTGCATAGTCTATATTTGTGTAAGTGACGGAACAAAATTATAAATTTTATAAATGCAAATTTTAAAAACCCATTATCATCCTGAAGTTGAAACTTTAGAAAATAAATCTATTTTCACAAGACTAGCCACAAGGAGTATAGCCATTCATGGTACAAATATCTTACTACTATATACTGAAAGGTATGAGGACTACAGTCTTCCTGGTGGTGGCTTAGATTTGGGCGAAGATAAAATCGAAGGGATGATGCGAGAGCTTAGTGAAGAAACTGGAGCCAAAGACATAAAAAACATAAAGCCCTTTGGTGCTTACGAAGAATATCGACCATGGTATAAATCAGATTATGACATTCAGCATATGATTTCTTATTGCTATACCTGCGAGATTAACATAGAGCTTGGCGTTTCAAATTTAGAGTCCTACGAAATAAACAATGGCATGAAAGCGAAATGGATTAATATTCATGAAGCCATAAAACATAATACAAAGACCATGGCTACAAGCGATAAAAAAGGTATGTCTATTGAACGGGAAACTTTCTTATTAAAACTAATAGCTGAGAGTATAATTTAAGCTAGTTTAAAGTGTAAACATTTTGCATGTGCTCTTCTTAAATAGTATATTTTGAAATTGAATAGGAAATATAAATCAGTCGAAATACTCTTCAATCCGTTTCATTAAAGTAAGATTATACCTGTCAATTTTCTATTGTGAAAGCTTCCAATCTGTTTGGAATCGGGTAAAATCTGAACACGCAAATTCAGATCGCAAAGCTCGAAGGATAATATTTAAAAAATAAATCACACACCTTTCAAGCGTTTCTCTCATCTCAAGGGTAGTATTATTGTAACGTTGATCAACCCTTTAAGAATCAAACGAAGTTATCCTCCGAATTTGGACGGCCATCCAATAAGTCTGATCGCTTCTCAATAAAATATAAAATGAAATATATAAATATAAGCTTCCTTTTAATTGTTTTCTGTTTTACCGCTTGTCAAAAAAACCAAGATTTTACAGAGACGAATTCAGAGTTTCCGTCATCAGTGCTTGTCTCTACTACGGATCTGACCTTAGTTGGAGGAGTAGGAGAATACAAAAGTACATGGCATTGGACCAATCTCAATTTTCAATTGGCCAATGTCAATGTTCAATTAATGTTTAATGGACAATTATTAGATGAAACGAATACGGATGAGACAGGTTCATTTAGTTTCCCTACTCAGCCGGTTCCTAATGAAGGAGCTTATCTCTTATTCGAGTCAACGGGATATTATAATAATGTAGTAAAAGTAGATACTTTTTCAAATTCAATTTACGGTACCAATTTATTAAGAAAGACCTTTCCAAATGTTAGTGGAGAAGCGATTAGTGAAGGAGGCCCTTATATTAAATTAAAAGGGACATTGCAAGATCCTACGACAGCATATACTCCTATGTATTATATTACAAATGCTGCTGATGAACTAATAGGAACGACAACACCCATTGATGATTTTACAGATTTCACCATCACTACCTTGGCTGACGAAGAACTGTTTTTACACTATCAAGTAGATTGCCATCCGGAAGGAATTATTCCCTTAGGTTCATTTTCAGAAGATACGGATTTAGGTGTTTTGTTGGATCAAAGTCTTGATTTTTCAAATGTTTTAGTGGGTGGTTTTTTCTCGACTGTTTACGATTGTCCGGGGAATGAAATTTCAGAATATTCAGTCTTCTTTAAAACAAATGGCCTAACCGGTCACAGTTGGGGGACTGCTGGATTTGGTGGCTGGGAATGTGATTTTTTGGTTCATCCAATTATTGTGACCCTTGCTACTCAAAACCCGCGAAAGTATCAAGAACAGATAATCAACTATTCAGCTGGACAAAATTTATTCTTTGATATGACCATTTGTACCGATGACGATACTTTTATAAAATATACCATCGACAATGGCCCTGAAGTTACGCCCGATCTGTTCACCTACGCTAATGTTTTGCCTAGTGGAGAATTATTGTTAAAACAAAAAGATCCTGACTACGACAATGGAACGGATATCACTTTTACCATCTCTGACGCTAACACAGGAAGTAACACAAGCGATGTCGTTTTTTATAATGGCTTTACAACTTTCCTTGGTGGAAATGGTGTGACCACTACAATTACCATGAATGATGGAGAGTTTGTAGAAGGCACTTTTAGTGGAGACGCCTATGATGGATACGAAACATCTTTGGGTACATTAGCAGGAAGTTTCAGAGCAAGAATTCAATAATGATATAATTTTAGAAAGCGAATAATATTCCATTCCTCATTTGTTAGCTTACCCTGTTTATTTTTATTCAAGCTAACAAATGAGGAACCTTAAATGAATCTCATGAAATAAGATGATTCTATTTACTTAGCAAAAGAAGCACAAAACAACTTGTCAAAAAAGACCAACATAAAACAATTAGTAAAGCGATGTAAAAACCAGGAATGGGCTGCTCAAAAAGAGCTGTACTTATTGTATGCTGATGAAATGATGTCTATTGCTATACGCTATGCTAGAGACCTTTCTTCAGCTAAAGATTTGGTTCAAGAAACCTTCCTTACCTTTTTCAAAAAGATAGATCAATTTGATGAAGAAAAAGGAACACTTGGTGCCTGGATCAGTCGTATTTTAATCAACCAATCATTCAATGATTATCGAAAAAATCAGAAAATGATTTTTGTTGGCGAAGAAATTTTCACTGCCGAAATATCCAACGAAACTTCAATCATTGAGGAATTAGAAGCGGAAGATATTTTAAATCTTTTAAAAGAATTACCCGAAGGTTGTCGCATTATTTTCAACCTAAAAGTAATTGAAGGATATAGTCATAATGAAATTGGTAAAATGCTTGACATCACTGCTAGTGCTTCTCGATCACAGCTGACCAGAGCAAAAAAATTACTTCGCCTACTTATTGAAAAAAAATCGATTGCTAATAATTATTCAAAGTCTAGTATTAAGACAAAGTAAGTTTAACGAATTAAGTGGTATTAAATATTGATAAAGATGGAAGAGCATTTTAAAAATAAATTAAAGAATCACAAAGTCGATTGGGACAAGGAAGAACTCTTGGGCAATATGGAACAAGAGCTTGCCAAAGACAAATCAAGATTCAATTGGAAACTCCTTTTATTGCTACCATTATTCTTTTTAGCGACTTGCTGGGGAGTATATGAAGCTGGTATTCCTTTTGAAAATAAATCAGATTTAGCGAGTACTGAAAATGTTGGCCTCCCTATTTCAAAATCAGAAAATAAAAAATCAAATTCTTTCGATTCCAATCAAATAGATAGTGAAATCAAAACGGGCACTTCGCT
>CAKZTD010000416.1 GCA_937921595.1 uncultured Saprospiraceae bacterium
TGGCTAAACCGGAGCACCTTGTGCCACTAAAACCGGAGTCATTGTGCCACCCAAACCGGAGCACCTTGTGCCAAAAAAGCACAATAATATAAAGGGCAAAAAAAGGCTCAAACCGGAGCATGTTGTGCCAAAAAGCAGAGAAAAGTCGATTTCTATTCGGTCTTTTGCAGTTCATCAAACTGTGAAGAACCATGTCATGCAAACGAATAGGAATCATGAATATCAGACAATTATTACAACTCAAAGCGCGTGGAGAGAGCAATCGTTCGATCAGTCGTTTAACGGGCGTGCACCGTAATACGATCAACGAATATATACGATTGCTGAAGGGAATCAATCAAAGTTATGAATACCTTGAAGGCTTAAGCGATAAGGAACTGTGGGATTTATTTCCGGAGTTAAGCACAACAGATAAAGCTCGTTATGATACACTGAGTAGCTATTTTTCTTATTTCCGCAAGGAGCTAAAAAAGGTAGGCTGTACCCGACTTACATTGTGGAAAGAATACCTGGAGCGACATCCGGATGGCTATCAAATTAGCCAGTTCAATGAGCATCTGAATAGGTGGTTAAAACGGGTAGAAGGAAGTGGTAAATTACAGCATAAAGCGGGTGATAAATTGTATGTAGATTACACAGGTAAAAAGCTATCCTATGTGGACAGGCCTACTGGTGAGCAAATACAGGTAGAAGTGTTTGTAGGTATCTTACCTTGTAGTGGTTATACGTTTGTAGAAGCAAGCCCGTCTCAAAAGCGAGCAGACTTTATTGAGTCGATGAACAACTGTTTGAGCTTCTATGGTGGTGTCCCCAAAAGTCTGGTACCAGACAACCTTAAATCTGCGGTGACCAAAGGCTGTAAATACGAACCGATATTGAATAAAACGTTTGCTGGTTTTGGTTTGCATTACCAGAGTTCGATCAACCCAACCCGAACCTATTCGGCTCAGGATAAAGCATTGGTAGAGAACGCGGTTAATCTGGTTTATCAACGCATTTTTTACCCACTCAACAAGCAGACTTTTTTCTCTTTGTCGGAGCTCAACGCTCAAATATCAATACTGCTTAAAAAGTATAACGACTATTTATTTAGTCAACTAAAAACAACCCGTCGTCGGCAATTTGAAGAGATTGAAAAAGAGACACTTCTCCCACTGCCCAAGCAACGTTATGAGTTGCGAAATTACAAGTTGCTAACCGTTCATAAAATGGGTTATGTTTATTTATCTGACGATAAACACTACTACAGTGTTCCCTGTAAGTACATAGGCAAGAAAGTGGAATTGCAGTACACCAGCCGCACCGTAGAGGTGTTTTACAGCAAAGAACGCATTGCTACCCACAAAAGAAATTACCAGCCGGGCAGGTATACCACTATCGCAGAGCATCTAAGTAGTACCCACAAATTTTATAGTGAATGGAGCCCGGATTTTTTCCAACGTTGGGCGCGTAGATATGGAGCAGATGTTGAAAACTACATCAAGGGTTTGATCGATCAGGCGACCTATCCCGAAACAGCTTACAAGCAATCCATGGGGGTACTACAGCTTGAAAAGGAATACTCAGCTTATCGTTTAAACAGAGCTTGTCAACGCGCTAAAGAACATCCTCGTTTTGGCTACAGGATTGTTAAAGATATTTTGAAAAACAACATGGATCGGGAACCTGATTTATTTACCGACCTGACCGACACTCAAATCCCAGAACACGACAATATCAGAGGAGCTAATTATTATCACTAAATCATAAAATTTTACAAAACATGAATACACAGACCACTATTGAAAAATTAAAAGCAATGCGCTTAAAAGGAATGGCTGACATCCATTATTCTAGCACACAAAACAATCTTTACACCGATTACACACTCGACCAGTACACGGCCTTGCTTGCTGATCAGGAATGGGAATATCGCCAAAACAGAAAAATAACAAACCTGATAAAAAGGGCCGCCTTTCGTAGTAACGTCAACATCAAAAACATTGACTTTACAGCACATCGTGGACTGGATAAAAACACCTTCCAAAGACTGGCCACTTTAGACTTCTTAAACAAAAATCAAAACATCATTATTGTCGGCCCAACCGGGGTTGGAAAAAGCTACTTGGCACAAGCACTTGGACATCAAGCCTGCATGATGTTACACAAAACCATGTATCTAACTATGAACCGATTATCTGATCAGATCAAGCTCGCTAAAATTGATGGTAATTATTACAAACTTATCAAAAGAATTAAACAAACAGACTTACTCATTATCGACGACTTTGGGCTCAATGAGTTCGACAACGATAACAGACAGGCTCTCATGGACATCGTCGAACACAAATATGATGAATCATCCATTATTATAACCTCCCAGATACCTGTAAACAACTGGCATCAATTAATTGGAGAGGGAACTATTGCTGATGCTATACTGGATCGTCTTGTTCATGCTTCTCATAGAATTAATCTGAGCGGTGAATCTATGCGTAAAGCCAAAAATATGGAAAACCAATAATTTATTAACTTTGATGATGGAAATCGACCCGCTCTGCTAGTGGCACAACGTGCTCCGGTTTGAGTGGCACAACGAGGCCGGTATATGCACAGTACTGCTTCATTACTGCGAATCATGTTTTTTGTGTAAAAATATAAAGTGCTAACCGTTAGTTTTCGAGACTGATGCTTTTTTCTCTCTCTGAAAACTTAATAAAGTTTAATTGCCCAAAATGAATATTAATTAGGCGTTTATTGCTTCTTAATTAATGGACCTTATTAAGTCTTATAATTTCCGCTCAGAATTCAAGCTTAGTTTTAATTAAGGGTTTGTTTTGGCTTAATAAAGAACTTTAAAATCATCCCTTAAATCTTTAAAACCTTAATTAAGGATTAATGTAGCATTGAAAGGGGGAGTGTGAGAACGTTTTGTTGTTGTGCTTTAATTGTTTATTGCGCTTTACTAAGTTTAATTAAGTAGAAAATTAATTATAAAAACTAGAGTAGGGGAGTGCTAATATCAATTTGAAAATCTTGATTTGCTTTAGTAAACTGTTTTATCCTATTAAGATTGATCTTGGAAAATACTATTATGTTAGGGAAAGGCTTTCAAGGTCTCTGGTAAGTTGTTTCAATGTTTTGTCTTCCTAGTGAGACTCAGTTTGATGTGTAGTACAATTAACCAATAGCTAAGTAGAGGAGTGGTCATTCTTATTTGCTGTAATCATTGCCCTGTTCTGTGCTTGTTGAATTGTCCTTTAATTTCCTTAGGAAAGTGATCTGTATAGCTTATTGCAAATAAGATTGTGGTCTTACTGCTTTTTCGATGACTAAAAGCAAATGCTGTAAATTTGGACAGATAGATAAGCCTGTTTCGGGGACATTCTTCTATGCTAAATGTTTGAATAGAGTGTATAAATATGAAAATAAAATTATCCTGTAATGATTTTTGAGAATGAGAGTAGAGGAGTACCATTTAATTAGCACTCCTTAACAATATACAAACTTATGAAGTCTTGCTAATTCCTTTAGAATAGACTGTATTTCCATACAGGCTTATTCCATGGAATTTTTATCAATCCAGAAAGCAGAACCAACTCTTTCATCATCAAAACGCTCTTTCTTCTTAGTGAGACTTTAAAATGGCTAATTTAATGAGTCCATTCTCCTTCTCCTGCTTCGAGTTTATTACAATTACCATCTTGTTCGAACCTAAACAGATAGTAGTCAAAGGCATTTTTTGTTTTCTCGAAAATTTATACATAAATGACATTAGGAGAGGAGTGGACTTCTTAATAAGAATTGCATAATGGATACGAATGAATACATTACCACAATATAGGCTAATGCTTTCGTATAGATCGAAACTCTCAGCAGCAAGGTGTCACCATTTCCAGATATTTAAGTCCGTCGGAAAGGTCGGGGTTACTCGTCCAATCGAATTTATCTGCTATTCATTTATCTGGACTACCTGTACATATTTTCAATCCACCACAAACTTTTTACTATACCTCTTATTCACCCTAAGAAAATAAAAGCCAGAGCTAAAATTAGAAACATCCAATTCCAATTTATTCGAATTCGCTTTTTGACTATACAAACGTTTTCCTGAGTGATTGAAAATTTCTATATAATCAATATTGTTGTTTTCAAACTCGACTGTTAAATAAGCGTCTGTTGGATTTGGAAATAATAACAACTCATCGATATTGTAAGAATGAATTACTTTTAATGAGGAAGTTGAATCCAGTTGTCCATCGCTGTTTAACCTAACCAACCATCCTTGAGCAGGAAAAGAATCAGCAAGTAATTCAACAGAAGCCCCACACAAAACAAGGCTTTCATCCTCTAGTTCTATGATATCATAAAACTTATTACTTTCAGCCAAATCTTCTATCCCAAAATATCTTTTTTCCCAAAGAATAGACCCTTCTATATCGAATTTTATTAAGTAGCCTGATTGAGTCTGATTCGGAAAGTCAGCTAAAGAGTCTAGTGTATTCCCCACAGCTATAAAATTACCATCTGAGGTTGGTATCAAATTATTGAGATAATTTTCAATTGATGGAACTCCCGTTTCGATTGTCCATATTTTGTTAAAAGATGAATCTAAATGGCAGATATAGGATTGCCAACCTGGCCAAGGAATTTCTTCATAAATTCTTCCAGCAAAAATAAGTCCTTGATCACTTGTTGAGAGTATTTTATAAGGAGCAAAACTTGGAACAGGTTCATCATTATCCCATTCAGAAAGTATATTGCCCATTTCATCTACTTTCAATATCGAAGATCTTGGTAGTAATCCTTGCGAAGGAAATGGTCCCTTTTCTAATCCAACCAGAAACACTGTATCACTAAGAGAAGTTATAGAACCTGATGTAATATAATAGTTAGGTGAATGATAGGCTTGCTCCCACAAAATTTCTCCGTCTACATCTACACAAACCAGTTTCGTTAAAGCATCCTCACCTACAGATTGTTGAAAAA
Organism: uncultured Saprospiraceae bacterium; assembly: GCA_937921595.1. Lineage (GTDB taxonomy): Bacteria > Bacteroidota > Bacteroidia > Chitinophagales > Saprospiraceae > JAHDHW01. Next base: position 4,969 of record CAKZTD010000416.1, read on the forward strand.
CAAGAATCAAAAAGCGATCATTTGGCAAGATTAAACAGTCCCAAAAAAACATTCTCGTATCAATCTCAGCTTCAATTTCATGAAACCATTGCAAGTTATTATTCAGATCATACAAGGCATAAAATCCTCCCCTATCTGCTATTTGATTAGTACTTACACCTCCGACAATAAATAGCTTCTGACTTAACAAGTCGCTTCCGTATGGATAATAATTATGCAAAGAATCAGCCTCCTCCAAATCATAAGACAGCATCTCTCCAAAATGGTCGAATCTGGTCTGCATCAACTTGCCCGGATATGGAAAATCCCAGGTAGTACCCAGACCAACTACCAACAAAGTATCTTCCACCGTATGAATCGTTCTAAAAACAACTGCCGTTTGATCAAAAAGATAGCGATTGTTAAACATTTGGCCATAAAGAATGCTGGAATAAGAGCAGACAATGATAACGAGTAGAAGTAAGTGTTTTCTTTTCATGGTATTTAAAATTGACGACGCTTCATGAAATTAGTTTAGATGGTGAATGATATAATCAATCCACCATCTAAACATAGAACTCAAAAAATATTCAGGCTAGTGACTAATAACAAAAGGAATTACTTTTTGTTTACTAGCTGTTGGCCTATAGATACAATAATACACCCCCGATTTCCAAGCGCTTACCTGTAAGTTAAACTTTTTTTCCTGTTCATCTATTTCACCTCTAAACAACTCATGACCAGTATTGTCTACAATTACTATTTCACCAGCATTTCCATAAATTGATGGTGATAAATAGCTGATATTTAATACATCATTAGCAGGGTTAGGAAGCAACTCTAAAGAAACTTTACTTAGTACTTCTCCCTGTGGCTTATTAATAAGCCCTTCACTTTTCTCTTCTGCCTCTTGCGCTTCTAAAAACTGAAGATCAAGTGGATATTCTTTCCCATAGAAAAATCGCATAATATTTCTAGCCTTAACTTGGCCTTTTCCGTGACCGAATTCAGCCAATCCATCTACCAAATCATACTCTTCTTCTGTTAACAAAACTTCGTTTCTATCTTCATTCACTAATTGATTCAAAATACCATATAATTCGTCCAAACTTTGATAGGATAAATTTTGGTCATTGTCCAGACTAAAAGTACTAGGTATCGAAGCAAAAAGATTCATACTCTCTACTTGATTTCCACTATTAAATAAATAATCAACAATACTGTAATTCGTAGGCAAGGTTTCAAAAGTCTGCATCCAAGATTGAATTTCCAAAACATCTTCAGCTGTTTTTTCTTCGTCTTCTAAATTATGCATAATATCAATAATATCACGAGCATGTTTGTCTTTTTCTGCCTTGTAATAAGTAACGACCATCTCCAACTCACCTCTTTCTGAAATTGATGAAGCTCCAGCTTCTAATTGACTATATAGATTTGCAGAAAGAAGGGCTTGTAAATTAGACTCATTTAAGATATTTCCTTGATATAAAGCCTCTGGGTTTGCATTTAGAATATCGAATAAGTCTTGATCTGTAAAAGCCATATCGTTAATAATAGTTTTTAACACTGTAACTGAAAGATATGGTGAAACTTCCATTAAACTAGCTTTTAACACAGGGTTATTTGATTGTGTAGCCGACACTTGAGCTAATAATGCAGCTGTATTCCCATTATCTATTCTAGCTTGATATTGATCATTAAATAAACTAAACTGTTCTTCAGTTTCTTCAAAAAGTGCTACTACTTCTTCTTTTGGACGATTTAGCTTTATTAGACTTTGGCAAGTATTTACTTCGGTATTATTTGGTTGAGTCGGGAACGGCATTACCTTTAACGGTGTATAAAAAAGCGGTTCTTCAAGAGGGGGAATTCCATAAATATAAATAATATTATTTATTCCTGAATTATAAATATCACTTTCAGAAGTTCCAGTGTGGCTAAAGGTATTTGCTGGTGTACGGTATCCAACTCCAGGTATTAAATCTCCTTGATAATGCCGTATACCATTTCCCCAAAATGCATACATATCGTGCAACAAAGAATTAGATTGGTCATTACAGCTATAGGCTAAGCCATTATACGTGCCATCAGTATTAGCAGTTATTGAGCCATTTGTCCCCAAGGCAATATTGGCGTAGGTCATTCCATCAAAATCGTTGTTATAAATTTCATTATTGTCTTCTCCAGCTTGAATAATATACACCCCAACTGTCTGCTTGTCTGCCATG
>CAKZTD010000417.1 GCA_937921595.1 uncultured Saprospiraceae bacterium
GTTGAAATTCCTATGCTATAAGCCACAGGTACTTTTAACAACAACAGTCCGAAAAAACTAACAAACAAAACGATTATACTTAGCATTTCAATACTCATGATTATCTGTTGATTTTGTTTGTATAAATATTGAAAATATGATAAATCGAAAAGCACATAATCAGCAAGCCACTAAAAGGTAAAATGGCGTATACATATCCTAAGGGAACTTGGAGAGAACCTGAAAGTTGCTCTAAATGTAAGGTGATGTAGACTAAATTAAATCCTCCGATAACCATGACAATAAGTGCAAAAAGAAATATAAAAACTTCAATAAGTATGGATGCTTTTCTTTTATTGACATCGGATAATTTTTGATATAAAAAATCCATTGACAGGTGTTCTTTTTTTGCATTGAGATATGCTGCTCCTAAAATTGTCATCCAAATCAATGAGAAACGTGCAAACTCTTCGGTCCAAGAAAAAGATGACCCCATCCAATGTCTTGATAAGACTTGGATCGAAACGTCTAAAACCAATAAGGCAAAAATGGTTATCAAAAACCACTCTAAAAATTTATTTACTTTTTTAAAAACAAGGTCAACGGTATGCATGCTTATTGATTTTTAATTTGATTGACAATCGTAGCCATTTCCGGATTTTCTTTTATAAATTCTTCTAGAACAGATTTTGATTTTTCGGCAAATAGCTTTTTATCAGGAATGATAATTTCTACTCCAGATGCTTTGGCAGTTTTCATTGATTCTTCAACAGAATTGTTCCAAAATACTTTTTGAGCTTGAGAAGATTCATCTGCTGCTTCTTGTACCCATATCTTTTCTTCTTCCGATAAATTATCCCAATACTTTGTCCCTATGATGAGTACATCCGGAACAGCAGAATGCTCATCCAAAGTGTAATATTTACTAATCTCATGATGATTTGAAGACACAAAAGATGGAGGGTTATTTTCTGCTGCATCTACAACGCCTTGCTGAAGAGCTGTATATATTTCACTGTATGATAGAGGTGTTGCAGCTCCTCCCATTGCATTCACCATGTGAATCGACATTTGATGATTCATGACTCTAACCTTAAGACCTTTTAAATCATCGGGTGTTCTAATGGCTTTTTTATTGGAATAAAAACTTCTACTCCCTGCATCAAAATAAGATAGCCCTCGCAGCCAAAATTTACTTCCTTTTTCCAATATTGATTTACCGACTGGGCCTTCTAAAACTTCAAACTTATGCTCCTTATCTCTAAACAAATAGGGTATTCCTAAGATGTGATATTCTGGCACAAAGTTGGACAAGGTTGCTGCGCTTACTTTTGTAGCAGCCACGGACCCGATTTGTAATAATTCTAAAACTTCTCGCTCTGAGCCTAACTGTCCATCGGGAAAGACTTTGACTTTTATGCTGCCGCCAGATTTCGTTTCTAGTACTTTTTGAAATTCTAAAATTCCTAGATGTACGGGATGTGCTTGGGATGAATTGTGTCCGATATAAAGCACCTTCGTCCTGAGTTCGTTTTTACAGGAGAGTATGCTTATTAAAAGAACCGTTGTGATGAGTATTTTATATTTCATTGCATTCTTTTTTATTATTTTTTTTTGAACCACATAAGAATACATGGAGTGACTCATTACCAATTAATCAAAGTCAAAATAATTTGCAGCGTTATTATAACAAATATCTTGTACCATTTGACCTAGCCAATCTATGTCATTTGGCAGCTCTCCTTTTTCAATATCCTTTCCAATTAGGTTGCATAAAATCCGTCTAAAATATTCATGCCTTGGGAATGACAGAAAGCTACGACTATCTGTCAGCATTCCTACGAATCGACTTAACAATCCCATATTCGATAACACATTCATCTGATCTTCCATCCCGTCTTTTTGATCTAGAAACCACCAGCCTGATCCCCACTGTATTTTCCCCGCGACACTACCATCGTTGAAATTTCCGACCATCGTAGCAAAGACTTCGTTGTCTCTAGGATTAAGATTGTAGATAATAGTCTTGGTCAATTTTTCTTCTGAATCCAGGCGATTGAAAAATCTAGAAAGCCCTTGTGCTTGTGAAAAGTCACCAATGGAATCACAGCCTACATCTGCACCTACTTGATCCATCAAGCGTTGATTGTTATTCCGTAAAGCACCTAAATGAAATTGCATCACCCATCCTTTGTCGTGGTACATTTTCGCTAAATAATATAAAATACAAGATTGAAATTGAATCGCCTCGCCAGCAAAAATGGCTTGTCCTGACAAACGTTTTCTCAATGTTTTATCCACTTCATCATCGGTGAAATCAAGGCCGTATAATTGACTTAACCCATGGTCAGCAATTCTACCTCCTAAGGAATGGAAAAATTCTATTCGATTCAACAAGGCTGCTAATAAATCCATTAAGTCCCGAATCGGTCGATCGGTGACGGATTCCAGTTCATGGATTTTGTTTATAAAATCGGGATTATCTATCACTATTAATTTATCGGGACGAAATCCAGGAAGCATTTTGCAGTCCCAGTTTTCATCTTTTAATTTTGCGTGATGTTCTAAATTATCGGTTGGGTCGTCCGTGGTACAAACCACTTTGACATTCATCTTGGTTAATAAACTTTGAGTCGAAAAATCAGCTGATACTAATTGAGCGTTTGCATTTTCATAAATGGCCTCACCCGTTTTTTCACTCAATAACTCCTTGATCCCAAAATAGCGTTGCAATTCTAAATGCGTCCAGTGGTATAAAGGATTTCGCATGGTGTAAGGAACAGTTTCTGACCATTTTAAAAACTTCGATTTATCATTTCCATCTCCAGTAATATACTTTTCGTCAATACCGTTTGCTCGCATTGCTCGCCATTTATAATGGTCGCCTTTTAACCAAGCCTCGGTGATGTTTTTAAAATTTTTATTTGTTGCAATTTCAGATGGAGGTAAATGATTATGATAATCGATGATCGGCATATCAGCCGCAAAGTCGTGATATAATTTTTGTGAAAAATTATTTTCTAATAAAAAGTGTTCGTTTAAAAATGGTTTCATGTTTCGTTTCGTTTTTCTATTCTTCCATACTCCTACAAATTCCTAGTTCCAAACCTCTCAGCTCTGCCAGCCCTCGCAATCTACCAATCGCGGAATAACCTGGATTTGTTTTTTTTAGCAAATCATCTAACATTTTATGGCCATGATCTGGTCGCATCGGTATAGCCGAATGATGAGTTTGCTGAACTTCAATCAATGCTTTCATCACCGCATACATATCGACATCGCCATCTAAATGGTCCGCCTCATGGAAGTTACCAAATTCATCTCTTTTAGTCGACCGTAAATGAATAAAATTAATTCGATGTCCAAGATTCCTTACCATCTGTGGTAAATCATTGTCTAGCCGAACGCCAAAAGATCCGGTACAAAAGCACAGGCCATTATTCGGAGAATCTACTGCATTAATAATCGCCCTAGCATCCTCCTCTGTACTAACCACCCTTGGCAATCCTAATAAAGAAAAAGGCGGATCATCCGGATGGATGGCCATTTTCACACCTGCTTCATCTGCTACAGGAATTATCTCTTTTAAAAAATAAATTAAATGCGATTGCAAGCCTTTTGCATCTATATTTTTATAGGTATCTAAAACAGCTTGAAAACTGACTAGATTAGCATTGCTTTCGGTTGTCCCTCCCGGTAAACCTGCGATTACATTTTGAGTAAATTTCGTGATTTCTGCTTCACTCATTTCTTCTAAGCGTTGCTTAGCTCTTTTTTGTTCTGCTTCGGTATAATCTTTTTCTGCTCCTGGTCTTTTTAAAATAAATAATTCGAAAGCCGCAAAGACTGCTTTTTCAAAACGTAAAGCTGTTGATCCATCTGGCATGGGGTAATCTAAATCTGTTCTTGACCAATCGACTACTGGCATAAAATTATACGTGATAATTCGAACATTACATTTCCCTAAATTAAGAATACATTTCTTATAGTTTTCGATGTATCTTTTATAATCTCCTGTTTGTCGTTTTATATCTTCATGAATGGGTACGCTTTCAACGACGGACCATTCTAATCCAGCATCTTCGATTATTTTTTTGCGTTTCTGGATTTCATCAATGGTCCAAATTTCTCCGTTTGAAATATGATGTAATGCATTGACGATACCTGTTGCACCGGCTTGTCTAATGTCGGCTAGACTGACGGGATCATCGGGGCCGTACCATCTCCAAGTTTGTTTTAATTTTTTCATTTATTATTATTTGCAAGCAAGACACTAGGAT
>CAKZTD010000418.1 GCA_937921595.1 uncultured Saprospiraceae bacterium
TCTTTAGTTGGTACACCAATAAAATTCGTAAACATAACGAGGCTTTACAAGCTTATAACCAGAAGTTAAGTAATGAAATTAATCAGCGAAAAAATGCAGAGCAACAATTAAATGAATATAACAAAGAATTAAAACGCTCAAATAAAGACCTAGAACAATTTGCCTATATAGCTTCCCATGATTTAAAAGAACCACTTAGAATGATCAATGCTTACACTTCGATGCTTAAGAAGAAGTATTCAGATTTATTCGATGAAAGAGCACATGAATTTATGGGCTATGTGGTAGACGGGGTTGGTCGTATGGAGCAATTGATCAATAGTCTCTTGGATTATTCGAGAGTATCTATAGACGGAGGTGTTGAAAACCTAAAATTATTAAACGTAAGAGACATTGTAGAGGTCGTAAAAGGAAATTTACGATTTCCAATTACTAAAAATTCTGCTACAGTTAATATCGAAAATGCAGATAACTTCCCAATAGTAAAAGCAAATCAAGTTCAGATGATGCAATTGTTGCAAAACCTGATCAGTAATGCTTTAAAATTTAAAGGGCATAGATTACCAGTGATCAACATTGGTTTTTCCACCAAAGGAGATTTTCATACTTTTTATGTAAAAGATAATGGTATCGGGATCAGCAAAGACAATCAAGAAAAGATTTTTGACATGTTGACTCGTTTGCATACCAAAGAAGAATACGAAGGAACGGGGATTGGCTTGGCTACTGTTCGTAAGATTGTTGAACGGCATGAAGGACGAATTTGGGTAGAGTCTGTAGAAGGAGAGGGTAGTACTTTCTTTTTCACTTTACCAAAGGTTAAGTCCGTTGTTAAGCCGGTTATGGCAGCAGCAAACTAAAATCATTTTGCCATTTTTACAAAAAAGCCTTTTCATAGTTCTATGAAAAGGCTTTTTTGTGTTTATAGCTAATTCTATTCTTATGATGATTAAAATTAAAAAAGCCTCAGCTTTACGCCAAGGCTTTTGTGATCCCGTCAGGACTCGAACCTGAAACCTGTTCATTAGAAGTGAACTGCTCTATCCAGTTGAGCTACGGGACCGGATAGTATTTTAAGGCCTTTTTTCTAAGGCGATGCAAATTTAGTAGTTTTTCTGAGAAATTAAACAATTCTAAAAACTTATTTTTTCAACATTTCCATTTTTATTTGAGTTCCCTTGATTTGATATTTATTATATTGGCTTTAAAAGAAGCAACACATTATGAGTCAATCTAATACGATTAAAATTCACGAGTCATGGAAAACTGTTTTGGATGGAGAATTCAAGCAAGAATATTTCTCAGAAATCAGGCAGCATATCTTAAAAGACAAGCAAGCAGGAAAAACCATCTATCCTCCAGGACCGGAGATTTTTAATGCTTTTGATTCTACTCCATTTGAAGCCGTAAAAGTCGTTATCATTGGACAAGATCCTTATCATGGACCAGGACAAGCTCATGGTCTCTGTTTCTCGGTACAAGAAGGGATTCCGAATCCGCCTTCTTTGGAGAATGTATTTAAGGAATTGAAAACGGATTTAGGATTAGAGATGCCTAAAAATGGAAGCCTTCAGCGATGGGCAGATCAAGGAGTGTTTTTATTGAATGCCGCATTGACTGTGGTTGCTCATCAGGCGAATGCTCATAAAGACATTGGATGGCATAAATTCACCGATGCTGTTATTAGAAAACTGTCTTCAGAAAGAAGCGGAATTGTTTTTTTGCTTTGGGGTGGTTTTGCAAAAAAGAAAGTGAGTTTGATTGATCAAGATAAGCATCATGTTCTGATGTCAGGTCATCCTTCTCCATTAAGTGCTAATCGTGGCTATTGGTTTGGGAATAAGCATTTTTCTAAAACGAATGAAATATTGGAAAAGCAAGGATTGGATAAAATTAATTGGTAGATATAAGAAATGAGTGTTTGAGTGAATTGATAAATGAGTGAATGGCCTTTTAGGTGTAAAGAAAGCAATCGGTATTTATTAATTGTTGACTCCTAAAAATTAAATAAGAATGAAAATGCAAATATTTAAAATCGTTCTTTTTCTTTTTGTTCTGAATTCCTGTACCACTCCTAGTGAAAAACAAGAAACAAGTCCTGAAAAACCAAATATAGTTTTCATCTTCACTGACGATCAAACCTACACTTCTATTGCAAGTCTTGGGAATTCTGAGATCGAAACGCCAAACATGGATTGGCTGGTAAATAACGGAACTACTTTTACAAATGCCTATAATATGGGGGCTTGGAATGGAGCGGTATGTGCTGCTTCGAGGGCTATGATCATTTCTGGTCGATCGGTTTGGAGAGCCAATGCTTATCGGGAAAATTGGAAAAAAAAGAATGATCCATCCCTCCAAAATACCTGGAGTAAGTTATTAGAAAACAATGGCTATGATACTTACATGACCGGTAAATGGCATGTTGATGCTCCAGCAGGTAAAATATTTCAACAATCTAAAAATATCCGTCCTGGCATGCCTCGAGATGCTTGGAATCATAATAAGATGGTTCATACTTTTAAAGAAAAAGTAGATGGTAAAAATGTAAAACCAGCGGATGTAATGCCGATAGGATATAATCGACCAAAGGATGAAAATGACAATTCTTGGTCTCCGACGGATCCAAAATTCGGCGGCTTTTGGGAAGGTGGAAAACATTGGAGTGAAGTGCTCAAAGATGATGCGATCTCTTTTATCCAAGAAGCGAAAACCAAAGAGAATCCTTTCTTTATGTACTTGGCTTTTAATGCACCACATGACCCTCGTCAAGCTCCGCAAGAATTTATTGATAAATATCCTTTGGATAAAATTTCATTGCCTAAGAGTTGGTTGCCAGAATATCCACAATTAGATAAAATCACAATAGGTCAAAAATTGAGAGATGAAGCTTTGGCACCTTTTCCAAGAACGGAATACTCAATTAAAAAACACCTTCAAGAATACTACGCTATCATTACTCATCTGGATGAACAAATTGGAAAAATATTGAATGAACTGAAAGCTTCTGGTAAGATGGAAAACACACTTATCTTTTTTACCGCTGATCATGGATTGGCAATGGGAAGGCATGGATTGCTAGGAAAACAAAATATGTATGATCATAGCATTCGAGTTCCATTGGTGGTGCTTGGAAATAATATTCCTAAAAATAATAAAGTCAATGCAGATGTTTATTTGCAGGATATCATGGCTTCTAGTTTGGAAGCTGCAGGAGTAGAGAAACCAGATTATGTAGAATTTAATTCTTTTCTCGATCTGGCAAAAGGTAAAACCAGTACCAGTAATTATCCAGCCATCTACGGAGCTTACATAGATTTACAGCGGATGATTCGCAAAAATAATTTCAAATTGATCGTATATCCGAAGATTGAAAAAGTACTTTTATACGATTTAAAAAATGATCCAGAAGAAATGGCTGACCTTTCTAAAAATCCAAATTATCAAGAAAAAATGATTAGTCTTTTCAAAGATTTACTCCAACTCCAAAAAGACATGGAAGACGAATTAGATTTATCTACTATGTTCGAAAAAATGAATTAAATTTAATAAAGTGTTGTCTATCAGCTGTCAAAAATTACTCCACACCAATCTCCATTTTCCATCGATCCAACTCCTTCTTTAAGTTTTTTAATTCCTTTTGATCCCCATCCTTCATCACATTCTCCTGTTCATTTCCTTTCTCCAAATTATATAAATATTCGCCCAGTTCCAGTCCAACTCCTTCATATGCCGATGACCTTTTTGCAAAACTTTCCTCCGTATCATTAGCCCAACGATACTTCCAGGAAGCATTTCGAATCGCAGCCTGCTGCCCACCATACCAAACCAAATACTCATGCGCTAAATTCGGGTTCTCTTTTTTCAAAATAGGTTGCAAACTAAATCCATCCAAGGTTTTTGGAAAAGGAGTCTCTGTTGCTTCGCAAATAGTTGGCAATACATCCATGGCACTCACCATATTTTCAACGATAGTATTTTTTTCAAAATGTCCTTTCCAGGAAATCATCAAAGGCACCCGAAGGCCACCTTCATACATGGTATATTTCCCACCTTGAAAAGGCGTATTATTCGCATAGATTTGTGTAGAACCACCATTGTCACCAATGTAAACAATGATCGTATTCTCCATTTGTTTTTCCTGTTCTAAAAAATCAATCAAGCGACCAACTTCTTTGTCGAGATAATACAACTGACCTAAATAATGTTCACGACCTTCTGGATTATTGGGCTTTCGGCCTTGATTATACCAATCGTAGTAATCTTCTTTTTGCGGATCCCAATCTCGATATCCTTTTAGATTGTTTTTGTCAAGATATTCCTGAGGCAATTGATGGGTGAAATTATGTACAGCATTAAACGAAACAGTAGCAAAGAAAGAATTATTCTCATCTATTTGTTTTTTCATAAAATCTATCCCTTTTTGACTAATCATTTCTGTTGAAAAGCCTTCTATATTTTCTCGTTTATCTTGATTCCAAAAACCTTCCATTCGCAAACTTTGTTTGGGGTCAGGACTTTGCTCCATCAGTTTTCTAAAAGCTTCTTCTTTTTCATTATTATGGATAAGGTAATGTTTCCTTCCGCCATTGCATCCAAATAATTTTTGATACCCATGATTTAAAGGAAAACTCCGATGCTCAATATCTGCGTCTTTACTTCCATAATGAAATTTTCCAAAGTATCCAGTCTTATAACCTTTGTTCAAAAGTAATTCTGCAATTGTCGGAAATTCAGGATTTGATAAACCCTTGCCTCCGTACCAAAAGACCTGTTGTCTTTGATGGTAAGCTCCGGTCATTAGCCCAACTCTTGAAGGACTGCAAATAGGACTAGTCGCATAAGCATTTTTGAAAAATACACTTTGTTGAGCAAGACGATCGAAGTTAGGTGTATTGACATCTTTGGCCAATTTTGAAAAGCCTAAATCAGCGTATCCATGATCATCTCCGATAATTAATAAAACATTTGGAGGGGCAGAGGGGGCAGCGCTTTCTAGTTCCGAGTTGCAACTAGAAATAAGGAAAAATAATAGAATAGTAAAGGTTGAAATTTTCATATTTGTTGAGTGCGTATGTACAATAATTTAATAGTTTAAATTAAGAAATTATTTCGAATTATTGCTCAAATAAATTAACTTAGAATCTTAGAGCTTGTTTAAATTTTCATGATTGAGCGAAAGTGAGAAAATTTTATTCTGGGTAAGGCAAAAAACGTAGACGATGCCATAGCATCGGTGAGGCTTTTTAACGAAATGCAGGATAAGATTTGCCACTTGCAGCCGATTAATGGAAATTTAAACAAGCTCTTAACTGTTCTTCTTGTCGAAAAACTATTTTTATTATCTGGCCGATGCTTAGCTCACTCTAGAAATTATAAAAACAAAAAATGAACTCAAAAGATCTATCCACCTTCCACGAGCCAGTCTCTTCTATTTTCAAAATACCAAAAAATGAAGACGAGTGGCAAGCTTATAAATTAAGTCAAGATCAAATAGATTTTTTTCATACAAACGGATACCTCTCGGGAATTCAATTATTAGATGAAGAACAAATACAAACACTCCGAAAAGAACTTGCAGATTTAAGCGATCCAAAACATCCAGGTCATAAATTATTTTATGAATATCATAGTAATGAATCAGCCGATCCCAATACTGTAATTTTTCATGCCCTTGGTCATTGGAGAATTACTCCCGGATTTCATGATGTACTTTGGAATCCACAATTTCGAATGGCTGCAAAACAATTATTAAATGGAGCAGTACGATTCTGGCATGATCAGATTTTTAGTAAGCCAGCAAAACATGGCGGGGTCGTCGCTTGGCATCAAGATTATTCTTATTGGACCCGAACAATAGAAATGAATCATTTGACTTGTTGGATTGCGCTTGATGATGTTGATGAAGAAAATGGATGTTTGCAATACATTCCTAAAAGCCATGAATGGGGATTATTGGAAAAACCAAACTTAACTGGAGAAATGGATGGCCTTAAAAAGTTTATGACAGCAGAACAAATCCAAGCTTTAGAAAATCCAGTTCCAGTTCTTGTCAAAGCTGGGCAATGTTCCTTCCATCATCCCTTGATGGTACATGGTTCTAAGGCAAATTATACGGATCGATCTCGTCGAGCTTTTGTAATAAATGTTTTTAGAGATGGAGTCATTTCAAATTCAGATGAAACCTTATTAAATGGTGTTCCAGTGATTCCCAAAGGAGAGAAAATGGATGGACAATTCTTTCCTTTATTATTGACTTAAAGATAATGTTGAACGAGGTGACCAGAAGCATAGCTGATGAAACGTTTTTTAAAACTGAAATGTCTAAAATTAGCTTAACAAAACGAATAGAATTTAAAAAATTGCAAAAAGCATAAGGGGCGGAATCGAAACAACCTACGCTATACTGTCCTTAAATACTCTGCTTCATCGTTACAAAGAATATAAAAAGAGGTGTATATTTGTAGCAAAGATCAAATATGGAAAACAACTCCTTACTCCAGAATGCCGAGCAATATGCGACTGATATACTCAAAAACCAACTCTCTTCTGATTTGGTATTCCATAATTATGAGCATACAAAAGCGATAGTGGATGCAATTCAATCAATTGGGCCTATTGAAAAATTGAATGAAGAAGAGATGGAATCCGCTCTGATCGCAGCTTGGTTTCATGAAACAGGTTATAGAGACGCATATGATCGACACGAAGAAAAAAGTAAACTCATAGCCAAAGAATTTCTAAGCAAGCATAATGTTTCTATTGAAAAGTCTAATAAGGTTTTAGCGGGCATTTTTTCTACTAAGCCTGATGTTGAGCCTAATAATAATATTGAACGAGTTTTATCAGATGCATTAAAGATTGAGGTCAAAGAAGGTGATCTCAAAAAATATGTTGAACGACATAATCAAGAAATTCTCAATATCAAGAAAAAAGAAGTTTCTGATGCAGAAGGATTACAGAATTATCTGGAGTCTATTTTAAAGTATCGTTTTTATACGACTTACGGAAAAGAGATTTTGCTTCCTGCTAAAGACAAGCTTCGAGCAAAGGTTGAAAAACGATTAAGTAAATTGCAAAAAGCAGTTGATGAGAACCTGATTTCTAATCTAGGAGTTAGTGCGGCTCAGCTAAAAGCAATGAAGAAAAAACTTCAGAAAGCAGAAGGTCGGCCAGAGCGAGGAATTGAAACGATGTTTAGATTAACATCAAAAAACCACATCGATCTAAGTGGTATGGCAGATAGCAAAGCCAATATAATGATTTCGGTGAATTCGATTATCATTTCGATTATCCTTGGTAGTTTGATGCAAAAATTAGATTCTAATCAACACCTGATTTATCCAACGATAGTTTTATTGATCGTTAACCTTTGTTCAATGATCTTTTCTATTTTATCATTACGGCCTAATGTTTCTGATGGATTATTTACTAGAGAAGATATTGAAAATCAAAAAACGAACCTCTTGTTTTTTGGTAATTTCCATAAAATGAAAAGAGAAGATTATCACTGGGGAATGAATAAATTAATGGAGAATGCAAATTTTCTTTATTCTAATCTGATCGATGATATTTATTTTCTTGGTGTAGTACTTGCGAAAAAATATCGTTTTTTAAGAATATCCTACAATGTGTTTATGTACGGAATTGTAGTTGCAGTACTCGCATTTATTATTTCAATCTTTTTTGCAGATATTCCAATTAAAGATGCTGGTTTTGAGCTATTGACAAAATAG
>CAKZTD010000419.1 GCA_937921595.1 uncultured Saprospiraceae bacterium
ACTTGAGTAAACAGTTGTTCGTTGATATCCGTCAGACCATTGACGAGGTAAGTCACCAGACTATCACAACCCATTTGGCTTTCATAGCTTTGTGTAAATGTTGTATCGCCAAGGATTAAAATATTTTCAAAATAATCTCCAATCTCTACTTCGACTGCAACGCTATTTTGTAATTCTGAAGCTACATCAAAATGTATAAAATGGATGCTATCATATTCTATGTATTCGGTCAGAATTTGAATACTCGTATCTTGTGATATTTCAATACCATTATACTCCTCTCCTGCGCACCAATCTACATGCTCGCTTGATGTGACCACTGGTTTTCGAATAGTATGTAAAACCGTATTGGTAATCACCGCCTCGTTGAAATCAAAATAAATCCCTACTCGATTTTCAATTGTTGCACCTGGTAACAAATCAGATTTTGGTAATATTGAAAACCCTACTATTCCGTGAGAGCGTGGTTCATTGGTTGTGCTATCCGGTAGGAGAATGTTTTCAAAAGTAAAGGTCAATTCTCTTTGCGCATTCAAGTCCCAGGTAAATGGATGTGAACCGCCACGTATTTTTAAAGTGGTCAGGTCAAGATTTTCAGAAAGTGTATCTTTTATAATGACTAAAAAGGCAGTATCTGATCCAGTATTTTGAAATTGAATTGTGTAATCCAAATTCCAATCTTTATCGATTTCATTATTCATTCCAAGTCCACTAGGAATCGCATATTTTAAATTCGGATCACAGGATGCAATGATAGTTCCACAGAAGGTTTCCATAAAAGGATTGCCATCATTGCTAGGCAAAAAACTAAGTATTGAATTATTGGCTATATCCTCACAATTAGGAACCACAACAGATATAGCTTCTGACACTGGATGATCCATCGACTGAGGAGACATTAATTGTAAACCCATTCCATCCAAGGCATAACTTAACATCATGGAGTCTCCAGCATTCAATTGATAATTATCTACATCTTTAAGTAAGATGATATCGTCAATCACAATGTCAACTCTAAACTCAAGCGGTTGAGCCATGTCTCCTATTCCAATATTTTCTAATTGAAAATAAATACTGTCGTTTTCACAATAGCCTAAAGCTGCAATAGTTGATTCATCCCAAGCAGGATTAGGAGAACACAGATCTTTAGGTAAAACTTCGATATCGAGACACTGAAGAGATCCGATGTTTTCAGGTTCACACTCAATAGTGGCGATAAAAGTTATTGCTCCACATTCAAAGAGATCAATCGAATCAACCTCAAACAAGTATGCTCCATCTGGTCCAATTGTGTACGGGACAGATGCTTCCTGAAAAATTAAAAAGCTATCCAGATCAACAGAAAAAATAATGTCATTAGCAGGCTCAGCTCCAGTGTTGCAATAGTTAATAGTAAAAACCCGATCTGTACAAAAGCGTAGCAAAGGCATAGAAAAATCCCAATCAATCAAAGGGCAATCACCTGAAGGCGTCATTACAAAATCAGTAACAATCGTATCTCCAACTCCTGCAGAAACCAGCATGGTATCTACAAAACAATTTGACCAGAATGCCGATGGCGAAATGGCTTCAAGCGTCCAATCATCTGCGAAAAGTGGTATCCAATAATACCCCAATGAATCTGTAGGAATTGTGATTGAATAGTCATCGTTATAAGCACGAACTAACCAATTCAAACCGCCTACTTCATTAGGGTCGATTTGACAATTGGGTTCTGTGTCTGCAACAACTCTCCCTTCAAAATGATCTACATCCGGATAACAACCTGCTAATATTTCGCTGATGGAATTACAACCAAATGCTTGGGTTGGATACACAGTAAAATCGCCGCCATTTACAATAAAATCACAAATATTAGGATAACTACAAAGTGATAAATTTTGTGAAAGTAGTATCGAAAAACTGCTAGCGTAATTCACAAAATCTACATTAGACAAAGCAGAAATATCTGTAAGAGCAGAATTACTTTCGAATTGTAGCGAACCTAATGCCGTAAGTGATTCAAGTCCATCTAAAGTTGTGAGACTACTCGTTAGATTTATATTTAGCGGACCTGCAACTGATTGCAAATTATTCAAACCAGTAAAATTGGGTAATAATGACGCTCCATTTAAGGTCATACTTCCAGTTACATTCTGCAAATTATTGAAACCATTAAAACTGGTCAAACTGTTACAATAAAAAACATTTAAAGCATTTACAGTCGTTACATTATCTAAGCCAGTAAAATCATCATAAGGTGCTTCTGCTACGAAAAAATTACCGATTTCAGTAACGTGATCCATCCCAGTAAAATCTTGCATGCTACTATTTTCCCACATCTGTAAATAATTCAAACTTGTCTGATTTGGAAATCCAATCATATTTTCAAAGCTATCATTATAGTCAATAACTAATCGATCAATATAGCAAGATGCAGATAAGCCTAATAAATTTTGAAAATTATCATTTCGTGTCATTGCAAGTCGGCTAACAGTATTCAGTGAAGACAGGCCTGACAAGTTAGTGATTTGATTATTGTCATAAAGCCATATCCAATTGGCGTTTGTAAGATTTTCAAGACCGGTCAAACTTGTAAGTGAAGGATTTTCTCGAATGTATAGAGAGCTATCCACTTGTTCCAACCACTCTAGTCCAGATAAGTTAACTAAGGATGCATTTTCAAAAATTTTCATTAAAAAAACTGTCGATGCATTTGCACTTCCAAATCCAAGTAAAGAAGTTAAGGAAGGATTTTCTCTGATGGTGATTGATGGCGGTAAAGTTTCCAAACCTGAAAGTCCTTCCATATTTGAAAGGCCGGTATTAGAAAAAATAGCTAACGATGATCCATTAATGGCTGTTAAGTTTTCTAAACCCTGAAAATTTATCAAGCCTTCATTTCCGTTGAGGATAAATTCTCCACCAATGTATTCAAGCGATTCTAAGCCTTGAAAATTGGGTAGTCCAGAATTACTAAAGACATGAAAATTACTTTCTATAGAAGTTATTTGACTTAAACCATTGAGGTTTGTAATCGTTCCAGGGGCGGCTTCTTCAATAATTAATTGTCCTTGTACATCAACACAATTAGGATAATCAGATGCAAAGTTATCGATCTGAGATTGAGTCTGAAACGTGGGCAAAAACGGAGGACATTGTGCCATCAAGTTGCCACTAAAAAATAAGATCAAAAAGTATATTGTAAACTGCTTTTTCATAGTCCAATAATTTAAAAGATTCATCATTCCGGCTTTGGTATTACAAAAATGCCTCTTAATACTTGATTTAGAAAGAACAATTTTTTAATTTTATACAAAAAATAAAACACACTAACTATTGATTATCAATTAATTATATTTAAAAAAACTATAAGAATATCATTTTTTTATTAGAATAATTATTCATGAAGCTATTTAAAGTTCTAAAAATACTCTCTAATAGCGAACTAAAGCAATTCAGCTATTTTCTATCTTCTAAACTTTTCAACAAAAGAGTAGATGTTCAGCGACTTTTTGAACACTGGATGATTGAAAACAAACGGAGTCACCTCCCTCAGATTTATTGGACAAAAGTCTTCCCTAATCAAGATTTCTCCGTCACTCAATGGAATTTGCTCACTTCTCGATTATTTAAACTTTTAGAAACCTTTTTGGCATTGAGTGAGATAAAAGAAAATGAATCTCAAAAGCAATTTCAACTCGCCAAAGCTTATCGGAGATTACAGCAAGAAGTGTTATTTAAAAAAGCAGCAAGACAAGCTGATCGCGCATTAGAAAAACAAAATCTCCGAGACACTAACTATCTGCAAGAGAAACATGACCTTTCTTATGAAAAATATGATTACATCATTAGTATTAATCGAAAAGAAAAAACCAATCTTCAAGAAGTGAGTGACAATCTCGATGTTTATTTTTTATCAGCAAAGCTTAAGCAAGCATGCAACGCTGTTTCTCGTCAGATCATCAATCAGGAAAACTATGACATTGGATTATTAAAAGAAATACTGCTACATATTGAAGCAAAACCTTCTTATTTAAAACACCCTGCTATTGCTATTTATTATTATTGTTACCGAATGATTGGAGCTAATGATGATGATAATTTTTTCCAATTATTCAGGGATGCTATTACGAGTAACGCAAAGCATTTCTCTGCTTCAGAAATGCGGGACATCTATACTTTTGCAATCAATTATTTTATTAGAAAACTAAATCGAGGATCGAGTCTTTTCATCAACGAGACTTACGAACTTTATTTACTCAGCCTCAAACAAGGTTTTATTTTGGAAGACGGTGTTATGCTTGAAAGCACATACAGTAATATTATTTGGCTGGCCATTAAAAAGAAGGAATACATTTGGGCTAGAAAATTTATCGAAGATTATCAACAACATTTGAAACCAGAATACAGGATTCCGCAATTTCATTTTAGCCTTGGTAAATTATTTTATGAACAAAACCAATACAAGGAAAGTCTTCAACAACTCGCCAGAGTCGAATCCAAAGCTGCGTTCCTCCATCTAAGTGCACGTATCCTCCAATTAAAAATCTATTATGAATTAGAAGAGTTTGACTTATTAGAAAATTTACTTGAAAGTATGCGGGTCTATTTGCAACGCAGCAAAGGACTAGCTTATCGTCGAGAACATTATTCCAATATCATTACTTTTACACGCCAACTGTTACAGCTTCCAGCGATGGGTAAAAAAGAAAAGGAAGCTTTTCGAATTCGGGTAAGTAGCGCTGAGATTTTCGCAGAAAAAGATTGGTTTTTAGCGCAGATTTAGGCTCTAGGTTTACTAAACTTTAAAAAATTTAGTAAACCTAGAAACCAAGATCAAGTCTTCTATCGCTTAACGACTTTCCAGACTGACCTCGCCGACTTAGTTTTCACATGAAGCCAGTAGACACCTGCCGGAAATGAAGCCATTGATATTTGATCTAAAGTTTCATTTGCATTAAGCTGCTCACTCCATATGACAATCCCTAGATTATTGACTAACTCCCAAGATTGATCCTCACTATTTTGATGATCAAGAACTAATAAGAAATCATCTACTGGATTTGGGTACACTTTTACTTGAGTAAAAAATTGTTCGTTGATATCCGTCAGGCCATCGACGAGGTAGGTGACCAGACTATCGCAGCCTATTTGGTTTTCATAGCTTTGGGTAAATATGGTATCTCCGAGTATTAAAATATTTTCAAAATAAGTTCCTATTTCTATTTCAACCGCAACTGTGTTTTGCAAATCCGAAGCGACATCAAAATGCATAAAATGAATGCTGTCGTATTCTACAAATTCAGTCAAAATCTGAATACTTGTATCTTGCAAAATTTCAATGCCTTCGTAAGTTTCTCCAGCACACCAATCAATATGCTCACTTGAAGTAACCACCGGTTTTCGAATGGTATGGAGAACCGTATTGGTAATAACAGGCGAATTAAAATCAAAATAAATTCCTACTCGATTTTCAATACTGTCTCCTGGTACAATTGTAGATTTTGGATCAATAGAAAAGCCTACAAGGCCATGTGATGCTGGTTCGTTGGTTGTACTATCTGGCAACAAAATATTATCAAA
>CAKZTD010000420.1 GCA_937921595.1 uncultured Saprospiraceae bacterium
GAGTAAAAGATTAGGTCTTGAGATTAATTTATTCCTCTTTTCTTAGTACATTTATTTTTTCAAAATTATAAACAGGGAAAGTCGTCCCTTCTAAAAACACCTTTCATGAAAAAATTATTTTTCTTTTTATCGCTAGTCGGATTAAGCCTTGTATTCACCAATTGTAACAAAGACGATGATGAAGAAGAAGCTGGCGAAGATTTGACCGTAGAAATCGTCGGCGATTATACTGGCGCTTATGGAAGCAATACCGTTGCGACTATCAATCCTTATGAAATAGTTGTATCAAAGGTCAATAACTCGAAGGTTTCTATTCGACCAAAATCAGGGACTGAATTTAATGAAATTGAAGTAGATATCCTGCGGGTAAATAGCTCATCTCTTTCTTCTGACAATTCTAATAATCAGCAACTTGATCGAAATATAATTTTTGTTGTGGGAATTCCAGTAACGATAAATGTAACCATTGATCCTACAGGAGATGCCCATTCTTTTGTTGGTTCTATGCTGTAAACAAAAGGGGGTTCGATTAGTAATGCGAACTGGGGATAAGTTTGACAAAATGATAATTATTACAATCTGATTAATGGTTTATTAATATAGAACCTGTCCAAAATTTATCCTTCGGGCTGCAAAATCACACTTTAAGAACCTGATTTCGCATTTTTGTATTCCCATAGCTAAGGCTATGAAAAGGCAAAAACACTTCTTCAGAACCTTAAATTGAGTTTTTTCGCCATCGAAAACAAAGTTTGGACAGGTTCTTAGTCTTATATGGGGTTTGTGTTAAGTATAAATCAGTAAGTAATAGTCTTACTAAATTAATTTTACATCTTTTGAAATAGCAAGAGTAACCCCGATTGTAAATCCATTTTTTTGCATGGTACCAATAATTAGAATACCATCTTCTTGATAGATTACAGATACGTTCTTTAATTTATCTACTACCTCAAGAGATCCTGTTTTCCAGTTTACTTTGATATTTCTTTTGTCAATAATCTTCTCATTATTTTTTTCGTGATTTACATAGATTCTAAATTCATTAATACTGTTGTTATCATTTCGTTTTGCTTGAGCATTCGCTTGAATATAAGTACTTCCTTTTCTTGATAATACTTGGTTATTGCGAAATGATACATCCACTGTTTTAGCTACATCTCCATCTTTTTTTGTTGGCGTTTTTAAAACGGTAAATGATCCGGTCATAAAGTAGGACCGTTTATTATTGTCTATGTCAGATTTGATCGTCATGAGATTCATATCTGCAAAAAGATAGTTTGGTAATGTATTACCATTGGAGCCATCTGGATTAATGAAATTGTTTGCTTGTATGGACAGAGTCATACATACTAGTGTGATAATGCTGAATAAGTTTTTCATAATTTTTTGGTTTTAATTTTTAAATTAATTTGGTAGTATTAATATTTCAACCCTTCTATTTCTAGCTCGGTTAATATCAGAATCATTTTCAACTATCGGCTTAGATTCCCCATAGCCTTTCTCTTTCCATTTAAAGGAAGGGGAGGGGATCAGTTTTTTTAATTCGGAGGAAACACTTTTAGCACGAGCCAAGGAGAGTTTTTGATTGGTATCATTTCCGCCAACATCATCCGTATGACCTTCTACGATTACGCTTCCTCTATTTAAAATTTGGATACTATTTG
The DNA here is from genome assembly GCA_937921595.1 of uncultured Saprospiraceae bacterium. Lineage (GTDB taxonomy): Bacteria > Bacteroidota > Bacteroidia > Chitinophagales > Saprospiraceae > JAHDHW01. Next base: position 1,665 of record CAKZTD010000420.1, read on the forward strand.
CCAGTTCTTTTAACGCTTCTTTACCTGCTGATTTAAGTTCAGATTTTCCGGTATCAAAAAGAACTTTACTATCTAAGTTTAATCTCATCGCAGCACCAATAGCAGCAATAGCATCTACATCTGCACCTGGTTCTCCACTTTTTGTCATCAGGTCTTTCAGACGTACATAATAGAAAAGCTCTCCTTGCTTTACAAAAGGCCCAATATCAACTTCGGCTACTCCGCCATCAATTTTACCTACTTTGATCCATGTTTTACCGTCCTTAGAAATTTCAAGATCAGTGGGTTCAATTTGGCCCATTTCAAAAATGTAAAGATCTGGGCCGTTTACGTCTGTCAAGGCATTATCTAAAAATTGCACCGTTAGGTCACCTCCTAAGCCAAGACTATAGATGCCTGAATCATCACGCACTTCATAACTTATGATTCCATCGGGCTCGCCGAGAACAAATTCTTTGTCTTTGGTTTTAAGGTTTGGATGATATACTTTAATTACTTTATCGGCAAACGAGAGTTTGCCTAAGGGTAAATAAACAGCTTTTTTCATGTAGCCTATATAGGTTTGTCCAACTTCTTCTCCAAAATAGAGATCGGGATTAAGTTGTTGGAATTTCTTCTTAGCCGCTTTAGATTTTCTTTTGATGCTACCATGATAAATCTTAACCCTACCTTTTTGATGTTTAACGGCCCGCTGATATCGGGGACTTGCTTTTAAGGTTCCGGATTTAATATCCCTTTCTGTCTTTTCTAGTTCTGCTAAGAACTCTCTAGCCTCTTTCTCACTGTGCAATTGTCCGGAGAGGAGTTTCCCTTTTTCAATTTTCTCGGCCTCTTCAATACTCGCTTTAATTTCATTTTTTCGTTCTACGTCTCTCATCGTGTAGCCGGCTTCCGTAAGATCCATTTGTTGCATAATATTGCTACCTGTTAGGGAATCTATCTTTTTTAACTTAGCCATTGTCGCTTCTGGACCAGACTCCGCTTGGACCAATAAAATGGCTTCTTCTAAAGAGACTCCTGAAGCAGTGTTTTTTGATGTTAGTTGTTCTTCTGATATTTTACCTTTTGGATTAAATTTTCCTTGTTTTACCATTTGTCTATTCTCCCTAGCTTCTTGAGCAAGGATGCGCAGGCTATCGGGATTGCTAATGAGTTTTTCCATCTCTTCTCGGGAAACCCCACTGGCCTCTAACATATCTAGAATAGCATCTGTTGAAAAAATACCTTCAAGCGATGTGTCACCTCCTTTCTTACTAGTGCCGTTTCCAACCATTTGTAATAATTGTTTTAGCGCGTCTTCTTCAGAAGAAGTGTTCTCTTGATTTTCTGTTCCCAAATTTAGATTTTTGGTTAAATCATTCATGGCTGTTTTCAGATCCTTAGATGCTAGGTCAGTTTGGTCTTCATCTTTATCGGTCTTTATTTCAATAGTAGGAATAGATGTGTTTTCATTCTTAGGCTTTTCGGCACACCCATAAAACATAAATACTAATGCTAGTAATTGGATATAATTTTTCATTTTCAAACTATTTAATCAATAATTTTGGTTCTACTATAGAATTCTATTTTAGCTTTCGTTTGTTCTCTTAGAGCCCTAGTTTGAAATCCATCAGGGTTTCCAGTAGTATTGCACTGCTCCATATGCTCAAAATTACTTCTCATGGCTTCAATATATTCATCAAATTTCATGGAGTATGCTGATTTAAGTTGTTTAACTGCTGGCTTAATCTTCTTGTGAAGAACACCCTGCCATACCATTGCACTTACCGCATGAACATTTGACCCTGCATTACCAAAAGCTATTTTATCATTTATATCTTTTATTTCACTGGCATAAAAATTTTGTAGGTACTGAAAATAGGAATCTATAACTAGAATTTTTCTTGAGCTTTTTAGATAACAATCTCTACATGCTTTTAGATCGTCACAATACACTAGTATCTCATTTCCACTATTGCTTTGTTCTTCATATTCTGCATCCTCTTGATTCAGTATATCTACTTGTTGTTGCAATTGCTGCACTTGTCTTCTTAGTCTGTTTAATTCTTCATTAGTTATATCAGTTGGCAGCGTTCTTTGATTGCCTTCAGTATCTTCGCCAGGACTATTTTCTCCATAATTTTCATCAAACTCTCTATTACTTTCTTCAATTCTTTCTTTTATTTTTGCTTCCAGTTCTGGGCTTAATCGTACAGAGCCAGGATTGCTTGATATACGTACTTCTCTATTATCTGAGCCCATTACAGGTATGTCTTCTGAATTCATAATTGTGTTGATGGGTACCGATCCTTGATTAGCAACATTACTTGTTTGATATTCATAAAAAACAGGTGAATCTCCCTGACCATCCACGGGTACCAGTTTTGGTGCACTAGATTGAGCAATACAAAACGGACCAGCGCAAAGTAGCATAAGAATAAGCGTAGTATTTTTTGCACTTTTCTTTTTTAATAAGAAGAATCCAAGTAGTATGATAATTATAGTTAAAAGACCAATAATGATATAGGTAAGTGTGTTATTACCATTGACAGGATTTGTGTTTGTTGCATTAGTATCATTAGAGCTGTCATTGTCATTATCTGAGAAAATCTGACCAGTAAACCCCATTTTTCTTAAATGTTGGGTATATTCCTCTTTGTCATCTGTAAAACGGACTAAAGATTTTGTTGATGGAAATGCTAAACCAACTTTAACGCTTATTACGTAAGGGATACCGGCGACGTCAGATCGAATACCAATTCCTGCAGTGTTCATCGTTCTAAAAATCTTTTCGGCAAACTTATCACCGTTTGTAGATATACTAGATTCTACTTTGTCCCAATTAGATTTATAAAAACTTACCTCTATATTGTGATCTGGCGCTTTAGATAGTATTCTTACTTGTACGGGTTCGTTGATATCAAGCCCTTTAACAAAAAAGCGTTGTAAAGAATCTTTACCCCCAGTAGTCCATTCAAAGGCACCAGCTCGCATACCATTTTTTAATTTTTGAAGTTTTATCTCGTGAGTAATAACTTTTCCAAAAGGATCTAATAATTGTGCATGACCGAAATAGTTGATTGTTAGGAAAGCAATAATTAATATTACTTTTGATTGAATTGATTTCATTTTGGTAATTTTTTGATACGGATTATTTTTTGTAGTTTTTTAAGGAGGTTCTTATGCTGGCTATTTAAATGATTTAGCAACCTTATCAAGGTCAGAATATCCTATATCTTTAAATTTTAAACCCGTCACATTGATGGTAGCATTTTTAGGATCTAGAAGTAATTCCTTTTCATAATTAATATTGATATTCGTTACCTCTGCCTGCCCAGAAGCTTTGGTTGGATTGGATAAATCAATATTGCCAGACATTTCACTTTTCGGATTTCGTTTTCTTGTTCCAGCGTTTAAAGTATAATAACAGGTAAATAATTTGTCTTCCTTTTTCTTGAATTTCAATTGTAATGCAGCCGCTTCCAATTCATAAGAATCTGCATCAAAATACAGCTGGATAGTTTCACTACCTTTTTCTAATTTTTTTGTAAAAGTCAATAAAGCTGTTCGCTCTCCGGTCTTTCTATGGGTTGATACGATACCAGAAGCTTTAGTATAGGCCCAATCTTTTCCGTTGATTTGGCATAGCGTATTGCTAGAAGTCGCTTCTTTTTGAGGCAGTGGTTTGGTTTCTGCTGCTTGATTTTGGACTGGTTTTTTGTCTGTTGCAACCTGTTCTTCATTGGTGTTTTGACAAGAGACAAGACTGATAATGACCGCTAAAAGGATAAGATGGTTTTTCATAATTATTTAAATTTTGTTAAAACTGGTGGTTTTAATGACTTTGTTTTTATTCACAATTTTTAAAATGTATACCCCTTTTTCTAAACTATTTATATTTAGATGAATACTATTTGATAGTACAATTTGTAATTTCCCTTCATACTTTTTTTTCTTCATTAGATCTTAGTTTGAAGTCAGCTATAAAACTCGATTGTAAAATTAATGGATCTACTTAGTGGGTGCTATGACTCCTGTAACAGAAGCTATAAACATTGTAACAAGGAGTATAAAAAGGAAGAATTTCTTATATAATAAATAGAAAAAGCCCCTTAAAAGGGGCGTAGGAGAGGAATATTAATAATGGGTTCTTAAAAGCTAATCGTTGCTTTGAGAGGACTTCATGTATTCTGTTGGGGTACAATTATACATGTCTTTAAAGCATTTACTGAAGTAAGCATGATTGTTAAAGCCGACACTATAGCCAACTTCTGAGACATTGATGTCAGATTTTTTCAATAATTGAGTGGCCAGCTTTAAACGTTGAGAACGTATAAACTGTGAGGCCGACAAACCTGTTAATGCTTTTAGTTTCCTATGTAGTTGCATACGACTCATGCCAACGTCCTTGCTCAACTCTTCGATACTAAAAGTAGATTCTACTAATTTATCATCCAACACTTTTTGAAGCCGTTCTAAGAATTGCTCATCAACAGATGAGATGGAAATGTCTTTGGGTTTTAAAATAACTTCTTGACTATATCTAAGTTGTAATATTTTCCTGCTTTCTATTAATTTTTCTATTCGAATCTTTAATAATTCTTCATTAAAAGGCTTGGTGACATAATCATCTGCACCAGTTTGTATCCCTTCGATTTCATGTTCTTCTCCAGCTTTTGCCGTTAATAAAATGATAGGGATATGACTAGTTCGTTCGTCTACTTTCAGGGTGTTACACAATTCGATTCCACTTTTGACTGGCATCATAATATCACTAATGATAATATCTGGAATATGTTCAATAGCAATGTCAATTCCTTCTTGACCATCTTTAGCAAGTAAGATTGTATATTTTTCTTTAAATACATTTCCTAGATAAGTCCTAACATCAGCATTGTCATCAGTAATTAGTAGAATCGGTTTATCTTCATTTGACTCGTCATTATCTATTTCAATATTGAGATTTTTATTTTCCTGAACCACTAAATTATTATCAACAGGTTTGGAATTTGCAATATCAATTGTAGCTGCATTTATTATTTCATTTTCTTTGAAATGCTCCTTCGTTATCGGAAGCACTACGGTAAAGGTTGTCCAATCATTTGGAATACTTTCTACTTTTATTGATCCTTTATGCAAGGCAACTAATTCCTTCACCAATGCTAAACCAATACCTACGCCTTGTTGGTCTTCATTGACTTGATAAAAACGTTCAAAAATAGAAGTAATCTCTTCTTCAGATAATCCGTCTCCTGTGTTTTTTACAGTGAGATGTAAATTGTTCTTTTCCACAGCAGAATTACAAACAATTGAACCATTCTCAGGAGTATACTTCATTGCATTTGAAAGAAGATTTACAACTATTTTTTCTAGAATATCAGCATCGAAATAGGTGTCAATTACGGTAGGAGTATTACTAACTTTATAATTTATTTTTTGCTGAAGTGCTTTAAAAGTAAAGCCATCGGCCAAAGTACCTATAAAAGGAATCGCAGAATTTTTTGCCACTTTTAATTTTACGTTACCACTCTCGATTTTTGAAATATCCAATAGTTGATCTACCAATGAAAGTAAACGATTAGAATTTCGATGCATCATTTCGAAGTTCGACCTATCTTCTTCGGTCAGGTTTTTTTTCTGAAGTTGACTTTGCAAGGGACCAGAAATCATGGTCAAAGGTGTACGAAATTCGTGAGATATATTAGTGAAGAAAATCGATTTTGCCTTATCTAATTCTTGAAGTTTTTTAGTAGTTTTTTGGCGATTACGATATAAAAAGAAAAAGAATATTCCAGCGATTGAGGTAATACTGATTCCACCTAATAACTGATTTCGCTGATTCTTTTTTTGTTGTTGGACTAATTCATTCTGAGACTTCAATAAGGTGATTTCTTGTTCCTTTTTTTCAGTTTCATATTTAGTTTCTAATTCCTTAGTAATATCTAAATTGTTTTTTTTGTAAATACTGTCCGTAACTTCAAGTAAGAGTTGACTAAACTTTAAAGCATTTTTATAATCCTTTTTTCCGGTATAGGCATTCTTAAGTCCCTTTTTTACATTTTTGCTATAACTTATTGAAAAATTATCTTCGCTTTTATCCACGATATCATAAGCTTTATTAAAATAGTCAATCGCCAGATCATATTTTTTCAAATTTAGATATAATTGACCTGCATTTAAATAGAAACTAAAAAAACTACCTTTCTCTACTACATTTTTTAAACCATTCTCTGCTTCTAATAGAATTGCTTCTGCTTTTTTATAATTGCCTATCGCAGCGTATGATTTTATCAATCTGGTTTGCGCTTCATTTAAACGAAAAACATCGCCATAGTCTTTATAAAAAACTATTGCTTCTTCAAAATTTGGTATTGCCTGCTGGTGCTCATTCAGCATACTATAATACATTCCACTTAGCAGAGAATTATAAGCAAGTCCTTCTTTATCATTTAAAAGTTGATATATTTTATTGCTTTTTTCGATATATAAAAGTGCTCTCTCATCTTTTAAATCTATATAAATACTACTAATGTTATCATAGCTATTCGCTAAGTACCGGTCTTCTTCATTATTTGATGAATAAAGAGAATCTGCATTCAAATAACATTTTAAAGCTAAATCAAATTGAGTTTTTTTATAGTATTGATTTCCTAACATAATATTAGAAGAGGCGATCAAATACCAATCTTTCGTTTCAATTGCAGCTTCTAATGCTAGTTTCCCATATTTTTCTGCATCCTCATAATTAAAATTTCTACTACTTAAGATTGCCATTTTTCGATACAAGTCTGATTTAAGATTATCATCATTCAGTTTTATTGCAATACCAAGTGCTTCTTCAGTAAAATATAGAGCGCTATCAAGTTGAGATTTATAAAAATGATATTTAGAAGAAATGCTAAAAGAGTTGATTAATTCTTTTTCCGTTTTATTCGGTTGTTGAGCTATTCTATTTTTATATATTTCTGCGGAATCTAAATTTATAAATACGTAGGAATTAAAAATTGTAGTTAAAAGATCTGATTTGGTTTTTTCGTCAACGCTTTTACTTAAAGCCGTCTTCAAAGAATCAATTTTTATTTCATTCTGCCCAAAAGACATTATTGATATAAGTAGTAAAAGAAAGGGAGCAAAATATCTCATATCACAAAATAACAATTATTACTTAGCACCTGATGTGAGCTCGTATAATTATTTAAATTAATTGGAGAAAGTATCATGTTTATGGCCTGAGGTTCGGGAATTCGAATCTTTCTATCACAACAAAAAAACACTCAGCTTATAGATTCACATTAGTATTACCCATGTCTCAGTTCTATTAGCGCTTAATAGATACAATAAAATATTTCTCACCAAATTACCTCCACCTCCCGACTTATGTTATTTTTGTAAAGAAGAGATTCTATTTCTGAGAACAAAAGCATCAAACTTAAAATAATGAAGACTATTTACCTCCTCGTCCTTTTTTGCATTTCGCTAGTAATTCTCAGTTGTCAAAACAAAGAATCTACTGCCAAACTCAAAAACGCAGATGTTCAAAGTATTGCATTCCTAGGAGGTTCTCTCATTGCGGAGATGGAAGACTTTGGATATTTTGAAAGAGCATTACATCTTCAATTTCCAAATCAAAAAATGAAGATTAGAAATATCGCTTGGCCAGCAGATGATGTATTTGGAAAAGCCCGATCTCAATTTGGTTCCGCTCAGAATACTCAATCCTGGAAACCACCAACGGCAGAGGAAGGCTTTGGATCAAAAGTCTTGTTGGAACATGTTGAAGAAGTTCAGCCAAAAACTTTGTTTGTAGGCTATGGAAGCGAAGCAGCTTTTTTTAAAAATGAAAAAGAGATCACCTTATTTAAAAATGGATATCAACGACTTTTAGATACGTTAGAATCAAGAGGAATCAATTTGGTTTTAATCTCACCTCCAAAACAAGAGCGAATATTTTTTGAAGAAGACGAAATAATAAAAAGAAATAAGCAATTAGGAGCAGTTAGTGATTTTATAAAAAAAGAAGCAAACAGTAGAGGGCATTTATTAGTAGATTTATTTAATGAATTGGTTACAGAAACTAATAAAAAATTTTACACTTATAATGGAGTTCAATTAAATTCAAAAGGCTATGAAAAAATGTCTGAAGTCTTAAGGTTAAGTTTAGATATGAAAGATCCAGCATTGAAGTTGGATAAAAAAAATAAACATTTACTTGCGGTGATAAAAGAGAAAAACCGATTGCACCGATACTTACTTCAGCCACTCAATGAAGCCTATATTTATTTGTTCCGAAGACATGAAATGGGACACCTAGCTTCAGAAATGGAAGACCTGAAAAATCTGATCGAAGAAAAAGAAAGAGAAATCAAAGCTTTGGTAAATGATCGAAATTATAATCCTCCAAAAGAAATAGATAAACCTTGGGAAGCACCAAAGACTTATCAAGAACATGAAGTTCCTGCTTTTATTCCTGAACCAAATGTCGAAGAAGAGATAGCTGCTTTTAATATTGCCGATGGATACGAAATTAATCTTTTTGCTGCTGATCCAATGATTGCAAACCCGATAAATATTAATTGGGATACGAAGGGTAGGGCATGGGTCGCGACGAGTAGTACTTATCCGCATATCGTTCCTGGTAAAGAGCCAAATGATAAGATTATTATCTTGGAAGATACCGACCGAGATGGAATAGCAGATAAACATACAGTCTTTGCCGAAAACCTTTTGGTGCCTCATTCTGTGATGCCAGTACCTGGAGGAGCTTATGTTGTTTCGACGACTGAAGTACTCTTTTTTGCCGATGCAAATGGGGATGATATTCCTGAAGAACGGAGAGTCGTTTACAAAGGATTTGGAAATGCGGATGTACACCATACAATTCATGGTTTACGTTGGACACCTTGGGGGGATTTACATTTTACACAATCGATTTATATCAATTCTTTTGTGAATACACCTTATGGAGTCAATGTTTTGAACGGCTCAGGGACTTGGTCTTTTCGGCCAGAGATTGAACATTTGGAAGTGTTTAGTCGAGGTTTGGTTAATCCTTGGGGAGAAGCTTTTGATCAGTGGGGACAAGCCTTTGCAACCGATGGTGCTGGAGGATCTGGGATGAATTATATTTTTCCAGAATCAGCACATATGACTGCAGTTGGTGCTTCAAAAGTTATACCTGGTTTGAATAACGGAACACCTAAAAATACTGCCGCGGAAGTTATTTATAGTAGCCATTTTCCAAAAGATTGGCAAGGGAGTGTGATCACTAATGATTATCGGGCAAACCGAACGGTTCGTTATGAAATCAAACCTTTGAAAAGTGGTTATCAATCTAAAGAAGTGCAAACGGTATTACAATCAGATCATCGTTCCTATCGGCCAGTGGATAGTAAAATTGGACCGGATGGTGCACTCTATGTGGTGGATTGGTATAATCCGATTATCGCTCATGGAGAAGTAGATTTTCATCATCCTAGTCGAGATCGATTACATGGCCGAATTTGGAAATTGACTAAAAAAGGTCAACCACTTTTAGAAGATATTTATTTTGCAAGAACTCCTTCTTCTGACTTATTAGAATTGTTGAAGTCTACGGAGCAATTTACCCGATTGCAAGCTAATCGAGCTTATGTTGAACGAGGAGGAGAGCCGGAGATAGTTGTCGATTGGATGAATCATTTAAATAAAAATGATGCAAACTTTGCTCATCATCGGTTGGAAGGTCTTTGGTTGTTAACGGCTTTGAATTATTACCATGAAGAGACTTTAGTGGCTTCTTTAAAATCTTCAAATCCAAGAGAGCGAGCTGCAGCCGTTCGGGTTTTGTCTCATTGGAAAAAACAAGGAGATCATTTGTCACTTTTAAAAAGAATGATCAAAGATAAACATCCGCAAGTGCGATTGGAAACGATCCATGCTTTAAGAGAATTAGGAACTAAAGAGTCTGCCGAAATAGCGATGAAAGTAAAAGAAATGGAGATGGATGAAAACCTAAATTTTGCTTTAGATTTAACACTCGCCAAATTGCAAAATGAATGGTTGCCCGCTTTCGCTAAAAATGAAAAACCTTTTGCAGGAGAAAAAAATAATCAGTTGTATGCCTTATTGAATAGTGAAGATGCTCGGGTGATTCAACCCATTAATGATCTATTGGCAAAGGGCGGATTAGATAAAGAGTTGACTCAAAGAGCCTGGTTGTTGTTAGCAAAAATAGGAGATGTATCAAGTCGTGAAAAAGTATTACAAAAGGCATTGGATAATGAGGATTCAAAACTACTTTCTGCAATTGCCAATGCTCCAAAAGCTAATGATGCAATTCCTGAGAATTTAAATTTATTAGAATCCTTGATTACTCATAAAGATGAAGAGATGAGGCTTGCTGCTTTGCGAGTCGCAGGAAGATGTAAAGCATCCATTTTTTCAGATTTAATTTTGAAACAACTCAGAATTGTTAAAAAGAAAAGAGAACGTTTATTCGCCATGCGGACACTGGATAAAATAGGACAAGAGGCTGAAGTAGAGCAAATGGCGCAGTCAGAAACTGATAAAGATATCCGTGGAGTTGCTTGTATCGTTTGGGCGGAAAGAGATCGAGCCGCCGCCGCCGCATCAACAGTAAATCTGTTGTCTGTCATAGAAGACCCTAGCGTTGTAGAATCAATTTTTTCTGTTTATAGAAGAACAGAAGAAGGTCCAATGCTTTTGGTAAATGCTTTAAAAGGAAAAACTATTCCAGAGCCGATTGCTAGCGTTGGTCTAAGAATGATTCAAACTTCTGGACTACCACTTCCCGAATTAGAAAAAGCGATTCGAGCATCTGGAAATATCAGTCCGATTGGTATGGAAATGACGAAAGAAGAAAAAGCAGCTTTGATCAAAGATGCTTTAGCAACGGGAGATCAATATCGTGGAAGTAAATTATATCGTAAAAAGGAATTGCTTTGTGCGACTTGTCATAGAGTTAATAATATGGGAGGATTGTCTGGCCCTGACCTGAGTACGATCGGATCTTTTATGACACCTCCTGCAATTTTGGATGCCATCCTTAATCCCAATAATGATATTAAGCAAGGTTATGAAACGGTCATTCTTACTAAAAATGATGGCGAGATTATCAGTGGTCTTCTGGATCGAAAAACAGATAAAGCAACGCTGATCAGATTAGCGAATAGTGAGATTGTTGAAGTTCCTGCTGCGGAAATTGCAAAGATTGACGTCAGTCCGATGTCTTTGATGCCGGTTGGTTTGACTAGGAATTTGCATAAGGATGAATTGAAAGATTTATTGGCTTATTTGATGAAATTAGGAGTGAAATGATGAATGCGTTTAGGAATGAGTGAATGGTGTGCTCGATTTAATGTTCAGTATCATAACTAAGCGATGACCATTCACTTATTTTTCAAAATAAAACTTCCCAGAACCAACTCACCAACATCCACGTTAACCAAAACATCAAAACCAAAAGGCCGAGCATCGCCAAAAGAATTGGAATAATTACCCTCCAAATACTGCCTTTGTATTCTCCTTCTCCATAATGCTCTTCAAGGAGATGATAATTTCTACGATTCGCTTTGTAAAATAAATCAAAAATATCCCCGAAAATAGGTATGCTTCCAACCACTGTATCCAGCACCACATTGAAAATCATTCGACCCAAAACTTGGCCACTGGCACCATGACGTACCATGGTAATCACCAATCCACAAGAAAATATAAAGCTTAAGATATCTCCTGCGTAAGGGACGATTCCAATTAAAAAATCAAATCCAAATCGGATATCCGTCCCTGGGATTCTAAAACGGGTATCTAGCAGTTTCGAAAAATTATCAATCCCTTCTAGTTCAGGAATTTGTATTGTCTCTTCTTTCATAAATTCTGGCCATATTTTTAATGAACTTCAGTGTTGAACTTTTATTTAAAATAAAATATTAACATTGAAATC
>CAKZTD010000421.1 GCA_937921595.1 uncultured Saprospiraceae bacterium
GATTTAAAATATAAATCCTTTGGTTCAGTAATTTTTAAAAAAGTAAATGCGTAATAAATTCCGCATCATCATCTATAATTAAGCCATCTCGACGACGAAAAGAAATACAATTAGAAGTACCTCCAGAAACATAAACTCCAGCTTGATAGATATCGCTATCTTCATCTCGATACATACTTGCCAATTCTTGATACACTTTTAATGGTTGATCAAAATCGCCTTCATTTTCTTCGACGATCTTTCCTTGATTATCGAATATTTTGATGTTTTCACCTAAACGGCCAAAATTGACTTTTTCAACATAAGCCCTTCTTGAAAAGCGACTATTATCCTCATAAGTGGACAAGAGATATTCGCTATAAGGAAACAGTTTATATAAAACACTCATCAACCTTTTTGATTGAAAGACAAGCGAATAAGCAGGGTTGATGACAATCAAACCATGGTTCATAATCAATTTAGAAAGAATACCCAATAGTTCTGGTTCTTCAAATATTATAAACTCCCAGGGGATGAGTTTAAACATAAAATTGTATTGAGCATAGCCATCTTCAACTTCTAGTAAAACGGCATCTTCATCAAAGATTACATTTTCAAGATCGGCATAAGCGATTTCAAAACCAGCATTTTGAGCAGCTTCTTTAACCACTTCCAAATTGAGTTTGTCTTCAATATATCCGAGAGAAGTGAGCAGCAGGGTAGGTTCTAAATCTGGATAAGCATCACGTAATGCTCGCAGTTCTTTTTCAACATCAGCCACCAAATAATTGACTTGACCTTTGTATTCCGTTCGAACAGGTTCCTGCAACCAATCTTGAAAATAAGCAGACTCTGGAAGTGAGGTACAAGTATCTGCGTTGAATTCGATCAGCTTGATCGGAATGCCTTCGATTCCTCCGGCGAAATCAAATCGCCCAAGAATATGCGGATGGTTTTGTTCCCAACTGTATTTGATTAAAGGAATTGCAGCTTCTGGAATACCTAGGCGAGACCATAGATTTCCGGTGATTACATATTCGAAAGCTTTGGTGTATAAATCAAAACAAGCATCGGCCGCATCCAGAAAAGCTTTACTTTCGGCTCTTGTTAAAAGTAAAGCTTCAGATGTGATGTATTCTTCATTTTCTCCGTCGAGAAACCATTGATAACCATTGCTACGAATTTGCTGAAGACCATCAGTATTTGGAAGATCGATAACTCTATCCACCATAAGAACGAGTAGATTTTGTAGAACCGAAACCTTTTCTTGGTGTTTTTACGGTCTTTCGACTAGCAGTAGATTTAAGCGTCTGATTGCTAGTAGTACTTTTTTTGTAGGCATTATCATTAGCATAAGAAGATCGATTAACTGGGCTGCTCATACTTTTTCCCATCATGTATCCCATCATTCCTCCCATAAGGATTCCTGACATTCTGCTTCTTTTTGGATGATCTGCATCGACGAGTTGAGCTTCCTCAAGGGTGAAGGTATCTCGCATGCCATCCATGTATTCGGCAATGATTCGGCTGTCTGCTTTGGTCGGCACCACTTGTTCGTCCGTAATTCTAAAAAGGTCTTCCCGCATTTCCTTTACTTCTGTTACAACACCCTGGGTTGGGTCAAGTACCTCCTCGGTGGTATAATTTGTTGTAGGATCACCGCAAGACATCATTCCAGTAAATAATATAGAAACAGATGCGATGTAAGTGGTTTTTTTTAGCTTTGCAAGCTTTGTACTAAATGTTGTCATTTGAAGTAGTTTTATATTTTAAGAAAACAAGGTAGAAAAAATATTTAAGATTGAGGATCTGGAGGGTTTGGAAAAGTAATAAGTTTGATAGATTAGTTAAAATATTGTTAGTTATTATTTGCTTTGAACTATGAAAAAAGCGGTATTCAGTGTTCGGACTTTTCTAATGCCGGAAACCTAATACCGTTTATGCTAAAATAAAATTACGCTCTTAGGTACAACATTAATAACTTTCAAACCTGATACGCATAAGTAATAAAAAATGGCTCCAACAGCTCAGAATAGGAAAGTATTTTTGATCGTCACAACGCTACTCGTTGGGATGTGTTCGATTATCTATGAGTTGTTGATAAGTACGGCTTCTTCTTATTTTTTAGGAAATAGCATCAAGCAATTTTCATTAATTATTGGAATTTATATGGCCTTTATGGGAGTCGGATCTTATTTGTCTAAATGGATAAAAAAGGATTTGATTTATCATTTTGTTTTGGTAGAAATCATACTTGGATTGATTGGAGCATTCTCCGTACCGTTGACTTATCTTTATTTTTTATATGCAGAATTTGAAGGCTTTAATCTTTTCGTGTTTTTGATCATATCTCTGATTGGAACATTGACGGGATTAGAAGTGCCTTTGATTACCAGGATTCTAGAATCAGATTATAGCCTCAAGGATAACATTTCTAATATCTTGACTTTTGATTATTTGGGAGCGCTGATTGCGACAGTTGCCTTTCCATTTTTTTTGGTGCCTTTTGTAGGGATTTATAAATCATCTTTGTTTTTTGGACTGCTGAATATTGTCGTTGGCTTGGTTACTTATTTTTATTTTAGAAATGAGATCGAACATAGTAAAAAACGAAGAAGGTTGATGACTGTAGTGATTGCTTCGCTTGTTGCGATCATTGTTTTTTGTATAGCGACAAGTGTTAGTTTTTTAGAAAGATGGAACACAGGGATTTTTAAAAACCCAGTCATCTATAGTACGCAATCTGCTTATCAGGATATAACCTTGACGGATAATGACCGTGAATTTCGAATGTATTTAAATGGAGCGATTCAGTTTTCATCAAGAGATGAATATCGATATCATGAGGCATTAGTTCATATTCCAATGATGCAACTAAAGAATAAAAAAAATATTCTTTTACTCGGTGGAGGAGAAGGACTTGCTGCTCGGGAAATTTTAAAACATGATATTGGGAAACTAGAAATCGTAGATCTCGATCCAAAGATTACAGAGCTTTCCAAAAAAATGCCAATGATTCGGGAGCTAAATAAAGATGCGCTTCTTTCTGAAAAAGTGACCATTTATAATGAAGACGCTTTTACCTTTCTTTTGAAATCTGAGAAACAATACGACATGATCATCAGCGATCTTCCTGACCCATCCAATGAAAGTCTGGCTCGATTGTACAGCAATGCTTTTTATCATTTGGTACTTGCGAGATTAAAACCAGATGGCCTTTTTATTACTCAGGCAACCAGTCCCGAACTGACTTCCAAAGCTTTTTGGTGTATTGATCAAACGATCAAAGAAGCTGGCTTTTCATATACTTACCCTTTTAATGTCAATGTTCCATCTTTTGGGAATTGGGGTTTTGTGATGGCTGCTCATCGACCGGTCTCTATTGAGTTTGATGAATCCATTCCCACTTTGTTTTTAGAAAAAGATTTAATAGACCATATGTTTTACTTTCCAAAAGATAGACGAGTGCCTGAAGTGATTTCTAATAACCTGGATCAACCGATCTTGCTGGAGTATTATTTGGAGCATTGGCGGGATTTGAATTATGAACCAAAGTAGAGGTGGGGTTTGGAATGATAGAATGAGTGAATGGAAGAATGAAGGAATGAGTGAATGTGCGAATGTATGTTCGAAGTTCTAAATTGTCCTTTTCTTTTCTTAGTTTTGAATATCTTTTTGAGAACGCCTATCAGAAATTACTGAATTCCAAAACAGTTTTAATATAATGAAGAGACTTAGCGTTCTAATCCTTTCCCTATTTCTATGTTTTTTTTCAAATGCTCAGACCGAGATTTCCGGAGTGATCAATGACTATGCGCTTGTGTCAGCTCATGACTATTCGGAATGTTTTAATCAAATAACTGTAGATGATGCCACAGCTCTTCAAGCTGACGATCAAGTACTTTTGATTCAGATGAGAGATGCTCAGATGGACGAATCCAATACTTCTGCTTTTGGAAACATAAGCGATATTGGAAAAACGGGTTTATATGAAATCAATGAGATTGATTCTATTGATGGAAACAATATCTTTTTAAAATATCAAACTATACAAGGACTTTTTACTCCCACGGGAATCTTGCAAATGATTCGAATGCCAGTGTACGATGATGCGCTGGTAACGGAAACTTTGACGGCTGATTCTTGGGATGGAAATAAAGGAGGTGTTCTGGCTTTTCAAGTCGACGGTCAATTAATATTGGATGCCGATATTGATGTCTCTGGCAAAGGACTTCGAGGAGGAATTGCAACAACTGCCAGTTCTAATAATTGTAGTTGGCTAACACAGCAGAATGATTATTTTTATAATACTAGTTCATGGCGAGGATCTGCAAAAGGAGAAGGAATTGTAAATTTCATTGCAGGAAAAGAACATGGGAAAGGTGCACAAGCTAATGGCGGAGGTGGAGGAAATGATCACAACTCTGGCGGAGGTGGTGGTGCAAATGTGACGAATGGTGGAAAAGGCGGAGAGAATGATGAACCAAGTACTTTTGGTTGTAAAGGTTTTCATCCGGGAGTCGGAGGGAAGGCAATTGTAACGACAACGGACCGATTGTTTTTGGGTGGCGGTGGTGGTGCTGGTCATGAAAATAATGAAGCTGCGACTGATGGCGGAAATGGGGGAGGAATAGTGATCATGACTGTCAATGAATTTATTCCATTAGGTTATCGGATTCGAGCAGCAGGAGAAATACCGGTTGATGGTGGTGGCGATGGCGGAGGTGGCGGAGGTGCTGGTGGAACAATTCTCTTAGATGTTCAGTCTACTCAATCAACTGTTTACCTAGAGTTGGAAGGCGGAAATGGAGGCTTGGTTGACAATAATAATATAGATCGTTGCCATGGCCCCGGTGGTGGTGGAAGTGGTGGTCGAGTAATCTCTAACTTGGTGGGAAACGCTTTTCTTTTGGTTTCCAATGATGGAGGAGAAGCTGGGATGTCGATCAATTCTTCGAGCTGTGGAAATGGAACAAATGGAGGAGAAGCTGGAGAAATTGGAGTGCTTGAAAACTTAGATGCACTTGCTATCGCCAATGAAATTTTTAACTTCCCGATAGCGGGTTTTAATTTTACAATAAATGGCGGAGTGGTTGACTTTTCGAATCAATCACAAAATGAAGATACTTACCAATGGACTTTTGGAGATGCGTCTTCTGATAATGTTTCTGATCCGAGTCATATTTATTCTGAAAGTGGAACTTACGAGGTAGAATTGATTGTCTCGAATGTTTGTGGAATGGATACGATTGTTCAGGAAGTGATGGTTGAGATTTTAGAAGGAGTCAATGCTTTATTTACTTTGGATGATGGTAATGGTTGTGCTCCTTGGATTGTTAATTTCAGTGATCTATCAAGTGGAAATGTTGAGGAATATCTTTGGACTTTTGAAGGAGGGAATCCGGCAACTTCTACAGAGGCGAACCCTCAAGTGGTTTATAATACGCCGGGTATTTTTGATGTGCAATTGGAAATAGCTGGGGCACAAGGATCAGATTTGATTTTGGTAGAAGATCAGGTTGTCATCTCACCAACGCCAGAAGCTTCTTTTGAATATGATGTCAGTGAATCGGAAGTTAGTTTTACTAATACGAGTATTAATGCAAGTAGTTATCAATGGGATTTTGGAGATGGAAGCTCAAATTCTAATGCTGAAAACCCTATTCATGATTATAATTCACCAGGATCTTATTTGGTGACGATGTCTGCGAATTCAGTTGATTGTGGATCGATCACTGCTGAAACTATTTTTCTGGATTTTGTTGATGTTGTTGATCTTGGAAAAGATAATTTTATAAAAGTATTTCCTAATCCGGTTGAAGATTTTTTGAGTATTGAAACGGACTTGGAAGGAGATGTTAGTTTTAGAATTTATACGATTGATGGAAGAGAGGTGATGGAGTATCGGGGAATGTTTTCTCAGGATTTGGAACTTGAAATTGGAGGACTTGATGCTGGGGTTTATGTGATGAGCTTGGAGAATGATGGGGTGGTGGTTCAGATAAAATTGGTAAAGTTGTGAAGGTGAATTGTTGGCTGATTTTTTTTAACCACATAAGGCACATAAAGCGACCTGGATTCGTAGAGCTACATAAGAGCACTTAGGGGATCAATTTTCTTTTGTGCATGAATTAATTATATAATTCTGATTATATTATCTTTGTAAAAGGTATGAATGATTAAAATAAAGGAGATGACTTATAAAATTGTAAAACTGTTTTTGACTTTTTTAATGTTTCTTTTTATTGGCTTTGGCGTCGATGCTCAAGTCATTGAAGAAGAGGAAGAAGAGATGCCTGTTTTTGAAGATCATGAGATAGAAGATGATAAACCTATTGTCGAAACTTGGCCGAGAAGTGCCGATACTGTTCGATTTAAACGTGGCTATGTTTATGGTTTTGTTTGTAATAAAAAAGAGATCTTAATTCCTTTTGAATATTCTGAACTCCCTAGGAAATTTGCTAAGGTGATGGTGGCCAAAAAACAAGGCATGATGGGCGTGATAAATGCTAAGAATGAAATAATTGTTCCTTTTGAATATAAAAGAATTACTCATTATAGAGATTGCTTTTCTGTTTTTAAGGGAACAAACAAAGCAGGTAAATGGGGGATTCTAGATTTTGAAGGAAATGTCATCTTGCCTGTCGAATATGCTGGAGCTGGTCCTTATACTGGTAAATTGAAAATTGATGGAAAACAACCTTCTTATTATGCAGGAAAAGATAACGGGAATGTAAAATTGTTTTTGGATGAAGCAGGGAAATTGATGAAAGAAGTTCCTTATCGGCGATATCACTATTTGAGTGATCAATACAACAGAGTTATTAATGACAAATACAAACATGGCATTGTAAACAATAATGATGAGATCATTTTGGAATGCAAATATGGTCATGTCTTTTGGGCGAAAGGAGATATCGGTTGTGTAACAGAAGATCGGAAAATGTTCCTGATAAATTTAAAAGACAAAACGGTTCATCATGATGCGTTTAAATATTATAATGAGGTGGATATGCATAATAATATCATTGTCTATAATTCCGAAGGAAAGGTGAAACATCATGCCTTGATGAATGTAAATGGGGAAACACTTGTCGCTCCAGCGGATCAAATGATTTTGTTTGTAGATGGAACAAATATGTACGCTATTTCGAAAGGAGGAAAGATTGTTGACCTGCTTGATGTCAAAGGGAAATCTATTCCTGGGATTGAAAAATATCCGATACAAATTAATGGTTTGAGAGATGGTTTTTATACGGCAAGATATGAAGATGATAATAATATGAGAAGGATTTTTAAAAGTGATCGAACGGAATTTACCTCGGATTTGTATTCGACTGTTTATGCTTATGATCCTTTGCATAAATATCCAGCGAATATAGATGTCACGCGATTAATAGCGGAGGTTCACTTGGATCGCAAAGCATATTATCTGTTTATGGATGGGACGAAGGTGGAGAAGAAATAAAAATGACTGTAAGTCGTTTATCTTCAGAAGAAAGTTCTATTTTCTAAAAAATATAATTCTATCTGGTTTTCTAAAACCTAAGCTATGAAATACTTGACCTTCTTTTTTATTATTGGAATCTCCATTAATACCCTTGCTCAATCTTCCGAGAATTCTCAACCTAATCGCTTTTTTAAAATACAAGGAGGATTAGTTTATGATGCTCAAACTTCAAAAGATTATGTTGGATTTAATTATTTAAATCTTGGTGTATCTCGTTTGAATAATGAAAAAATTGACGGGATGGAATTAGAGTTAATGGCCTTTGATCAAATCATACAAGAGGCATCTGGCTTTATCATCACTCCAACTGGTGTCATGCCGACGGGGAATCCTGAAGATTGGAATTGTAAAAGGAAAACGATTGAGTTATCTGCTTTTCGAATGTTCGCTATATTTGGTGATGTTAAAAACGGTGTTTACTTAGGTCCTTTTATTTCTGGACGTTATATGAATACTCAGTTAAAACCTGTGGATGAAAATTTGGCTTTGTTTCCTAATAGATCAAATGATGTCGGTTTGGGGCTAGGTGGTAAATTGGATTATTATGCTCACTTGACTAGCAAGATGTACCTCACTTTGGGATTGAAATTTAATTTAATGTTATTTGATTTGAATAATACGATTACTCCTAATCCTGCTTTAACACGTCGTCAACAAAAACAAGGTGGTTTTGATTTTGGATTGTTGGAAGGCAAAGTTCCGGTGATGATTGG
>CAKZTD010000422.1 GCA_937921595.1 uncultured Saprospiraceae bacterium
GTATTCTAACTTAATTAATTGTGAATTAGAATTTTTTCTAAACCAAGCATCTCCATATTCTAAAATATATAAATCGCCAGAAGGTCCAAAATTGATATCTATTGCAGCACTAAAATTTTCACCAGGAAGGAAACGTTCCATGCTTTCATAATTTCCAGCATCGTCCATACTTACCGACATTATCCAGTCTCTCATAAAATCGACAATCAACCATTTACCTTCATAATACCCTGGAAATGGTCGGGCAGCATTTTTAAAGTCTGCTTTTCGAAATACTGGTCCTCCAGTAGCACTTCTCCCAGCACTTCCGACCAATGGAAATTCTTCAGAAGGTCCATATGGGTAATAAATAAATGCTGGAATCGGCACTGGCAATTCTTTTAAACCAGTATTGTTTCTAGAGTTATTGACCGGTTTTAATGGATCAAATGCAGCACCATAGGTTCCGGTTTCGGCATCATGCGAATTATAAGGTCGATTATTTCCAATAAAATATGGCCATCCAAAAAAGCCAGGACCTTTAGCCTGATTAAATTCGTCGTAGCCTTTTGGGCCCCAAATTGAATCAACATTCGCATCCGGTCCAACTTCTCCCCAATACAAAAAACCAGTCTCACTATCTAAAGTCGGACGCCAAGGATTTCGATGTCCCATGGTATAAATTTCCGGTTTAACTTTCTCTGTTCCTTTTGGAAATAAATTACCTTCAGGTATCGTGTAAGTCCCATCGTCTTCTGGATGAAAACGCAAAATTTTCCCACGAAAATCATTGGTATTAGAAGGTCCTCTTTGATCATCAGCATTTTCATAACCAAGGCGTTCGTCAAGATTAGAAGCTCCGGTCCGTGGATTCACCGTATTGTTTCCAACTGTCAAATATAAATTACCATCGGCATCAAAAACCATCCCACCTCCGGTATGACAACACTCTTCTCTTTGAGTTGGTACTTCTAAAACAATCACTTTTGAATCTTCAATCAGTTTATCTTCCTTTAGCTCCCAACGTGCCAAGACATGCTTAGGAATTTCCGGGTCTGCGTAGTACATAAATATCCAATTATTCTTTGCAAACCCCGGATGAGCAATGACTCCCATGAGTCCTTCTTCAGCTTCTCTGACTTTCCCTTCTTTGTTTTTGTATTTGTTGTTTACCGGAATTGTAGTGACCAATGTAATGGCATCCGTTTCCTCATCATAAATTTTCACTCCTCCTTTTCTTTCTACAATGATGGTTCTTTTGTCGGATAGAAAAGACATCGCCATCGGTTCGTCCATCCCTTGAGTAAGGACGACTTTCGTGAAACGATTGTCTTCGGGTTTTTCCATACTGTTGGAAACTTCTTCCTCGCCGCATGAGCATATTAAAAACAAACTCAGAAGGATCAGAAACTGATTTATTTTAAGCATCGCCTTGTTGTTTAAGTGTTATTTTTTTAGAAAAAAGGAGGTCTTACAAAAAGGTATTCAATATATACCCCAATGTTGCACCACCAAGTACTATCCAAAGTACACTTACTTTTTTGAAATTGAAGAACACAATGCAACTTAATACTGCGATCAACCAAGCTTTCCAGTCAACCAACACAGATTGCCCAAGATGGAAGGTCACCACCACCATAATCGCAACGGCACTGATATTGACTGCGTCTAGAAATGAAGAAGCGATCTTAGATTTTCGTAATTTTGGAATCAAAGGATTTAACAACCATACAAATAAAAAGGAAGGTGCAAAGATTCCGAGTGTTGCAGCAATTGCTCCCCCTACTCCATTGATCTGATAACCAATAAATGTAGCCGTTGATAAAACAGGTCCTGGAGTAAATTGTCCTATCGCAATAGCATCTAATAATTCACTTCGAGATAACCAACCGAGGGTTTCTACCAATTCTCCATCAAGGTAAGCGACCAAGACATAACCACTACCAAAGAGGACAGATCCAACTTTTAAAAAGACTAAAAAGAGTTTCCAGGAACTAATATCTGATATGCTATTGAAAAACCACAAGAAGAAAACGGGGGCAAAGGAATTAAGTGTATTTTTTTGAATTAGGTTAAACCAAATGACACCTAGTATTCCGCCACCGAGGATAGACAATACTTCTGAGAGTCCCATAAAATTGGCAGCTATGACAATCGCTCCTATCACTCCGAGCTGCCAGTTCTTCAAGGCTTTTTTACCTAGCTTATAAATGGCTCCAAGGATAATCGCCAAGACTGCAGGTTTGATTCCGATAAGGAAAGCTTCTACTGCCGGGATCTTTCCAAATTCGACGTAAAAATAAGCGAGAATCCCTGTCAATACTACAGCAGGAAAAATAAAACATATGCCAGCAACAAATAATCCTGCGACGCCTGCATGATGGTATCCGCAATGCATGGTCATTTCGGTAGAGTTAGGACCAGGAATTAGGTTGGTAGCTCCCATGGTGTCTAAAAAATGTTCTCTGGTCATCCACTTTCGTTTGGTGACCACTTCCTCTTCCATCATAGCGATATGTGCTGCTGGACCTCCGAATGCAATGATACCTAATTTGAAAAATAATTGAGCGACTTCTTTTAATTTGTTGTTCATTTTTCTAAACCTTTTTAGAGTTTTTTTTATAGTATTTTTAATTTTAAACCTGCGCAGAAAATGAGTACTCGCAGCGTTTCTTTTAGTTGGTCGAAAATAATATAAAATGAGTAGATATTCTTATGGTTTGCCATCAAAAATCTATATTTTAATCATCAACTAAAAAATTAAGTTCAAATGGGATTCTTTTCATATTTTCAAAAAAGACGAATGGAGATGCAGGAAACGGCGGAAAAGCTTGGCCTCGAATTTCGCAATACCGATGAGTATGGACAGATCGCAATGATGAAGGATTTTCAGCTTTTTAAAAAAGGATATGGGAAACGTATTTCGAATATACTTTCTGTAAAAAGAGATTTCGAACAGGCTGATATTAGGGTATTTGATTACAAATATGTCATAGGAGCAGGAAATAGTACAAGGAAAATCATGCAAACGGTTTTTTATATTCATTCAAAGGAATTAAATCTTCCAGAGTTGTTGATCAAACCAGAATATTTCTTTCATCGGATTGGCGAGTTTTTTGGAATGCAAGATATTGACTTTGAAGCTTTTCCAATTTTCTCTGATCAATATTTGGTTCAGGGTCCAGATGAGGACTTGGTTAAGGGTGCTTTAAATGAAAAGGTATTGCACTATTTCACCGTAGAAAAAAATTGGTCTGTGGAGGGCTTGAATTACCTGATGATTTTCTATCGCCATGGCAAGCGGATAGCTCCGGCCGAGATTGAAGGTTTTTATAAAAAAGGGATGGAGATTTTTGAGCTGTTTAAGAAGAAATAAATGTCATTACGGTTAATAAATCTCTCATAATCTGGAAACTGTTTCTGACTCCTTATTTTATTTGGAAAACCAAAGAATTAATAGCTCTACTTACTCGATCACCTGGGCATTTACATTTTATATTATCAATGTAAATCATATCTCCGACCTTGATCTTATCAATTATATTTCGTGTTGCAGTTTCGTACTTTGCTCCGATATTTTTTGAATCCATTGGGTCTGCATTTCCTCTGGTTCTTACAAAATCATAGCCCATTATTTTACAAGTGGCATCAATATCAAAATTCTCCATATAAGCATAAACACCTTGACTCGCTTTTAATTCAGAAGACGAAATCATTCCTCCATTCGACTGGTTTATTCTAGCTATCGGATCAGGAATTCTTTTGATTCTAAATATTTCTTCTTTGACCAATTCTCCATTTGCTTTTATTTTTAAACTAGCTTGCCCTGGAGTTCTTGCTCTTAAAACAAAATGGCCTTCTTTAATAAATTCAATTTCTAAATCATCACTTTCAATGCTTGTTTGATCTGATGGAACATCTGAAATGGCAACGACGATTGGATTATCCATACCGATATAAAGTACATTCATTTTTGAAACAGCAACGCTGACGACTCTGGTTGAGAAATTCGAAAATGCATAACTGAATAAGATGATACATAGAATTGAACTTAAAAAATAGACAGACTTGAAACTTGATTTGATCGCCATTGTTTTAGACATTTCTTTTATAACGGGTTTTTAATTTTTAGTAACAGTTTCTATTGTTCAAAAAAAAAGCCACAAGATTCGATTTAATCTTGTGGCCTTTTGGTATCGTTAGAGTTTTATTATTTTATTCTAAAAAGCGTAGTATAAACGCTACCCGGTTCTGCATTTCCTGGGCATTGATATTTGCCATATAAAGAATAAATATCACCAGCTTTTGCTTGAAGTACTAAAGCCTTTGTCTTGTCATTATATCTATTTCCTTGGTTGAATGATTCAACATTATCGCCTACCTTGGTACTATATCTTAAAGTAAATTCTACAATTTCACAAGTAGCATCAAAGTCAAAATTTTCAAGAATAGCATCTATTTCTTCTGATTTCGCAAAAGCCTCCGCAGAAATTAATCCACTAGAATAATTATCTATTTTGAAGACCGGATTTGGAATTTCTTCTACTTTAAACTCTAAAATCTTAGCAGCATGCCCTTTTATATGCACTTTGATTTTCGCAAGCCCAGGTTTTGAAGGATAGACTATGAAATGACCATTCCCTAAAGTTCTAAATTCAAGTTCATCACTTTCTATTTTAGTATCTTCAATAGCGATGCCGGTTACTGCAACAGTTATTGGGTTTTCAATTCCAACATATAAAACATTCATCTTATCAAGCGCAACGCTCACCGTTGGATTCTCGGAATTGGAAAAAGCATAGCTGCCTATCACCATCAAAATCAGCAGGCCAAACAAAGTTTTATTTAAATTTATTTTTGGCTTAGATGGATTAGATTCTCTTTGAGAAATCCGCTGGATCCGAGACTTTAATTCGTTTTGATCATTTATGGTTCTCATAATTATTTCATTTTAAAAACCATTGAATTTATTGGTCGTGGTTCTTCATCACCTGGACATTCACAGCTGACATTATCGAAGTAAAAAATATCACCAGCTTTTGCTTGTAGCACTAAAGCTTTTGTCTTTTCACTATATCCTCTTCCTCGGTTAATAGATTCGACAGGATCTTCTTTCTTAGCAACATAAGTCATATTAAATTCCATAATTTTACAAGTAGCATCAAAGTCAAAATAATCGATGATCGCATCTATTCCATCATGCTTCATAAAGGCTTCTGCTGTCATTCCACCGCCTTGAGACTTTCCAAGTCTAGCGACTGGATCAGGAATTCTTTTTACTCTAAATTCAAGTTCTTTGGTCGCATGACCTTTTGCAGTAACTTTGATTTTCGCTACTCCTGGTTTTGAAGCCGTTACAATAAAATGACCATTCTCAAGATCTTCAATAATCAGATCCTCACTTTCAACTTTTGTATTTTCAGTTGAGACGCCTGCCACTGCCACTGTGATTGGATTGTTCACTCCGATATAGAGCACATTCATTTTATCAACAGCAATACTCACTGTAGGATATTCAAAACTAGAAAAAGCATAACTTCCCATCACAACGATCATCAAGAGTCCAAATAGATAGGCATTCAAATTTCTTTTTTTCTTAGTAAGACCTGGAGTAGGTTGAAACAATCGATGAATCCGATTGCTCAATTCGTTTTTATTACCGGTAGCATTCATAACTAATTTATTTTTATTGGTGAGGAAATATTTTTGTAGATTGACTAAAGACTCTGCGTAGAGCATTGAGTTTTTATTGACACGGACTACTTCATCATCACAAAGTTCTTCTCGTATTGATCGAATTCTTTTGGAAATAATCCAGACGATGGGATGGTAGAAAAATAAAATCTCTAGCCAAGTTTGTATAGTATTTATTAAAAAATCATTGCGCTGAATATGAGCCAACTCATGTAAGATAATAGCTTCGATTTGTGCTGGCGGAAATCCATTGATCATCCCAAGTGGCAAAAGCACCACTGGTTTGAAATGTCCAAAAGTCAAAGGAGAGGCAACCAAACTAGATTGTAAAAATCGGATTTTCTTTTTTATACCGAGCTGATCTTTTAGTTTTATAAAATTGGTTAATCTTTCGTCATCAAAAGGATGTGTACCCTTTATCGCAAGTTTTCGCATGTAAAACCATTGTAATAAAAATCGCATCCCAAAAAACAACACACCACAAATCCATACTAAACTTAACAATTTTAAGACTTCTGGACTTAACCATTCTTGCCTTGATTGTATCTCTGAATTAATTCCTCCATCAATTAGCACTTCCGTTGTAGGAATATTATTCGTAATGGCTTTGCTTGTATTTCCTTCCGTAATTTGCTTGGATTGTTGAACTGAAATCTCTTCGCTCAAGGCTTCATCAGCAATTGGAATACGACTAGACATTTCAGAAATAAAGGTTATACTCGTCATCAACACAATCAATAGCATCGCAAAAATGGAAAAGATATATTTTGTTGAAGAACTGGCCTTTTTAAATGCTGCTATGGCTAAAAACCAGAGACTTCCAACAAGAGCTATTTGCCAGAGCGAATGTAGAATGGTCCATCCGAGAGCGGAGCTGATCCATTGGTATTCTGTAAGGTATTCCATAAGGTTTTGATTTTATTTTTTTTAAAACTCTCTATCATTCTCTCTTTGACTACTTGACTTCTTGTTTCATTATTTTCCTTTTTTCTTTTTCTCCAAAAACGCTTCCAGTTCCTTCAATTCCTCTTCACTCGTTTCACTATTCCCTAAGGCATGCATGAGCAGTTCTGAGGTTGATCCATTAAAGACATTATTGAGAAATTTATCAAACATTCCTTTTTGTATCGACTTGGGTTTGACTAAGGTTTTATACTCATGTGCTTTTCCTGATTCGATTTTTTTGAGCATCCCCTTTTCTGTCATTCTTTGAAATTGCTTAAGTGTAGTAGTATATCCAATCTCTCGTTTTTTCAATAATTCCTCATGGACAGCACGCACCGTAAGTGGTTGTGTTTCCCAAAGGATTTGTAAAATCTCCAATTCTGATTCTGTCGGTATTATCTTTTTCATTTTACTTTTTTTCAATTTTTAAAAATACACCTCCTCATTCCTCATCTCTCATTTTCGCTACATCTACGTCACCTGTCGTAAACAAATCTACATGAAAGTTTTTAATAATGCAAGGAATCTACGTCATTTGTCGTAAGTTTTTATTTTTTAGATGAATTGGTATTTGAAAGTGGACACGGATTTCCACGTATTAGGCACGGATTTTTTCGGAAGAGAATTTCACTTTCCCTTTGTGGGTTTTCTGTCTTGTTTGTGAGCCCTGTGTCCCAAGACCAAAGAAAAACAGGGTAAAACATCAATCTTATCTCTTGTGGAATACTTTTATTTTTTTTCCTTGAACTTGAATTAAGCATTCCAAATTTTGGGAAATATTAATAAAACTTGCTCCTTCAAAAAATTGGAATCGTTGAGGGGACACTGGAGAAAAAATGGTATGCTTTTGCTCTTTTTTAGCATAAAAGACTTCTTCGCTTGAAGTTGAATAAAGCGTAGAACTGTATGGGTTAAGATTGGCATTTATACTTTTATATAATTTCTTTTCTTTTTGATTGTAACATTGAATATTTCCATTGGCATCTAGAATGTAGTAATCCGAATTTCGATCTACTCCAATAAACTGACTCCCTTTTTTCTCATTAATCACAAAAGAATTTGAGTCATAAGTTTTGGTATTAAAATGAGTTATTTTAGTACTTGCTCCACCATGAGATTGAAAGATAATTTGTGCTTTATTTAAAGGATCTATCCTATATTCAAAGTAAGGGAATATGGATTTTTTAAATGTTGTATCCCAACTTTCATATTGAGTGTTATAAACCTTTGTAGCGTCTTTTGCACTGTAAATCACTATTTCATCTGGATTTGATCCAAATAGAAATTCTGCATTTGAAGGTAAAGGAATTTCATTGATCTTATTTGTAGCCAAATCCAATAATACCATTCGATGACCTTTGGGAACTGAATTCGAAAGAAAGCCTAATGTAGCTCCGTCTGGACTAATTCTAATCCGATAAAATCCGCCAAACTTTGAAAATGCTAATTGTTTTACAACTGACTTTTGAATATCAAATTCGTAGAGATCGTCATTTAGTTTAAAATAAAATAACTTAGAGTCATTAGAGATTAACAAAGGCCGGATAAAACCCGACTGAGATTTTTTTGTTTTTATAATTTTATTGGTGCTAATATTTTTAACTTTGAATAGTGTTTCTTTTCCCGCCTTCACAGCATAAACTATTTCGTTTGATGCATTAATTCCGACACCAAATAAACTACCCTCCTCTTTACTTTGATAAACGGAATTTCCTGTTTCTAAGTCAACTACTTCAATATTTCCCTTTTCATCTCCTACGATCAGTAAAATTCCTTGAATTGAAAGTGTGGTGCTTTGATAAAAAGAAAGTTCACTAATTTCTGTTAATTCGGGAAAACTCAAAATAGAAACGTTACTGTCTCCTTGACGTGTCGGCGATTTTTTTATAATTATCCTTTTTCCATCATCACTGAAAAATGGTTTTGCATTAAAAAAATTATTCCCAATAACTTTCTCCGTTTCCAATTCTAAGTTTTTAACAACTAATTTTCCACTTTTTTCATAGCATAAAAACCTCATATCGGGTGAGTAACTGTGATAGCCTACTCCTCGACCAATTTTTATCGAATCGATTTTCATCAATTCTGTTCCTTCAAAAAAATATTGATATAAAAGTGATTTATTTCGTTCATCAATCGAGCTAACTATCACTTGATCATTTTTGAACAATTGCAAATTGCTGCAATACCCTTTCAGATGATACTTACGAACCGTCTTTTTTGTATTTAAATTAATAAAATGATAGGAATGCTCATTAACGCTGATGGCTAAAGGCATATTTCTAAAACATTTTAAATGCTTCGAAAATCGTGACTCATCCGTAAAAACTTCTTCTAATTTATTATTAAATACTATAAATGTTCCTTTTGTAACAAAAACTTGAGCAGCTTCACTCCATTCAAAATTTCCTTTTGTTGATAAATTAAAACCTTCTGGATCTAAATTTAATTCGTGAGAAAATTCATACAAACTGTCAACACTGGAATCGGTCAAGGAATCATTTCTCAAAAAATGAAAATCAGCTAAGCCAGAGTTATTGACTTTCGGCAAGACATCCTTATTAATGGTTAAGTTTTTTTTAGCGCATTGCAGACTGCAAAAAGCGATAACTAAAACAAACAGGTTATACCATAAATTATTCCTTGTCTTGCTCATCAACTAAAATTTAAAAAAGAGAATTCTGTTTGCTTTTAGCTTAGTTTAATTCACTCTTTTTAATTAGCAATTTATCCAATAAAATAGCCAGAGCAAACCCCACTCCCGTCACGACTGCAACGAAGACTACGACCGTCCATCCTCGATTTCCCATACTTGAAGGTTGGACAAATCCGTCATAAACTAATTGGTATAAAAAAAGGGCTACCGGCATACTAAGGCCAAAGGAAAGGCCATGTCGAAAAAAGAAATCTTGCCATACTCTTGGGAAGTTTCGGTCATGTCTTTGCCAGCGAATAACACAAGCGATCAAGATGATTACACCGAGTACAACCGCAATGTATGGGCTATCGCCTTCTATCACGCCAATCGCTCGTTCGAGACCATGTAGCAATCCCGTAAAAACAGCAATATAACCTGCATGAGTTCGATCAAGTCGATCATAAACAATCAACCAAGCGAAGAGGGCGAAGAAGAAAAAGAATTGTATCCAATGGCTAAATTGCTCATCGACCCAATAGACCTGATCGTATAATGGACCGGATTCTATACCGAGCTGAGTTCTAGAATATATTTCAATGGTGTTTGTAAAATGAATACCTATGCCATAAATATACATGGCGAGCATGAACATAGCGATGGTTTTTAATCGCTTGACTCTTTTGCCGAGGAGCTCGTTTTCATGAGGACCAAAGACGATGATGATAATGCGGTAAAGCGCATACCACAGTATTGGTGCATAGACCAATTGTTCGAACCAGTGATTGGTGGTAACGCCATGAATCATGGTATGACAGAGCCAGTCATATCCGAGTATTTTTCCAAAGAGTCCACAAACGATGACTTTGTAATGGTAAGCAAAACAAACATAGATAATCCACCATATTAAGGATTTGCTTTCGCTGGCAGGGATTAAGGTGGTGCTTATATTTTGAACTTTTGGCAATGTGGGTTTTGACATAGGAATTTTACTAAGATTCGTTGCGAAGGTAGGAAACTATTAGAATTTTTCCCATCAAGCGATAACTTTCCTTCATGTCTTGACTAGCCAATCAAACTTCGTTTAATCAGATAGGCCAAATACGCTTCATCTCGGTTTCCAATTCCAAGTCTGTTGTTGGTCATGTGGACATAGTCAGCCCAAATGTTCCAACGCAGGATGTCTTGTTCAGAAAGTAATTTTCCTAGATCATCTGAAATTTCATAGAAATCAGATCGTTGGATTAGTTGATTATTTTGTGAAGCTTTTCTTAGCTGAAGACTGAATGCTCTATTTTCTTTTAGCCAACGATCATATGATGGAGATTCAAAAGATTCACCGGATTGCAAATCAGTAAGCAGCTCCTGATGAAATGGAATCAATGCCTCTTTTTGATCTTCGAAAGATTCTTCAAAGCGATTTAATGTTTCTTTCATTTTATTAACGACTACTCCATCTGAAGTATTCTCGTCAAAGATTTCAAAAGCTCTTGGCAGCCAATTTTCAAATATCATATTGAAAAATGCGATCATTCTATCCTGAGTCATTCCAATACTATTTGCAAAGCCAACATGCAATCGAATCGCAACACCAAGTACTTCATGATAATTTTCAGCTTCCGCATTTTTTACAAAATACTCCAAGACCGTTTCAGATGAAAGTTGAAATTGTTCTTCTGCAAGTTCTACTCCCCTTTCTCCTCCAAATCGATCTACCTCTGGTTCATATTCTACAAAATAAATTGAATTATTAGGCAGCCAGTGAAATTCTTCTGGAAAATTTTCAGGATATTCAGGATCCATTCGCTCTGAAGGATTGGCATTAAAATAGGTCTGAAAATGTTCGATCAGATTGGGTTTTAAAACTTCTTCCAAAACAGACGCTTCTCCTTTGAATCGTAATCGAATATGTGGTCCTTGTTCCCAGTATCGAATAAAGAAATAGGACTCTGCAATCCCAGTTTTCAGAACCGTTTCAATATATGGGTGCACCGCTTCGGTCAGGAAGTCTTCAAAGGGTTCGTTGTAGAAAAGATGTGCGGAAAGCCAAGCCATAGGAAAAAATTAAGATTGTGTAATTAAGAGCATGTTCGAAAGTGTCTGCAATATAGAGTTATATGGTAAACATTTCTTTGGTCGGTCTTAATTTTTATTTTTTTTAGATTTCAGAACAAGGCGTAACGATTTTTGATCATCACTTAGGCCAATGACCTAAATCTGCAATCCCCATTCGTTGATCCTTGTTCTGAAATCATTTTTTTTAAACAAAAAAAGGCCATCCCGGAGGACAGCCTTTTTTCTGCTTTAAAATTGATTAATCATATATCCGAAATAAATTCGGAATGATAAGGATCTATTTTTTATCATCAACTTCTTCGAACTCAACATCAGTTACATCTTCCGTATTATCCTCGCCTTCACCACCTGAAGTATCTGCAGCTGCAGTCGCTTCTGGTTGTCCGTCTTGAGTTTCTTTATACATATCCTGACTAGCTGCTTGCCATGCGTTGTTCATTTTTTCAACAGCCGCATCGATTGCAGTAAGATCCTGAGTTTTATGTGCTTCTTTTAATTCTACCAACGCAGCCTCAATAACTCCTTTCTTCTCGTCAGGAATTTTCTCACCGTACTCTTTCAATTGTTTCTCCGTTTGGAAAATCAATGAATCAGCCGTGTTCACTTTATCTGCCATCTCCCGAGCGTTTTTATCCGCATCCGCATTTGCTTCCGCATCTGCTTTCATCTGAGCAATCTCTTCTTTAGACAATCCAGTAGACGCCTCGATTCGGATACTTTGCTCTTTTCCTGTTCCTTTATCTTTAGCAGAAACGCTTAAGATACCATTCGCATCCATGTCAAAAGAAACCTCAATCTGAGGTACTCCTCTTTGTGCTGGTGGAAGATCAGAAAGAATAAATCGTCCTACTGTTCTATTTTGAGAAGCCATTGGACGTTCTCCCTGAAGGATATGAATTTCTACTGAAGGCTGGTTGTCAGCAGCCGTAGAATATACTTTTGATTTCTTAGTAGGAATCGTAGAGTTTGATTCGATGACTACATCGTATACACCACCCATGGTTTCGATACCCATTGAAAGAGGCGTTACATCTAGTAATAAGACGTCTTGAACATCTCCGCTCAATACACCACCTTGGATAGATGCTCCAACTGCTACCACCTCATCAGGATTAACTCCTTTGTTTGGTTTCTGTCCGAAGAATTCCTCAACCGCAGCTTGGATTCTTGGGATACGAGTAGAACCACCAACTAAGATAATTTCATCGATATCGCTTTTTGATAAACCAGCATCTTTTAATGCTAATTCACAAGGCTTTAAAGTTCTGTTTACCAAATCATCTGCTAATTGCTCAAATTTAGCTCTTGTTAATTTCAATACCAAGTGCTTAGGTACTCCATCAACAGCAGTGATATAAGGTAGGTTGATTTCTGTTTCTGTAGAAGCAGATAATTCTACCTTCGCTTTTTCAGCAGCATCTTTCAAACGTTGAAGTGCCATTGGGTCTTTACGAAGATCCATGTTCTCCTGAGCTTTAAAAGTATCTGCTAAGTGATCAATAATCACTCGGTCAAAATCATCACCACCTAAGTGTGTATCTCCATTAGTAGATTTCACTTCAAATACTCCATCTCCTAATTCAAGGACAGAAATATCAAAGGTTCCACCACCAAGATCATAAACCGCAATGGTCATATCTTTATTACGCTTGTCTAAACCGTAAGAAAGTGCAGCCGCTGTTGGCTCGTTAATAATTCTTTTGATTGTAAGACCTGCAATTTCTCCAGCTTCTTTAGTTGCCTGACGCTGAGAGTCATTGAAATAAGCAGGAACAGTAACTACTGCTTCTGTTACTTCTTGTCCTAAAAAGTCTTCTGCCGTTTTTTTCATTTTCTGCAAAATCATCGCAGAAAGTTCTTGTGGCGTATAAAGTCTACCATCAATATCAACACGTACCGTATCGTTTTCTCCTTTCACTGTTTTGAAAGTCGTTCTCCCTGCTTCTTCTGCTACTTCAGAATAACGAGATCCCATGAATCTTTTGATAGATGAAATTGTTTTTGTTGGATTTGTGATTGCTTGTCTTTTAGCAGGATCACCAATTTTACGCTCCCCGTTGTCTAAAAATGCAACAACAGAAGGAGTGGTTCTTCGTCCTTCCTCATTCGGAATGACTACTGGCTCGTTACCTTCCATAACGGCTACACATGAGTTGGTCGTACCTAAATCGATCCCAATAATTTTACCCATTTTATAAAAGTTTTAATAGTTTAAATGCAAAATTCAAAAGGAGCTGTTCATTTTGATGTACTGTTATAATTTTACAAATTTCAGCTCCAATAAGGGAAGATCAATAGACATGCCATTGCCAAAAACTGCCTTTTTGTTAGGTTTTTGGAGATTTTTTGTCAGAAGGAGGTGACAGAGGTGTGACAGAATGACAGAAGACAGTGGTGAAGAGTGAGGGGTGAGGTCGTCAAACTGTAGCGATCTAAAAAGCATAACGATCACTAAGTCGAAGGCCTTTCAGATGCGAAGCGATATATCCTCTGGCGATTATCTTAGGTGAATAGTGTTTTTTAGAATCCTATAAATACGTTTAGTTCTACTCGGAATTGGTCTA
Organism: uncultured Saprospiraceae bacterium; assembly: GCA_937921595.1. Lineage (GTDB taxonomy): Bacteria > Bacteroidota > Bacteroidia > Chitinophagales > Saprospiraceae > JAHDHW01. Next base: position 13,894 of record CAKZTD010000422.1, read on the forward strand.
TTGGATTTCTATGGTTATTTCGAAACTGATTGTGCTCAGGATCGGTGTATGGAATAAAATCGGGTTCACCAGGATCTTTTATTTCAGAATAGACATAACCTGAGAAGATATTAAGATCCAAGAGTAGGCTCTTTTTTAGTTTAAAATTAAAGCCAAGCGTACCGCCCATCAGCCAGGTTAGTTGTCTGGCGAGAACTTCTTTAGAATATGCAGGACTATCGAAAATATCATCTTTATAAAAACCAACTTTCAGTAATCCAAAATCAACATATTGAAAACCAGTTTTTACACCGATGTACATCCCTTCTGAAAGTTCTTTCCCTGGTCGATAACGACTTTCCAAATTGAGTTGATAACCAATTTTTGCATCTGTCCGAAATCGAAAAGATTCACTGTTCTTCGTTTGATTGGTTCTGATTTCTCCAATTGATCTTTGGAAATCAACCGTTTCCATGTAATAGGCTTTTTTTAAAACACCTACTTCCATGTTAAATGAAAAGGACTCAAAAGGTTTAATTTCAGTAGCAACAAAAAACTGCTTGCTTAATAATTTATTTAAACCAACTTTGAAATAAAAATTGTCCTGTGCAGAAAGGACAGTATTTAAAGAAAGGAAAAAAAGAAAAAGGAGGAAGATATTTTTTTTCATAAGTTAAAATTAAAAAGGGCATGTTGAGTATTTTTCAATCCCTCAACATGCCCTCCTAATCAAAACAGAATACGTTTAAGGATTATTCAAACCCAAGTCCAGTTGTATAAATTCCAGTTGCAAGAGAATCTCTAGCTTCTGCTTTCAAAGTAAAACCTTCATATATTTCTCGGTTTTTACTAGAAAAAACACCTACACCTTCTGACAAATTAGTATACGTTGGAATAACTTGAGAAGAAGTAATTCCTGTATTAGCTAATCCTATATTAATATAATCAAACAAATCCTCTGCACCAGCATCTACCACAAAATCTAAGGAAGTAAAAATCCTTTTTCTACCGTTTATATCATCTAATTCTCCACCAACAAACTGGTAAAATTGTTCGCCATCAAAATTGATAGAAAAAGTATTTGATCCACCATTATCAGCAGATAAATTATCAAAAATATCCCATTGGATTGTTCTTTCATTAAAAATCCCAATATTGTCTGCATCTTCTTCTAAAAAGTGAAACAACATCTTAACATCATAAAAAGCAATTCCATCTTTCTTTCTCCAAGATAGTGGGAAGTTTCTATACCTAATATTAATATCGGTAGGCATGATTGGAGAAGTAAAATTAAAGGAACCAACAATTGCTGTTGTAGCAGTCACTTCAGGTAGATTATCTCCTCTGTTTATTCTCAATGTATACTCATCGCCCTCGACTAGCTCTGTTGAAAATTTATATAACCAATTTGGAGAAGTAGCAAAAATTCCATCTTCTCTTTCCAAGCCTTCGTCCTCACCATTGACTTTTTGTAAGGTAATGACATCACCTGAGTTTAAATGCTCAACTTTAACATCCAAATTTTCATAATACAGCGAGTCTGCAATCTGAGCAATGTCCAAAGCATTGGAATTGTCTCCTCCCAAAAAAGCTCTTTCTACTTTTATATAATGATCTTCATCTGCAGGAGATAAAACACCATACACCACAGGGATATCCTTAAACTCAGCAGTCAAATCAACTGTATTATCACAGGAGATTGCCAACACTAAAAATCCCATCAACAAGCTTATATTTCTAATCTTTTTCATAAATTTTAATTTCTGAGTACAAATGTAAGGCTTTTAGCTTAATATATAAACCCAAGTGTTTTGAATGACGTTATTGTGACGTAACATAGTCAAATAATTATGTGGCTATGTCAATTATGTGTTCATATAATTAAATCTCAATATTATTGAACCGTCATCTTAGACATTTGACGGAATTATCTATAAGTTATTTTTTTAGATATCCCAAAACTTTCAACACAATTTCCTTTTAGTCAATTGTTTATGAAATTTTTAGAACATCAAAAGAACTTATCAATAATTTTGAACCGTCACTTAAGTAGAAAACGTCTTTTTTACCTATTTTGCGTGCTGAAATAAAATAAAAACCTATAAAATGTCTGTAAACAAAGAAATTAAGCGAATTACGGTTCATATCCTTCAGGCTATGAAAGCAAAAGGAGAGAAAATCTCTATGCTAACGGCCTATGATTATTCAATGGCCCGTATTCTCGATGAATCAGGAATCGATGTCTTATTGGTGGGAGACTCCGCATCTAATGTCATGGCAGGTCATGAGACTACCCTACCAATTACCCTAAATGAAATGATTTATCATGCTTCTTCTGTGGTCAGAGCGGTAAAACGGTCATTGGTTGTCGTTGATTTACCTTTTGGTTCTTATCAGGGAAACTCTATGAAAGCATTAGAATCAACAATCAGAATTATGAAAGAGTCTGGTGCACATGCAGTCAAACTGGAAGGTGGTGTAGAGATTGAAGAGTCTATCAAAAGGATTTTATCTGCCGGAGTACCAGTTATGGGACATTTAGGATTGACGCCTCAGTCCATCTATAAATTTGGAACCTACACCGTGAGAGCGAAGGAAGAAGAAGAGGCTGAAAAGCTGAAGACTGATGCTCTTGCTTTACAAGAAATGGGTTGCTTTGCTATAGTTTTGGAAAAGATTCCTGCAAAACTCGCAAAAGAAGTTTCTGAAAGTTTATACATTCCAACGATTGGTATCGGTGGTGGTCAACATACAGATGGACAAGTATTGGTGACGCATGATATGCTTGGAATTACAAAAGATTTTCAACCTCGTTTTTTGAGAAGATATGTGGAGCTTTTTGATGTTATAAAAGAAGCGACTCAACAATACATCAAGGATGTAAAGAACAGAGATTTTCCAAATGACAAAGAACAATATTAGAATCAAAAAAATAAGTTAGCGACAGTTTTTATTCAAAATTAAGTCGCTAACTTATTTAATTGATTAACCTGCTAACTCATTAATGTGTCGACTTATTTGCTAAATAATTTTCAACAAAAAACTTCTCTTCTTCCTATGCTTAAAAAATTGCTCCTCGGATTATTGGTAATTGCTTTAGTGGCTGGTGGTTTAGTCTATTCAAAATATCAGGAAATTTTCAGTCCGAATGTTCACGAAACTTTAGTGGACCCTTTTGTTATTGTTCCCACAGGAACTAGTTTTGAAGGATTAATTGATATTCTCAATAATCAAAATATCCTCAAGGACGAAGCCTCATTCCGATGGGTAGCGAAAAAGATGAGTTTTATAAAACCTAAGATGAGAGCTGGTAGATTTAAAATCAAACCAGAATGGAGTAATCGCGCATTAATTGGTCACCTGCGAGGAGGGAAACAAGCGACGGTGAAGGTGGTTTTAAATTATGAAAGATTACCTGAAGATGTTGCTGGAAAAGTTTCAAAAGTAATCGAAGCAGATTCTATTTCTATTCTCAATTTACTTCGAGATAAACAATACCTTTCTGAAAAAGGCCTCACTCCTGAAATGGCAATGAGTGTTTTTATTCCCAATACTTATGATTTCTTTTGGAATAAAGATGCTAAAGGTTTTTTTGAACGAATGATGAAAGAGCATGATAAATTTTGGAAGGCAAAGGGTCGTAATAAAAAAGCAGAGGCAATAGAAATGACTCCTCAAGAGGTTTATACCCTCGCCTCTATCATTCAGAGAGAGACGAATCAGTTGGATGAAAAACCTGTAATTGCAGGGCTTTATTTGAATCGATTAGAAAAAGGAATGGCACTACAAGCAGACCCAACAGTCGTTTTTGCTTTAAAGCAATTTGATCTTAAGAGAGTACTTTATAAACACCTGGAAATTGATTCTCCTTACAATACTTATAAGTATGCTGGTCTTCCTCCTGGTCCAATCAGCATGGCTGAGATCAGTACCATTGATGCGATATTGAATGCGGATGATCATGACTATATTTTCTTCTGTGCAAAAGGTGATGGTTCTGGTTATCATTCATTTGCGAAAAGTCTATCTGGGCATAATGCGAATAAAAATATTTACAAACGGAATTTGAAGGCTCGGGGGAAGCGGTAACAAGGAGTGAATGGGTTGCTAGTCTAATGGCCCTCGTCACTAAAAATGAGTGAATGATGGAATGAGTGAATGGGTTGTAAACTTTTGGATTTAGCAGGAGATTGGGTTTTATGTTTTTTCGCTTCTAAAAGTAAGTACCAATTTTATATTTCTCTTTTCCTTATCAATCCTCCCACCTCATTCTCTCATTCCTTCATTCACTCATTCACTCATTCACTCATTCCTCCATTTCGACATTCACTCATTATTTCCAGCCCATTCTGCCAAGCTTCTGACAAATCTTAACATTCCCAATTTTCAAAGACTTTTTTCGTTATCTTTAGGAACGCACTTAAATCAATGAAAAACACACTTTACATCTTTTCCATTATTCTTTTAATTGCATCCTGCAAAACGGAAGAGCCTGAGCTACCCAACATCAACGTCGAGGAAGTCTTTGAACCCTATGTCTCATCCTTTATTGAAGAAGGGACGAAACGTGGATTTGATATCGATTTTTCAGATACGGGTTTATCTATTCTTTTTGGAAGAACACCAAACGCAAGTGCTTCTTGTTCAGAAATCGCAGGTGACAACTGGGGTTCTCATCAAATTCTCGTGAATAAAGATGTTTGGAAAACGCTAAATGATTCTCTTAAACAACGACTGATTTTTCATGAACTAGGTCATTGCGAATTGAATAGAAGTCATAAAAATGATAAGTTTGAAGATGGAAGTTGGGTAAGTATTATGCGAGGAGATCCGTTGAGCAGACAAGATGAATTATTACCTATCCCCTACTTTGGTTTTCGAAAAGGGTACTACATCGATGAATTGTTTGATGAAGCTGTCGTTACTCCAGATTGGGCAAATCTAAGTTTCGAATTTAACGAAATCCCAGAGGAAGCTAAATCTCCTATTATTGAAAAAACTGGTCTTTCTTTTTTAAATGATACCATTGATTTTGAGATTGCTGATTATGAATTGGAGTTTGAATTAAAAACAATCTCCGGAACCGAAGTCACTTGGCTAGCTTGGGGTACAGAAGAAAAGCATTACTTCTTTTGGTTTCAAAATAATGAATTCCACTTTTCTGCAAATTCTGGTTTTCAAGGACCATTCCATTTCATGGAAAATGAGCAACTAAATTTCAATGAATCTCAAAAAGTTACCATTCGCCAG
>CAKZTD010000423.1 GCA_937921595.1 uncultured Saprospiraceae bacterium
ACTATCGAATTTTTAATTTCAAAAGGAGCAGACGTGAATTTTAATTCTTCAAATCAAGGAAACGCTTTGAATGCCGCTGCGAGAAATGGACATGATGAAGCTATGGAAATATTAATGTCGAATGGTGCGGAAATTAATACGGAAAGTGATGGACATGGCTCAGCTTTGGTTGCTGCTGTTAGAAACGGAAATGTAGAAGTTGTGACAAAATTAATTGAAAGAGGTGCAGATGTAAATGGGCAAACAAATGGCCAAGGTTCTGCATTGAATACGGCGGCGAGAAATGGAGATAATGAAATGATCGAACTCTTATTGTCTAAAGGTGCAGATGTGAATATGCAAAACGATGGTCAAGGTTCTGCTTTAAATGCTGCTGCTAGAAATGGGCGAAAAAATATTGTAGAATTATTGCTTGCCAAAGGTGCGGATATTAATATTCAAAATGATGGTCAAGGATCGGCTTTGAATGCTGCTGCTAGAAACGGACATATTGAAGTTGTAAAATTATTGGTTGCTAAAGGGGCGGAAATTAATGCAAGAACGGATGGTCAAGGTTCTGCTTTATATGCAGCGTTTAAAAATAATCATACGGAGATTGTAAAATATTTGAAATCAAAAGGAGCGGATGATTATAAGGTGGAGTGATTTTTTTTGACGATATATTTAATAGCTTGCAAGTAAATTCATTTGCCTACCTATTTATTGCCGCTCCGCGAATTCCTTAAATTGTCGAAGCCATTTTTCTGCAGGTTTGCTGAACATACTTGGGAAAAGGATTGACATTAACTTAGGCATGACCCAATTGATTCGAGTATATTCATATTCGTAATGATACCTTGTTTTATTTTCTGATAATTCTTCAAATCGACATTTCATGGTATTGTCCATATGTATGTGATAAAAACTAGCTTCGAAAACATCTGGAAGTGAGTTATTGGTGATGGTTTCGACTAGCTCCATTTCACCTTTCCCATGTTGATAGTACATATTAGAAACGGCACCATTCTGCCCTTCGTTTCCGCTGACAAATTCTTTTCTGATAAAACCGTCTTGGTATTCTTTTAAGTTGTTGGGATTAGCAAAAAGTTTTACAACGATGTCTCGTGATTGGTCGATATCGATGAAGCCTTGATGTTTCATTAGGTCTTTTTTTTAAGCGAAAAAATAAATGTCTATTAAAAAACTTTTTTGTATTTGATCAGTTCTTCTTGATGTTTTATGAAATTTTGCTTCTTGCCGAGGATATTAAATTTAATATGAGCGGAACTACTGAGCCCACCGATGAGTGCCCCTGTAAGTCCAAATAAGGTAGCAAGGGAGAATGCTTTTTGCTCTTTGGTAAAACTCAGAATCCCTTCATCATCATCTCCTGCAGCAAGTCCTATTATGGTTCCTAATCCTACACCTACAGAAAGTCCAATGATCAAAGACTTTTCTTCTTTTCTCTTCTTTGTGATTTGTATTCTTTTAATGTTTTCAGCAGGGATGGTGTATTTTTTAGAAGTTTTAGGTTTCATGATGGTTATGGAATCCTCACTAATGTCACTTATGATTCCTTTCGTAGAAGTGTTTCTATCCATTTGGAAAACCCTGATGTCGTATTCAACGCCTTCTTTTGGATGCTCATCGTTTTGCGCAATTGAAGTTTGACTCCAAGATAAAAGTAAGATAAAAATAATCGATAGTTGTTGAATATTTAGTTTCATGAGCTTTATTTTGATGGTCTAACTAGGCTGTTATTTCAATGGTATATTCTTCCACTTCAATAATATCTCCTGGTCTGAGTTTGTTTCTTTTTCGGAATTCTTGTTCTCCGTTTACTTTTACTAGTCCTTCTTCGACCATCATTTTTGCATGACCACCGGTTTGTGCAATCTGTTTGAGTTTTAGTAATTTGATGAGTTCTATAAATTCATCATCTGGGCGTAATGTGAAAGTTGATTTTTGCATTATCTGTTTTTAGTATTAATTTTTTTTAATCTCTGTTTCTGCATCAAATATACTGCTAAAAGTCCGATTATCATTAAAGGATAGAGGAAGCAAAAAATAAAAAAATTTACTTCGTAATAAGAAAGATCGAATAGGTTTGCAAGATTTATGATTAAATCGGTGCAATAGACATATAGTTTAGTGATTAGATCTTGCATTTTTGATTGCTTTTATTTGGGTTTGGATATTGATGGATTTGATGAGTAAAATGAACATGATTAAGGGGAAGAGGATAACGAGGATAAGAATATTGGCTAGTCCGTAATTTCCGGTAGAATGAAAGGATTGGATGATTCCAAAATAAATTGGGTCAGTATAATTGAAATATCCTTGGAGGAATTTTACATGATTTTGTTTGCAATAACGAGTGTCTTGGTGGCAATACCAGGAGCAAGTTGAAATAGATTTTGTGCCGGGATTCATGGCAATCACTCCCTTTTGGTGGTGTCCTTTTTTGGAAAGACTTGGCCTAATGGATTCATTGATGATCATCATCAGGAGGAAGGGGAGGAGTAGGATGAAAGTGTTTCTGATCAGTTTTTTCATACTTTTTTTATTTCCAAAATTCCCACCATTTTTTATCTGGTCGGTTCAGGTTGTTTTTGTTCGTTGGTTTTTCGAGGATTTGTTTTTCTGGTTTTATTACGACCTTTTCTATTTTTTTAGTAAATGATTCTTCAATCTTTGAAATGATGGCTAGGTGTTTTTTGATTTTCTCTTTGGTTTTGGGACCGAAATAATTATCGATTGGATCAAAGGAATGTAAGAAGTTTAAGAGTTTGTTGTGAAGTAGAAGTTTACTATTGGTTTTATGTTCGAAAAATATTCTGGCTAATAAAATATTGACATCATCGTATCCTTGAATCCAGCCTTTATTCTCAGAATGATTTTTTAAATTTTCAAATACTGTAAGAAAATAATCGTCATTGTTTATAAAGGTTTCTTCTGTTGAACCAAAGAGTAATTCCTTAGGGATTTTATTTTTTAAATCAATAGAATCTTTGAATTGGTTAAAATCATATTGACTGACTATTCGTTCGTTTAATACTGAAGAATCTAGTAGGAATTCATGTGCATTTTTTTGAAAAATCGTTAATCCTAATTCTTCTTTATAAAAATATAAATCCTTAAAAATGTCAATATTCTCTTTTGGATTTAAATAAATGATTAGCCTGGAATTAGTCCCTGAAGGTGGTTGGAAATTGGTGCTGTTGTGAATGGTTAAGGTATGATGATTTAGGTTTAAAGTATAAATACTCTTTCTGCTGACCTGAGGGAAATCGTCTTTTGTTTTTACTTTTTTTAATTGCTCAAAATTGGATTCGATGATTTGGTTGATAGAATCGTGGATTTGTTTTACCTCGATTTTTGCCTCATTTGCTTTGGAAATATCAAGATCAGAGATTTCTTCGCTGGTGTATTGGTTGCAAATTATTTGATCTAGTTTTGAATCGAAATCGGAAATCCCAAAATGTTTTTCAATATATTTATAAGCAATGTCCAAATCATACAATCCCCATAAATAATCATATGATTTTTTTACATCCTTTTCATTTTTATACTGCTCCAATTCCAAATCTAAAAGTTCTCCAAAATCTAAAATATCACCAGAAACTTTTTCATGTTTTCCATCTTGTACGACTTTTAATCTTCGGACCTTTTGACCTTCAAAAATAATGAAGCCATTAAGCATAGAGGTAGAATTTGAAAAAAATACTAGCTTCCGACCTTCCGGGAAGAGATCGAAAACTCCAGATTTTAAAGTAGAAAAGCCTCCGACAAAATCACTAGGAATATAATCAGAGCAAAGGAGTGTATGATTTTCTAAAGTACTAACGAATACCTCATCGCGAGCATTGAGGGCGGTATGATAATGGACATTAGCCTTGCCGATTCGATGCTGATCTTGGGCTCTAAGTTTTTTTCCTAGATTTAGATTTTTCAATAGTTCAGCATCTCGATCAAATTTTTTCCCTTCGATGAGTATGGTGGAAGCTATGGTAGCCATGGTTTGATGTCTTTTTTATTTCGCCTTCATTCGATTATTTCGCTTGTTGTGTTCAATTTCAGTTGAACCTAAATGCGCTATTTAATTATTTTGTAGATTCTTTTTTAGTTTAAAAAAAGATACCTCCGATTTGACACCTAATCTGTCAAGTTTTCAAATTCTTTTAAAAGCTCCTCATAACGAGTGTAAGTATTTTGACCAGGTGCTTGATCTGCTCTGTTTAAAATGCTGTACAAGTATCCGATTTGTTGTATCAATTTCGGTTGAGTGTATCGACCTTTAGATTGTTGCAAAGTATCTTTTAGTTTTTTTAATGCGAGTATTTCATTAGAAGAAGTGTCTGATTGCTTAATGTCTTTTTCGACCTTGTTTGCTTTTTTCTTAGCCCTATTATATAGTACTAAAGTTTTCAAAGATAGAGCCTCTTGAGTTTTAATATCTTCTAGCGTAATTCCAGATTCAATAATTCGAGGATCAGCCATCAATTCAAAAGATTGCCTGTATTCCTTGGTTCCATTTTGTAAGATGACGGTATATTTTCCAGGAGCTGCCATTGGGCCATTTTTATAAGCTCGTTTTTTATTCTTGTCCCACGGTCCGGTATGTTTTAAATCCCAACGGAAACGATGAGTCCCTTTTTTATTTTTCAATTTAGTATTGACAGAATAAGTAATGACTTCCGAAGACATATCTCGTTTGGTTTTTTCCTTACTGGATAAACTTTTTGGCGAATAACTTCGAATGATTTTTCCCTCTTCATTTTCAATATGTAAAAAGAAATCTTGGTCAATATCTTCTGGTAAATAATAATCAACACTTACCGAAGGAGCCGGATAATTGTGTTTGATTTCAGAACCAACTCCAGAAGGGTAGTAGCGATATCGATAAGTATCTTTTGGTTTAAAAAGATGAACGGTGTTTTGATCTATCGTTTTAAAATTTTGGCGAAGTGCACTGATGTTGTCTATGATTTGGAAACCTCTTCCCATTGTCGAGAGTACCAAATCATTGCGATGAATTTTGATATCTGTAATAGGTGTGATCGGTAAATTTTGTTGAAAGGATTCCCAGTTTTTACCATCATCAAAAGAAATAAACATCCCGTATTCTGTTCCGGCATACAATAAACCTTCTTGAATTGGATCTTCCCGAACTACTCGGACTGGATAATTATTTGGAATTCCATTATTGCCATTGCTTATTAGATCCCAGCTTTTTCCATAATTCATTGTTTTATAAATGTAAGGTTTCCAATCACCTAATTGATAACGTAATGTTGTAAAATAAGCTTTGGCAGGATCATGAGGAGAAGGTTCAACGGAATCGACACGTCCGCCTTTAGCCATAGATTTCGGGCTTACTTTTTTCCAGTTTTTTCCACCATCCTGTGTTAAGTGAATTGGGCCATCATTGGCACCTACCCAGATAACACCAGCTTTGATTTTTGATTCTTGAATGGAATAAATGGTGCTATAAAATTCTTCTCCAGTGATATCATTGGTAATTGGAGAACCAGATCTTACTTGTTTGTCTGCTTCGAAAGCGGTTAAATCAGGAGAAATAATTTCCCAGGTTTTTCCTTCATCTATCGTCTTGTGAACGAATTGCGAACAATGGTAAATAACTTTCGAATCATGGGGCGATACATGAATCGGAGATACCCTTTGGAAACGGAATTTCAAATCTTTGGGATTGTGTCCATACATGTTTCTAGCACCTACATCATAGCGTTGATCTTGCCCCGTTTTTTTATTATAAACACTAAATTTTCCTTTGCAATTAGAATAAACAATATCTGAATTTTTAGGATTCGGAACTGCCGGTCCTGTTTCACAACCTCCAGTATGTCGAATGTATCCGATCCCTCCAACTTCATTTTTATAGGGTGGCAAACTCGGAACAGAAACGGTGGAACTATTATCTTGTTGGCCAGCATAAAGCCAATATGGATGCTGGTTATCTACTTCAACTTGATAGAGTTCAGAGGTCGGTTGGTTCAATTGACTGCTCCATGTCTTTCCGCCATTATGCGTTACGTTAGCACCTCCATCATTTGCTTGAACAAAGAGATCTGAATCATTTGGATTGATCCAAATATCGTGATTGTCGCCATGAGGAGTGAGGATTCTTTTCCATTTTTCACCGCCGTTCGTTGATTTGAAAAATCGGGTTGAATTCACATAAACGGTTTCGGCATCGTTTGGATCGGCTTCGATGTTGCAATAATAAAACGGGCGATCAGTTAAGCGAAAAGTATCGGAAATATGCACAAAGTTTTCACCATGATCTTTGCTTCTATAAAGTCCCTGGTCAACCGCAGGAGCTTCGACTAATGCATAAACTGTTTTCGAATCAGCAGGCGAAACGGCCAGATCAATTTTACCCATTAATTGGGGTAAACCTTTTCCGACTTTTTTCCAGTTATCTCCACCATCGATTGATTTATAAATACCACTTTCTTTACCACCGCTGATGATGGTCCATGGTTTTCTTTCTGCTCGCCATGCCGAGGCATAAATGATATTTGGATTGGTCGGCATAAATTCCAAATCAACGATACCTGTTGTATCAGAAATATGTAACACCTTCTCCCAGCTCACGCCTCCATCCTTTGTTCGAAAAACACCTCGTTCATTATTTGCTTGAAATGCCTGACCGATGGCCGCGACAAAAACGGTGTTGTGATCTTGTGGGTGTATTTCAACGGCTCCAATTTGACCTACTTTTTCTAATCCGATATGTTTCCAGGTTTCTCCGGCATCGATGGATTTGTAAACACCTTTTCCGGCAATGACATTACTTCTCAGTCCATCTGAACCCGTTCCAACATAGACAATGTTTGGATCGTTTTGAGCTACTTGAATCGCTCCAATTGAAGGTGTGCTGAAAAATCCATCAGAAGAGTTTTTCCAGGAAACGCCATAATCTTCCGTTTTCCAAATTCCACCACCAGTGGCTCCCATATAAAAAGTATTCGGTTGATTATTTACTCCAGTGACGGCAGTTACTCGACCACCTCTCGTGGGACCAACATAGCGGTATTGAAATAGGTCAAGACTGGTTTGGGCAGAACTGACAAGGCTTATTAGAGAAAATAAGATAAAAGTTAGAGCAGTATAAAATTTCATTGTTCTTTTTTTCTAAATATAAAGAAAAATTTTATTGACAAAGTCTTTTTGAGAAAGAGCGTGATTTTATTTGGAGGTAAGCTAAGCTCTAGGTTTCCTAATTTTTTTGTTATTAACCTTGTTCTTTACTTTCTATCTCCTTCCTTTTTTAGGTTCTTTGATCGTATACCTCACACCTAAACTAAATGCGACACCAAACTCTGGAAAATCGAATATTCGAGTCCCTGCTTGATCATCTATTGGTAGAGCAGGATTTTGCTGCGTAACGGTAGCAGCTTCTCCGAGTAACATACTGGTGATGAGTTTAAAATCTAAGGAAACATTCTTCGAAAGCTTAGCATTCAGCATGGGGATGAAAGCGACATCAAAGGCAAAAACTTTTGCTTCTATTGGAAAGTCGCCACTTGTACTGGGTAGTCTTTTATAAACATAATAGGAGGGAGCTATGGCACCACTTAAACCGAATTTCACTTTGGCACTTTTTCTAGTTGTTAGATATTTACCCAATTCATATCGAAAGCCAATGGCAAATGCTTTCTGCTCATATCCGATAACAGGTTCTCTGACTATTTGACTTGAATCCATAAAATTATAGAAAATCTCATAATAAGATTTTGAATAAGACAATTTAGTTAAGGATATTTCATGCAATAAATTGTCTTCATTAAGTATCTGGACACTCATTCCAAATCCTAAGGATGGAAAGGGAACATTAAAATTGTTTTCCCTTTTAACATCCTGATCAACACCTTGGATCAATACGAAAGTTCCTGTAGTGCTGGTTGAAAAGTCGAGAATATAATCGTCAGGTCGCTGAAGAAAAAGTGGACTCGAAAAGGTAAAAGGAATGTCGTTTGGGAAAAAGTTTATAGTTGTAGAAATCGAAATGGTATTGCCCTGTGATTTTTTGCTTTGTGAAAAACATAGTAAGGGAAAAATTAAGAAGAAGAAGTAGAGTGTTGTTGTTTTTTTCATTGCTATTTTTTGTTTTAGTTTCTTTATTTGAGTGTTGTGGAATTGAATAAATTAGATTTAGTTTAATAGTAAAGAATTAATTAAACCAAACGGCATAGCGTTTCCTTCTCAATTCCAAAGCTAATTGTTTTTCCATTTCTAAGGCATTGGCTCTGGTCATTAACTCCAAATGATTGTACAAACTTGGACGAAGATAGAGGCCATATTTTTCGACGATATTTGAAGACAATTTCATTCCTCGCTCATTTCTATAACCGATCTTATGTTGTTCAAATCTTTCTTGTGGAGTTTTACTGGTCATACCGACATAGAGGCATTCTAAGACTCCGTTGAATTGTGGATTTGCTTCCCGGAATTTTTTGCTATCCGTAAATACTTTTTTCGAAAGTTCAATCACATAAACTTGATAATTTTTTTTAGGCATGTCCCATCACTTTTCTAATTTACTCATTTCCTCTAAAGTACGTTGTCCGATTTTGGTAAGTGCATTGTCTATCTTTAATTTTAATTCTTCTGACGCTGGGTCAATTAAAATATCATCAACCTTAGGCAAAGCTCTGCCATACCAATAGCCCCAAGCCCAGAGAATATTTCGTTCATTAGCGATACTTGTACCTGATTGGATAGCTGCCATTGATAATTTGCTTTCTGTTTTTAATCGTTTTAAAGCTGCATATTCGGTAATGTTGATGACATCTATTGCTGTAGTTTCAGATGCCTTGGTCAACATCAAGGCTGAAGATAAAGCACTGATTCCGACATTGGCAAGTGTAGTAGGAGAGACCTTGTCAATTCGATCTGTATCGGTATGATAAAAAACATCAGTGAAATGCCACAATAGCAATCCCGGAATTTTTGCATTGAGAAATGGTTGATGATCACTCCCTCCTTCAAATGGATTGGTGTTGACCGTCCAATTTGTTGCTGTAGCTTGACGTCGGCAAACATACTCAATCAAGTCATTAAAATAATGAGGATTGAATTCGTCTTGGTCAACTTCACCAGCTCCCCATTCCGTATGTTTGTCTTCTCCTCTTGTCCAGATGGCAGAAGGATCTGGCATTTTTTCAATTAAAAAAGTCCCACCAGTTTTCTCCGTATCCTCACCGACCATATCGAGGCTCATGCCCCAATGAATCCCCGCAGCTCTTGTCGGATCTTGTTTGATGTAACGATTGGTCGACTTGATTTCAACTCCCCAAAGAAAAGTGATTGTTCGGTCAGGAGCTATTTTTCCTTTTTTTAATAAAGTCGCAGCAACTCTGGCCATCTCCATTTGAGCACCTACTCCGCTGGCATTATCATTGGCTCCAGGTTCTTGAACATGAGCGCTAAAAACAAATCGTTTCTCTGCTTGTCTACTGCCACGAACTTCAGCAATCAAGGTCAATTCTTCTGAGGGGAATATCTTCGTTTCGATATTTACTTTAAGCTTTAGTGGTCCTTTTTTTAAGTGTTCATGGATGGCTGTTTTTGCAGCATAGGATAGATTGATTGCCCAGGTTTTTAATTCACTGTTTAACGGAATACCTGTAAATGGAATTGAGGTTTGATGTTTTTCTGGTTGGTTATAATGGGGGATATTGTAAGAAAGAATTCCTATTGCGCCTTGTTTTTCAACAGCAAGTTTAAAGAGCGAATAACCAGAACATTCACCAAAGACAATCTTTCCTTTTAGATCAAGTTTTTCAATGCTTGCTTTATCACAAGATTCTATATAAACTACTTCTGCTTCTATTCCTTTCTTTGGCGTTGAAAAACTATTTATAGCAATCATGTTACGGTTACTGCTGAACTCAAGAAGCGGTTTGTCTTGACCGGGTAAATATATTTTTGCATCAATAGGATCCCAGGCTAGCTTACCTAATGGATAGCGTTCTAATCGATAACTTAATTTTTCATCAGACCCTTTTTCTGCTTGCTTGTATCCTGCTTCTTCTAGTTGTTTTTGAACATGAAAAATACTTTCATCAAATCCTGTATTTCCTGGTGACCGCCAACGATCAGCAACGAAGGCAGTTGTTTCTAATGCTTTTTGACCGGAGTATTCTGAACGAACAAGTTCTAGATATTTGTCCAATTGACTACTGACTTCCTGAGCGGTAGTTTGAAAAGGAGCAATTAGAATAATGAACAAGAAGTAAAGCGAGTTTTTATTAATCATATTTTTATTTTATCTGATGGTGTCTTTAAGTAAGTTGCTTTTTCTCTGATGAAATTTTAGTTTTTAGTGTCTCACTCAATTGGTCTTGCTGGAATGAGTGAATATTTGGAAAGTCTTAATTCTTAAGCTTATTTTTTACCTATGGGAGAGCATTTACTCATTTATCTATTCTTTCATTTCTAAATTGATTTTCAAATTCTTAACTTTATTTTATAGTAACTAGATCTTCAGAGATTATTTTTTTTAAAATAACAATCTGTCCGAGGTGATAATAGCTATGTTCAATCATGGCATGGATGTTTCGAAAATAATTGCCATACTTCTCATCGACAAAACTATCATTGAGTTTTTCATCTGCCATGGCTTCGACATGGTTTGCAAATTTTTCTGCTTCAGCAAAAGTCTTATCCAATAATTTTATCCAGTCTTCTTGAGATTGAATAGGAGGGAGGTCAAAGCTAAATTTATCTCTGATGTCAAGGGTGCCACCAGCAAAAACTTGGTTAATGCCTGCTACATAATAATGAATGTGAAAAGTGAGATCAGCGATGGTATTTAAGGAACCGATTTTGGTTTTGGCCATTTCGTAGCTGACTGCTGATAATTGGGTTTTTAGGTTGGTGGAAACCCAGTTGCCATTGAGTTGGACTTCTCTGAATTGATTGGCTATTTGTGTACTAAGGCTCATACTTTTATACTTTAGTCATGAATATTTACCAAAGTACTAAAATATTTTATTCTACTTTAAACCTTAACACTGTTTTTAACTTTTCAGGAGCTACCTTCCGGAAATCTGAGAGATAAATTTCTCTATGTACCTTTGATTGTCTTTTGAGATTTTTGCTTTCTGCAAATTCCTCCATTATTTTAAAGCTAGTAGGTTCGTCATCGTAACTTCCAATATGTAACATTTGAATACATTTACCTTCTTTGATGTTTTCAAAAACTAGTCTATCTAACAATACATCTGGCTTTTTAATTTTAGTTTTTTCGAACATTTCCTGATAGAATGCTTCCGTAACAAAATCCGGTTGGCGGATCATTATTTTAAATACTAAATCATCTTTATTGAGCTGACCATTAAATGTTTTTTTTGCTTCATCGGTGATGTCCCAAACACCTTCCAATGGATAAACCGTATAATCAAAGTATCCATTTGGTTTTATTTTCATGGTCTTTGGAGTCATTTTAATAGCATAAGAAATTGGATATAAAACGCTAATGCAATCTGAAAAGAATTTGCCGTTTGGATTGCCTGCCCCTTCGATGCTTATAAATTTAAATTCAGGTATATCAATAATCTCAGGTTTGGCTTTTGGCAGGTAAAAGGTTTTTTCTTTCTTTCGCCATTCATGTTTGGGAGTTTTCATTGTTTTTATTTTGATTGATGAAATGGAGAGAAACCGATTTAAGGTCTCTCGATTATTTACAACAAATATAAATGCTGGTTGTGACAACCCTATGTCAGGAGGAGGTTTTTTATTTTCGATGTTAAGTGGTGTTACAAGAAGTGTCAGGATTTAGGGGAATCTATGAATTAGGTTGCTGAAAGTACGATTAGAATGCAGTCACTTCTTTTGTCGATACTTTTTGTCTTGACACAAAAAGGACCAAAAAACTCAAGGCTGTATATTTTTTTTAACGCAAAAATCAATTCAATACCCTAAATTCTAAAAACTCGCCTCCAAGTTTGTGTTTTATTTTAACATCATTGATTATTTTAGTCTCTGGTATGATTTCAATAATTAGAGGGCTCAAACAGTTTATAATTTTTAACGGATATTGAATTGATTTTTACTAAAAAATATAAGGCCGATCCAGGTCTGGCCTTATATTTAAGGAAGCAGTTTAAATAGAGTGATTTTTGAAAAAATAAGCTTAAAACAACACTACTAAATATTGAAACTTTCAACTTCAATGAATTTTCCAGAAGGTAGTTCACCGAGGATTATATTCCCAATTCGGATTCGCATTAACCTCAAGGTAGGAAACCCAACGGCAGCACTCATTTTTCGAACTTGACGAAACTTACCCTCCGTCAATGTTATCGATAACCAACTAGTTGGCCCATGTCTTTCATCTCTTATTTTTCTTGCTCTGGGCTCAAATACTGGAGCTGGGTCCAAGCGAAAAGCCTTACAAGGTAAGGTCAAATAGATCTCACTTCTTCGAGCGATCTCTACTCCGTTTTTAAGTTGCTCTATTGCTTCATCAGTAATTTTTCCATCGACTTGGATGTAATATTCTTTTTCGACTTTTTTGCTTCGAACTTCAGCACTTACTTTTCCATCAGTGGTCAATAGTAACAAACCCTCAGAGTTTTTATCTAGTCGCCCAATGGCCATAGTTCCTTCAGGAAAATCATGCAGTTCTCCTAATAGTTTTTTGCCTTTCATTCGCTTGGTTTCATTGGCGATAAACTGGGAGATATATCCTAGCGGTTTATGGATGATGAAGTGGCGATGATTGGTTTGGATGCTATCTGGCATAAGACATTAATTACTTCTTTCAGCTTGTTTAAATTCTAATAACAGAAAATCTCCCACTTCCATTTCTCTTACTAATTTGAAATCAAATGAACTTAAATTTTCCACGATTGCTTTTTTGCTGATTGCTTCTGGACAGACTTTTTTATCTCCACCGATCTCTGTGACTGGTTCCGAAAGATAGAGTCTGCCATTTGGGCTGAGAGAATTGGCGATGGATTTAATCATTTTATCAGAACTGGAGAAATGGTGGAAGGTATTGCGGATGATGATTTTATCAAGCTTTTTGTTTTCTAGTTTAGTGGATTTTTTGGATCCTTTGACTATTTTTATGTTATCCTTTTTTAATGGAAATTCTTTTCTTGATTTCTTTATTTTTTCAATTCGATTGCCATTCAATTCATTGATATAGATTTTTTCGAAATCAAATAAGCGACAGCTTATAAAAGAAAATTCTCCAAAACCTGCTCCAATCTCTCCGACTTTTTGATGATCAGCGAATTGATAAAACGCTATTTCTGATGCTAGATTTTGCTCCCCATCCCCATTGCTATCTAATATCTTTAGGTTTTTAAATGATCTTATATGTTTGTTTAATTCGATAAATTCTCTTTCCAGTGTTCTGATTTTTTTTAATAAAACACCTTGATGCTTTCGATTAAACAAGATTTCTTTTGCTTGATCATAAACCCAATCTTTATCTTTTGATTTGGCTAACCAAGACACTATTTTAATTAATCGTTCTTTCTTAATCTCCTTGAGTTCGGAATCTTTAATTTCTCGTTTTAAGGATTTTAGTTTTTGCAGTGATTTAGAAGTTTCGTTAAGTACTTCTTGTTTGTATTCGGAAATTTGAGATTTTATATTTTCCTTAGATACAATTGGGGCTTCCTGTGCAGATGCATTGATTGCAAGGATGATCTTAAAAAGAAAATAAAGGATAGTTTTAGATTTCATTTCTCAACCTCATAGAATTATTTTTTCATTTTAATTTCCTCAAAAACATTTCCACAAGTAAGCATGTAAACCGTATTTCCTTCTCTTTCCATTGATGTAATTTCAACAGCTTTTCCATCGACAGTACAAGAAGAAGGTTTAAATGGTAATCCATTAAAAAACAAGTTTACATGAAGGTATTGATCAGGATGCTGACCTGTTTTCTTTTGATTTAAAATGACTTCACTTGCAGAACCTTGAAAGGTGTATTCTTTTGAACTATATTGATTTGCCTGATGCTCAAAACCATCTCCTTGATCTTCATAAAGTTCGCTCTTGCAAGATCCATTTTTATAATAAACATGCAGCATCAATTCATCGATTGGTACTTGATCCGTGTTTTGTCGAATTGGATAATGAGGAATGATTGCACCTTCACGGACAAAGATTGGAATTTGTTGAAGTGGCGATTTTACTTTTATGGATTTTCCACCTTTAAAGGCTGTCGATGACCAGTAATGATACCAGTTACCTTTTGGTAAATACACCTTCTGTTCGATTGCTTTTTCTTCAATAACTGGACTGATTAAAAGATGATCTCCAAACATGAAATCTCTTTCTACATCTCTTAGTTTTTTATCACTTTGATCTTCAAAAATTAAAGAACGCAACATCGGTTTTCCAGTTTCTGTATACGTTTTGAATGCTGTGTATAAATAGGGCAGTAGCTGATAACGTAATTCAATCGCATATCGAGCAAGGTCAGTATATTTTTCACCAAAAGCCCAAGGCTCTTGATCCATTCGGTTGTTTTTTTCTTCTTCTTTGATTGCTTCTCCATCAACCTCAGCGGCACCATCAGCATTGTTCCCCATGCTATGCACTCGGTAAAGCGGATGGAAAATTCCAAGCTGCAACCATCGGACAAAAAGTTCTCCTTTGGGAAGGTCAACAAAGCCACCAATGTCAGATCCAACAAATGAAAATCCAGAAATACTCAATCGTTGACATTGTCGATTTGCTAATTGAAGTTGTTCCCAACTCGCCACATTATCTCCGGTCCAAACACAAGCGTATCGTTGTCCACCACTGTAAGTCGCTCGGGTAATTACAAAAGGGCGGCGATGATTTTTTAGCCTTAGCAGTCCTTCCGTTGTTGCTTTAGACATGTTCAATCCGTAGATGTTATGAGCCTTTGCATGGCTACTTTGATGTCCATCATAGTCATGGCGAACATCCTCCGGGAAGGTTTTTGAATTAACTTTAAAAACAGCAGGTTCGTTCATGTCATTCCAAAATCCAGCGACTCTGTTTTTAGAATATAAGGCTGCATATTGATGTCCCCACCAAGAACGAACACCTGGATGAGTGAAGTCTGGGAACGCACAATTTGGTGGCCATACTGGTCCTTCCATTACTTCACCGTCAGGTCTTTTACAATAGAAGTCAAGGTCTTTTCCTTCTTTATAAACTTTGTAATCGTCGTCTACTTTTAAACCCGGATCGATCATTACAACGGTTCTAAAACCAATCTCACGCAATTCCCGAATCATCTGAGTTGGATTTGGAAAATAGTCTTTGTTCCAGGTGAAACATTTATAGTCGTCCATGTAATCTATGTCCAAATAGATGGCATCACAAGGAATATTTCGCTTTCTAAATTCTTTGGCAACTTCTTTAACTCTGGCTTCTGGATAATAACTCCAGCGACATTGGTGAAAACCTAATGCCCATAATGGAGGTAGTTCGGGCTTTCCGGTGATGTCAGTATATTGAGTGGCTACAGCGTCGAGTTCAGGGCCATAGATGAAATAATAATTCATTTCACCGCCAGCTGCGGCAAAAGTGATTTGCCCATCGCCTTCGCTATCAAAATCAAAATGCGTTCGGTAGGAATTATCGAAAAATATACCATAGGCATTTCCTTCATGGAGACCATAGTAAAAAGGAATCGCTTTGTAAAGTGGATCCGTGTCATGTCCAAATGCGAAAGCATCGGTCACCCAGTTTTCTAATTTTTGGCCTTTGAGGTTTAAGTCTCCTGACTTATCTCCTAATCCAAAATAGTATTCGTCTTTTTGTGCTTTTTTAGAAATAGAAATATGTTCTAAACCTTTGAGGATTGTTGTTCGAGCATAGAAGCCTTGATCATCTTCGCAAATGATTTTTCCTCCTTTATTTTCAAAACGAACTTGAAGATTTGATTTTGAAATTATACAAACAAGTTGGTTTGTTGAGATTTTAAATTCTTCTTTGGAAGCTTCAAATTCTATGGCTGTCTCTTGTGTTTTAAAATTTTCATCTATAGCATAAGAGAAATCTGCTGGGAATTCTTTTTTCAAGCTATATCGTAATCGAAAGATACGATCCGACATTACTTCTAGTCTTAGTTGGATATTGTTTTTACAAGAAAAATGAAAAAGATGATTGGGTTCTCGATTGACTTTTTTGACTAAGTCCGGTCGGAGTTCTGTAAAAACATCTGGATATCGGTTGCTACCTTCAGTCTGATTAATATTTACTGGCGAATCATCGATGACTTCTTCTTGAACTAAAGATTCTGTTTCTGTAACGATTACCTTTTTAGGATTTAATTCGTTTTCCAACTCTTTCATATTAGGATAGAATTTTTTATTGCTTTTGTATTTATGGAGCCACAAATGTGCTAAGGCACAAAGGACGGATGTGTCCAAATTGATCTAAGTTTTCTCTTTGGGTAATAGAATCCAAGAGAGCTTATGTAATTTTTAGGAAGGTAGTATTGGTTAGCCGTTAAACTTGTATTTATAGCTTATGATTTTTTTTTGGCTCGTTATCAATCATTGTACTGTCTTTATCAATGATGCCCAAATCTTTTGCTCTTCGTTCCCAATTTTTACGAGCTAGTTTTTGCATATCATCGACATTGTCATACTCATCCATGATTTCCATACCGAGTAAAGTTTCGATTACATCTTCCATGGTGACAATACCAGCCATTCCACCAAACTCATCGACAACCAAAGCGATGTGTTCTCTACTTTCCATCAATTTATTAAAAAGGTCAGGAATCGGGACTACTTCATTTACTATTAGGATCGTTCGTTTGATATCTTTAAGCGGGCTAGCACCATTTTCATTGATGATACTCGAAAGTAATTCATCTTTTAAAATAAAACCGGTGATATGATCTTTAGATTCTTTGTAGATCGGAACTCTGGAGAATCGTAGATTTTTATTTTCAGCATAGAATTCATTGATGATCATATCCTCGTTTGCAGCTTTGGCAACTGTCCTCGGAGTCATGATATCTTTAGCTTGAATGGTATTGAACCTCAATAAATTTTGAATGATTCTCGTCTCTCCCTGTCGAAGGGATCCTTCTTTAGAGCCGATATTTGCCATGGCTACGAAATCCGCTCTGCTGAATACACTCTTAGATTTATCTTTTTTCAAACGCTTCGTGATCAACTGAGTAACCCAGATCAATGGCCAAAGTGCAATGATGATCCAATGCAAAGAGGTTACGGTAAAACTAGATAGTTTTTCCCAGTAATTGGCTCCTAGCGTTTTTGGAATAATCTCAGAAAGAATCAAAATGATCAAAGTCATCGCTACTGGTACGATAAGACCTGTCAATAAAGCATTCTCTGGCCAAGTTGCTGCCGCAGAGTTTCCTACCATTATCGCTCCTACCGTATGGGCAATCGTATTCAGTGTAAGTATGGCAGCCAGAGGCCGATCAATGTTATCCTTGAACACTTTTAAACGATTTCCAAACTTGGTGTTTTCTTGGAATTTAATCTCGGCGAATGCAGGTGTGATACTTAGTAGGGCTGCTTCCCAAATAGAACATAAAAATGAAAATACGGTGGATACTAATCCCCAAATAATTACTGAAAGCATTAAAGGTTTAATTGTTGAGCTACAAAGGTAAATAAAAAAGGATAAGTAAGTATCTTTTTTTTAATATGAAAAAGAGATGTTTTGACAAAATTAGTTATCCCTTTGATTTAATGAAAATAGGGGCTAATGGCTTATATGCCTCAATGAACAATGGAAATGATCACTTGTGAAAATAAAAAAAGGGTCAAAACCGAAGTTTTGACCCTTTTTTATAAAGAATATATCTTGATACTAGTTTACATATACTCTCTGGAAAGGAATGATTACTTCATTGATTTCCAAATTGTTTAAAGCTCTGATACGATCTACTGAAAGACCATAAGCTTTAGCAATGCTGTAAATAGTTTCGTTTTCTTTTACAATGTGAATCTGACGTTTCTGAGGACTTGTAGGCTCAATAATCATTCTACCTTGAGTCGCTCCATAAGTTGTCGGAATATTATTGTAGTTAGTTGGAGCCTCTCTGGTAGTCATTACCACTTCAGCAGAAGTAGGAATAGCATTTCCAGCAGGGCAGTTACAATCAGAAATTCTTAATTTTTGACCAACATTAATGGTATTACCAGAAAGACCATTGATCGCTTTGAATTTATTAACTGTAAAACCATATTGCTTAGCTAATTGATAAAGCGTTTCACCTCTTCTTACAACGTGTAGGTAATTACCTCCATCTTTAGAAACTAAAATATCATTAGGAACATTTCCACCTGCAGGTACTTCGTTAGCTGGACGAGTATATAGTTTCTGACAAGTATTAATCACATTACCTCTAAGTTTATTGTAGCTTTTCAGCTGGTTTAGAGAAAGTCCATATTGACGAGCTATTCCGAACAGTGTTTCATTTGGTTGAACGATGTGTGTTCCATACGTTGAAACTTCTTTACAGTACATATAAGTACTTGGTCCTGGATCAACATCTACTACATTGGTATTTGGAGTAGTTTCCACAACTGGTGGACGATTAGTAACAACTGGGGTAGTGGTGGTAACCACAGGGTTATTCCCTAGCATATAACCATTTCTATATTCATTTCCACCACAAGAACCATTAGCAACTTGTCCTGTTGATCGGTCGATATATAAACCTCGATCTAAGTCTTTGTAGACTTGGCAATCAGAAGGAGTATAAGTAGTTGTAGTCGTTGTAGGATATGTCGGAGTAGTAGTTGTCGGACGAGTAGTGTTTGTATTATTCGTAATCGTACCTGCATCAATTGAAGTATTGAAAGTAGGCTTATCTATAGAACCACTTCGGCTACTATAAAAAGTACTAGCAACATCATTTCCGTTTTTATTACAAAAACCGTTTAAGTAGCTCTGAAGGTTATTACCATTGATAGAAACAAGTTCAAGTACATTACTTTCAGCATCCGTTTGATTGAAACCAGTTTTTTCTTGGATTACTCCAATACCTGGAATCATTGTAAGCTCAGTATAGTTTTTACCAGCTTTGCTTTTCGTTTTTGTAAAAAGATACTTCTTAGGACAAGTATGAGAAAGATTTCCATTGTAGAAAACCTTAGCGCTACTTCCTTTCTTTGCTAAGTTAGCACCATTCGCTGGCTGCGAATAGTTATAAGCAAAGATGTTGTCAACTGCTGATACACCAATACCTCTGGTAGATATTTGAGTGTAAGAGCTGATACCAACTGGAGATACATTATAACCATTACCTGCTTTCTTTACAATGAAAACCTGTAAATCACCATTGTTGATCTCTCTGACCATACGTTCGTTCAATGAAACATCCTTACAACGTTTTACATTATTAGGCTTTGTTTCATAATCAATTTTGCTTTCAATACCGACCTCCAAAACGACTTTCTCTTTGTCGTTGATTCTAAGGTGATAAACAATGTGGCTAAAGCCAGCATTCACCCCCTTATAGCGGTATTCATAGCGGTCCATGCAACCTGGATCATATTCTAAATAGATCGTATTTGCAAAAGTCGTTTGGCAGATAAATATGCCAAGGATCAAAATAAAGAGTTTAGACACTTTCATTGTTTAATTATTTTGTGTTTCTAAAGTGTAATTTTCTGAAAAAATAAGTGTTCCTACTGTTTAAACTACGCCAAATATCTAAAAATTAAGATAAAATCCAATATTTAATGGTTTTTATTATTTAGTTGGCTAGCAAATTTAAACAATTAAAGCTCAACTTGTTATAGAATTTGATTAAAGTACTTGTTAAAACAAGCATTATTCCAATTTAAGGTAATTTGTTTGTGGATTGGCGATTTTCAAGTTCTATGCTTAAAATATTGTGCCAGAGATAGACATATAATCATATAGCTATATACTATATCGTCAAGGAGTAACAAGCCCATTAGTGATGGCATAGCGTACTAGCTCGGATGTTGAACTGAGTTGCAGCTTTTTCATGATATTTTTTCGATGAGTATAGATGGTATGTGTGCTAAGGTTTAGTATGTCAGCTATCTCCTTGGCAATTTTACCTTCCGCAACCAGCTTGACGACCTCACATTCACGGGGAGAAAGAGGGCTGGGATCACAATCTTCTTCTTTAGCGAAGGATTTTTCTAAAATGAAATTCAATACTTTACTACAAAAGAACTTTTCGCCTTTTGCTGTAGCTCTAATTGCATTTAAGATTTCCTCCTCATTGCACTGTTTTGTCAAAAAACTATTAACTCCGGATTCAATAGTTTTATAAATATTGGTTTTGTCGTCGTCTGAACTGATTATTAGGACTTTGGATTTGGGAGAAAAGTCCTTGATTTTTTTTAAAACATCATTTCCGAAATTATTGGTTTGCAAATGATCAAGGATGACGACATCTGGAGATTGATTCTTGAGGAGAATTTTTAAGTCAACACCGTTTTTTGCTTCGCCTACAATTTCGATATCATCCATGCGATCCATCAAGTGCCTTAATCCGACTCGGATTAGGTATTGAGCATCAGCAAGAATGATTGAAATGGGTTGCATTTTATGTTATTTGACTAAATTATATTGAATCTGTATTTTTTAGATATCCCAAATTTTTCAACACAATCTCCGTACAGTCAATTATTAATAAAAATTTCATGAGATCAAACAGATTAAACATGATTCTTTACGCCTACTTATGTTTAATTAGACAAATTCTAAATAATGTGCGAATATAGTTTATCGTAGTTTGTTTTCAAAGTAATGAAGCTTAATAAAAGGTGAATTGTCAGATAAACAATAAGTAAGGAAAAGATGCCTCATTTAGAGCAAAAAAAAATGACGCCTTCCTCCAAAGAGAAAGACGTCAATAAGATTTTTAGATGAATTGTTTTTAAAAGTTTCTATTCGTCATCACAAACGAAGTAGCGAGTCGAGAAGTTATTGTTTTCTCTAAATTCTGCTATTGTATTATTAGGATCAGCTTGAGCAAAAAATTGTCTAGTAATTAATGCAAAAGGAGGCTGTCCTTGAGGACAATCCAAAGAATAAAAAGGACTATTAATTGTGATGGATGAATTTCCAGGTAAGCCATTAGTATAAATAGCAGTAATTGTATTTCCTCCAACTTCTTCCCACTTAACGTCGATTTGTGTACCAGCAGGAATAGCGATAGCTGTACGATTTCTCAAAGTAGCGGTGAGTTGAACAAAAGTTGCACCACTAGCACAAGTTCCATCTGCTTTATCAGGGCCAGGACAAGGACCGCTTCCTACCACTAGATTTGAACTTACATTTCTAATGACTAAATCTGGTAAAGCTGGTTCAGCAGTTGGCATAAATTGGATCTGATCAGTTGATTCCATTAAGTCTGTTTCAACTGTCAAGTCTGACATTTCTTCTTTGTTACAAGCTGTAACCATTAAAATACAAAAAGCTCCGAAGAGAAACACCTGAAATAAATTTTTCATTTTTATAATTTTTGAATGATAGAATAAGTAAAACCCTTACCCAGTCAATGGGAGGAATAAATTGGTTAAAAGTGAAGCTTCGTTATTTAACCTTTAGAAAGGGGGGATTGTATTGCCCTCTTCCTAATACAAGGTTCGGGAAAATAAGCGGTTCAATTTATTACAAAATGCGGTGAGATTTCCTAGATGAGGATTGGATTGAAATACGAGGAATTTTCTGAAAAATTATCAGAACGATCGAAAAAACATCTTTTCAGTTTATTTGATCGGTTTTTTTATTACAAAAAAAGTTCTTTTTTTTTTTCTTAATTAAAAAGTTAGATAATTGTTATAAGATTTGAATCGAGAATGTTATTTCAATTCATCTAATTTTTCAAGTAGCCAAGCTTTTTCAACAACTAATTTGTTTTCTTTTATTTTCTTTTTTAAGCGTTCTTTTCTCTTTGGGTCAAGAGCTGTTTGTGGATTATTAAGCTGTCGTAAAAAGTTGACATAGTGATTGTTGTTTGAGCGCAAATGATCTCTAATTACTCTTTTAGATAATCGGAAAATATAAATTTTAAAAGCGTCTATTTTTGAAGGAAGGATACTAGATTTGGTTTCGTAATAAATTTTCAACTCCATCCTTTTTGCAGAAATTTTATAAAATAGATCATCATATTGATCTACTAAAAGTTCTAAGGCTTGATCATATTTTTTTTGTTCAAAATAAAAATAAGCCAAGTTAAAATAATAAACATCTTCTGGAAATTGAGTGCCTTTAATTTTGGCTTTATATTTTTCTAAAAAATTAAAAACATAGTCATAGTTTTTTGACCGTAATCCCATCGAAACAATATTTTTGAATGTACTAGGGAGTATTCCTTTTTCATGTTCTAGATATCCTTTTTCTAAATGAGATTTATAAAGGATGAAAATTTCTTCAACAAGATTTTTATCTCCCAAGTTTAAACGTCGTAGCATTAAATTTCTAATCAGTCCACTCAATGCTTTTTTCGATTCAAAAGGAATTAATTTTTCATTTTTGTTGATCAGATCTTTCAACTCTTTATACGATGTATCGGTTTCATCTATTCGTTTTAATAGTTCATAAGTGTGGAAATAGATGTTTAACAAAGGGTTTTTTAGGAAACCATGATCTATACAAATAGGTTTTAAATCATCAATGAATTTAATAATTGGACCAATTTCGATAGGTTGCCTAAATCGATCAATGGATAATAAAAAACAAGCATATTCTAGTTTGCTGAGCATGTAATAGATATCCAAAGGTCGATGAGCTTTGATGAGATCTAAGGATTTAAAGTCTTTAGATTGGACTAAGTGAATTTGAACACTTTCTTGATTGATTAAATAGCCATCAAAAAAATAATCTTTGCCTTGAAGTATTTCTTTTTCATAACTTTTACTAGTCTTTTCAAAGTAGTGATTCGCAAATTTATTTGAATTTCTTTCTCTAAAAAAACTAATCAGATTTATGTTTTTCTGAATGCTGCTTTTTGATTTTTTATCAAAATGAATAACGATGAATTCATGGATTTGCTTCAATAAAGCGGACATCAATTTATCTATTTTTCCTTTAATGAATTTTTCTTTTGGGTATAAATACTTGAAAACATTTTCTTTTTCCAGATTGGGGTGATCTAGGTTAGCCTCATAACTCATTATATATTGAAAAAATGAGTGTAATTCTTTCGGCATTTTATCTGAATGAAAATATGGGGACCTTAAGAAATTATCCAAGGATACTAATTCATCCCTTGAAAATAAATCCAATGTTTCTAATAGTTTACTCCTCTTCATATACCTGTTTATTTCCTAAAACTAAATAGACTCAGAAAACTTCATCGAAAATGTAATAAATAATATCATAGTATTCTATTAATTTAGATTATTAATTAGCTTATTGCCAATAATTACAAATCAAAATATTATGAAAAAGGAATTTAATTTACTACTCACAACTATTTTACTGTTCATAAGTTTTTCTACTTTAACTGCACAAATTGAGTCATCCGATTGTCCGAATTATTCTGGGTACAATTTTGAAGCTTACATCTCTTCTGAAGGAGAAGTAGCAGATATTGCTTATAGAGCTGCTTGTTTTTATGAGGATCGTTTTATTACTATAGATGGAGGTGAGAATGCAGGAGGAGTAAATCGCGCCTTTGTCGAATTGGTTACTCGCAATTTATTGATTGCCGAAACGACTTCGGAGGATTATAGTTTTGTGATGAGTCCTACTAGTTTGGAGTATTATATAGCAGATCAAGTTGAGGAGGAAAGCT
This sequence comes from uncultured Saprospiraceae bacterium, assembly GCA_937921595.1. Lineage (GTDB taxonomy): Bacteria > Bacteroidota > Bacteroidia > Chitinophagales > Saprospiraceae > JAHDHW01. Next base: position 23,723 of record CAKZTD010000423.1, read on the forward strand.
ACAACCTTATATTTAATATGGTAAACAGTCATACTAATTGTACTGAATTTGAGGCTGTTTATTTAGATTATGAACTAGCCTATAGGACTTCAGAAAGCTTTGCGACCTCTGAGTTTTCTTTCGGAGTTGATGGAAGCTATTCAAGAAAATTATACGTCGTCAAGGCGCTTTGTGGGGAATACAGATCAGGGCTTTTTATCATTATTATTGATAAAGATGCTCATCTGCAAAGTAGTATCTTTGTTATTCCTGGAGATATTGGAGATCCAGAAACAGTTCCAGGAACAATAGGTGGTTCCTTAATTGGTCAGCCAGGAAATGTAGTAGAAGGTTTTAGCACCTATCCAAATCCAGTGGATGGAGATTTTTCAACAGTAGAATTTGTGATGGAAAATTCCCAAACGGTTACTTTGAGTATGGTCGAAGCGAGTACAGGTAAAGTTGTTCAATCAAGTCAAGAATACATAGAGAAGGGGAGTCACAAGCAGGATTTAGAAATGAAAGGGTTGGCTGCAGGTATTTATTATGTTGTCTTGCAAACAGAGGATGGAAGAATGGTGGAAAGAATTGTAAAGATGTGATAAAAAAGGGTTCTGCTATTTGATATACTTCTAATCAAATAGCAGAACCTTTCTTTTTCTACCACTTTTTATTTATACCAAAGGTAATATATCTAGGTAATCCAACTCTAATTCCCTGTGGACGACGAGTAGAAATATAGCGTTCGTCTGTAAGATTTTTGATATTGAAACTTAGATCAAAATTATGCTTTTTAAAATGATATAAAATGGAAGCATCCATCAAGAAGTAAGAGGGTAGTTGACCTATTCGACCATTATTGCTTGGTGTAATGGTATTCAACTCATCGGTAAATTGATCGCCAGTATAGTTGCCATTGATTCTAGCTTGTAGACCAAATGGTGTTTCAAAAGATATCGCAGAAGCTATTAATAATTGTGGAGAATAAGGAGTACGATTGTCCTTAATATTAACCGATTCAGATCCTGATTCTTTGAAACGATCTTCGTTATAAAATGATTTGACATAAGTTGTATTCGCTGACCAACTTAGGATATAATCTTCTGGTAAAAATAATTTTCCAAAACTAAATTCAATACCAAACTCTACTCCTCGATGTAAAGTACTACCACCATTGACTACTCCTGATCCGATACCTCCGGCTGATTCTGAAACCGGAATGATCTGATTTGAAAAATCCATATTGAATGCGGTCATTTCCAAGTTTATTAAATCTCCAACTTGACTTCGAATACCTAGTTCAGAATTCCAGCTTAGTTCAGGGTCAAGGTTGTAAACAGTTCCATCATTAGAGATCGCATCTTTTACTCGTGGAGGAGCAAAGCCTCTATGGATTCCTCCGAACAAGGTAACTTTTGGATGGAAATTATAATTAAAACCTAGTCCAGGAATAAATTTATTAGTCAATGTCGAAGAAAGAATCGAAGTATCAATCTCATTGGATCTTACAATATTTCTTTGGTAATTATAAACCTCAGAACGTAGACCAGCAGTGATACTTAATGCATTATTGATTTTAAATTGGTTTTGAATATAAGAGCTAAATGATTTCCCCGTTCGTATTTCGTCATTTTTAAGAAAACCTGATTCTGCGTTTCCTTTCAATCCATTCACTCTTTGTTCGAAAGCTCTTTCAAACATGTATCGTACTCCAGCATCTAATTTGTTTTGAACATTTCCCATATCAAATCGATAAGAAACTCTAGGTTCAATTCCAGCAACTTCAAACTGGCGATTTCTATGACCATTTTGATCTCTTAAATAAATGGCTCCGCCAGCAATTGTGGTATCTCCCCAAATGACTCCAGTCTGATTGGAAGCAGAAGGATCATAACTGAAATCTTGTCTCTGCCAATTACGGGTAGTGGTATATGCGAATGCAGTAGTTTTGAATTTTAGATTTAGATTTGATCTATATTCATGGGTAACACTACCAGAAATTCTTTGTACATCTAATTTGTCATCCGGAGCAATCACCGTATAATCTTGGCCGCCTTGATCGAACATCGCTTGGGTCAATCCAACATAAGTTGAATTACTGATTTCATCGTAAATCCCAAGCTTGATTCCAACATTGGATTTTTTTGAAAGATTGAGTTTGACCTTACTGCTGAAATCATTGATGGTAAAGTTAGTTGGGCCAATATCGTTAGCTTGTTTTCTAAGGTAATTTACCTGAACACCGATGTTATCATAAGTGTCGCCATAGCCAAATAATCCAGTAAAGAAACCACCTTCTCCACCTCGGAGTTTTACATAACCTTTACTGGTTTTTGGAGGATCAGCGGTTATGTAATTGATGACGCCACCAATGGTCTGTGGCCCAAATAAAATTTGACCACTGCCTTTAAGAACTTCGATCGCTTCCATCTTGTCGATAGTAGGGGTGTAGTACAATTGAGGTTCTCCGAATGGATTTAAGGCTACTGGAATTCCATCTTCTAAAATTAGTACTTTACTACTTCGGTCAGGATCTAATCCTCTGATTCCGATATTTGCTCTCAAACCTAAACCTTCTTCATCTACAACATGAACACCAGGAACATTTCGAAAAACTTCATTTCCACTGATCGCTTGGATCGCTTGGATTTTCTTAGAAGAGATATAGCTTGCAGAACCAGGAACATCACTCATAAGTCTTGGTTTTTCACCAAGGACCTTTACTGTTGGGATTTCATAGATGGTTAGAATAATTCCTGAGCTATCAAGTTCGAGTTGAGCTTGTGCTTCAGAGGTTTGTGCAGTTGCAATAGTATAGATTATCGAAGTTAAGAGTAGTAAAATGGTCTTTTTGAACATCCGCTTGTATTTTCTTATATTTAATTAGATTAAGTCTAAATAAGATTATGGTGCAAATATACGTCTCGACTCTTGTTTTAGGAATACCTAGAGTTAGGTATTTATTATGATGTTGGATTAGGTAGGATTGCCAGGCAAAGTACCTAGAAATGGTGGGGCGAAATGTGAAATGAATAAATGAGTAAATTGATTAACGAATGAAATGGCCTCCTAGGTGTATAAGAAAAAAGCCTAAGTTTTAGTTTGCGCTAGGCTAAGAAAAAACGGCATTAGGCATTAGGTGTTCGGTTTCTCCTAATGCCGAACATCCAATACCGCTGACACGCTCGTTGAAATTTGGCTCCTAGGTTCTATAGTCGTTTTTAACTCATGATTCGCACAAAACTTTATTTCTGGATAAGCAGCTTCTTAGAGGTCTTTCCTTTTTTCGACTCTAGTTGCAAAATGTAAATACCATTATTCAAAAAATCCAAATTGATACTTTTAGCATTAGAAAAAATAGAATCATCCTGCCAAACTAATCGGCCATTTATATCGAAAATCTTTAATGCTTGGATTTCAATGTTTTCTGTTTTAATATTAAAAATATCGGAGGATGGATTTGGTGAAATTTCAAAATTCTGAGATACTAATTCATCTGTAGAAGTTGCGACTCCACACCAGTCATTAAATTGAGCATCATACATTTGTTTGACTTTGTCGATATCCGGATACATTTGATTGACGATATCTAAATGATCTGGGAGCCATGAGTATTTATGAAAGGTGTAAGCGACATCTAAAATGATTTCTTCGTTTGGCTGGAATGTTCCATGATAATGAGAAGCAATACTTGTTCTATCTCCATTTGATGCTCCTTCCTGATACAAGGACCAACCATCAGAATCGTTGGGGTTATCAGGAAAAGCATAATCGATATAATTTGTACTATTAAGATCGTAACCATCACCTCCATAAGTGAATGGATCTCCTGCTAACCATCTTCCATTCATATAATTATAGTATTGAAAAGGAGCTCCAGGAGGAAAAACTTGTGTAGGTGGTGGGCTACAACCTGCAGAAGGATAATGATAAACGAACTTGTCTAAGGTTTTATTTAAAAACTGAATAGATTGAGCTGGGAGCTCATATCCATAAGTTTCTACTCCTGCACAATCCTGCGGAGAAGACTCTCCATCTAATTGATCAGAATTGTAAACAAAAAAAGCATTTTGATCTGGAGATGAACCAATGTAATCATCTAAATAACATCCTAAGTCAAAATCTAATCTCATTGAAATTGAAAAAGAATCCAAGACCTCTTCTGACTTATTAATAATCTTATGAGAAGTAAAAATGGTATTATCCAATTGTGGATCAAGCGGACAATCAAAACTCCAGGAAGTAAGATGAATTTCTGCTAGGATTGGTTCTCCTCCGGATTGAGTATGATTAGTACTATCATTAAAAATAGTCCAGTTGATTGATGCAGGAATCAAATCAGAAATCGTATTCGGAGAATGCGGGAATTCACCAAGTTCCGGTTCATAAATATGATTTGAGTTGATGTCATGAAAAGGTGCAAAATCAGCGGAATAATTGGGTAGTGGAAATTCATTATAATCAAAAAAAGAATAGTTGTTTCTTCCAGGCCAAGCGAAGATATTTTCTATCGGATTGTCGATCACTCCGTTATCTGCAAAATCTGCTTTATGAATTTCAATATCAGCTTGAGTGACTTTCCATATTTTATTAAAATTCTGAGCAGTTTCAACAGTTGTTGTTCCATCAGTATTGATGGGTCCAGGTTTATAATCGAAAGCGCCATTAGAACGTCCATAAGTTTGAGCGGATAATTTGAGCTGACCACTTTGATCAATTCCACCCATCCAAAGACCTGCGGCAAACATAGTAGTTTTAGGAATTGGATCATCAGCTGGAGCAATGAAATGCCCTGCATCTCCATCCCAAAAGAGGTCTCCTCCGTTAAGAATCATCGCATTGATATTATTACCATCTTGAAGAGAATAGCCTGTAGGATTTGGGTATTGTCCAAAAATAAAAAAATGGATAAAAATGAATATCGTTGTAAGACCTATTATTCTCATAACTATTGGATGATAATTTTTGAATTCGAAATGCCTTGGTCACTATTCACTTGTAGAATATAAATTCCCGGCCTTAAAGATTTCAAGTTGATTGCTTTTGAAGAAGAGAAAGAAATTTCATCTTGCCAAACTAAACGACCTGAAATATCGTATAATTTGAGTTTTTCTATTTCAATATTTTCAGTTTTTAAATTGAAAATACCAGAGGATGGATTTGGAAAGACTTCAATTGGACTGAGAATTAAATCTTCGGTATCCGTCGAGAAACCACAAAAGTCATTGAATTGACAGTCGTACATATGTTTGACTAGATCAATATCAGAATACATTCGATCCACAATCTCAAGACGATCAGGAATACTATTTTGATAATGAAAGGTATATGCGATATCTAATCTTATAATTTCATTAGGGCTAAAAGTACCATGTTTATAAGAAGCAATTGTTCGTCTATCACCATTGGCCATGTTTTCTTGTTCCATCGACCAGCCATTTGGATTACTTGGATTATTTGGAAATACATGATTGACAATGTCAGAACTAGATGGGTTATAAGCGTCACCTCCGTATGTCAAAGGTTCGCCATCTTGCCAATGTCCAGTCATGTAATTGAAATAAGCTTGAGGGCTTTCGGGAACACTTGTATTATTAGGTCCTTGAAATGGGCGAATATTATAGAAAGTAAAGTAGTCCAATTTTTTATTCAAAAACTGAATAGACTGAGCGGGTAAATGATCTCCAAAAGTATTTACTCCTTGACAATCAGTCGCAGAAGATTCGCCATCTAGTGGATCAGAATTATAACTAAAGAAAGCGTTTTGATCTGGAGAAGAGCCAATGTAATCATCTAAAAAACAACCCAAATCAGGATCAACCCAAAGAGAAACATGAAAGGAATCAATGGATTCGGAAGAGCGATTAATAATTTTATGGGAGGTAAAAACGGTATTATATAATTCCCAATTATCAGAACAATCAAAACTCCAGGAAGTGAGATGAACTTCTGCGAGAATAGGCGAACCTCCGGTTTGGGTATGTGTGGTACTATCATTAAAAATCGTCCAATTGATGGAAGCCGGAGTCAGGCCAACGACGGTCCTTGGCGAATGCGGATATTCCCCTAAATCTGGTTCATAAATATCATTGCCATTGATATCATGAAATGGCGCATATTTTTCTGAATAACTAGGTAGTGGAAATTCATGAACACCAAAAAAATAATCATTCCCTTTTCCTGGCCATCCAAAAATACTTTCAAGCTGGTGATCAATAATTCCATTGTCGGCAAAGTCTGATTTATGAGCATCGATATCTGCTTTGGTTGTCTTCCAAACCTTATTGAAATACTCACAAGGAGCAGGGGCAATGGTAGTATCTTGATTTAGCGGCCCTGGGCTATAATCAAAACTTCCACTAGCTCTTCCATAAGTTTGAGCAGCGATTTTTAATTGGCCATTTGAGGCAAATCCACCCATCCAGAGTCCTGTAGCAAACATAGTAGATTTAGGAATTGGATCATTAGCTGGAGCAATAAAATAAGCATCATCTCCATCCCAAAACAGATCACCACCATTCAAAATCATGGCATTGATATTATTGCCGTCTTGTGTGGACATAGCCGATGGATTTGTACATTGTGCGATCAGAAAACTATGGATAAGAACAATAGAAAAGAAGGTCAGGGTGGTTTTCATTGCTTTATATTTTTTCGACTAGAGTCGTTCTTTATTTGGAATCAGGGATTAGAGTAAATTAGGTTTCATTTGCTCTAAGCTGAAAAACGGTATTAAGTATTCGATTTTAGGGTTCTCCTAATACCGAATACCTAATACCGTTTATGCCTATTTGAAATTAAGTCCTTAGATGTCATTATAATACCTCTCAAACCTTATTCACATTTTATACTGATCAGCAATTGGCTCCTTTTCAGGTAACCAATTGCTCAATCAATATTAACTCAATTAATAGCGTATGAAACTATAGGAAATTTGAGTTTTAGTACATTGGAGTTCAATGCACTTTTTGTTTTCAATAGCTAAATATTTAATATAAATGTAGGTGTAATAAAAAGAGATTAAAAACCAGATTAATAGGATATGTCAGGTTTTAGAATTTAAAAAAAGGAATGGTTTGCTCTATGCGAATCAGAAGTTGAAAGGTATTAAGATGACTCCTTGTAGATTAATTTGCATTTGAGCTTAAAACGGCATAAAGTGTTCGGTATTTAGGAGTGTCTGAAAACCTTATGCCTAATGCCGTTTTTTTAGACTTCCTTCTAAAATTATCCATACTTAATCGTATCTTTGCGGCTTATATAATGAAAAATCTGGGGACTATGTCTGATCAATACAAGTACGATCTACGGGGCGTTTCAGCAACGAAAGATGAAGTACATGCAGCAATAAAAAATTTAGATAAAGGTTTATTTCCATTAGCCTTTTGTAAAATCATGCCTGATGTGGCAGGTGGCGATGCGGATTATTGTAATCTGATGCATGCAGATACTGCTGGAACCAAAACAAGTTTAGCTTATTTATACTGGAAAGAAACGGGAGATTTGAGTGTCTGGAAAGGGATTGCTCAGGATGCTATCGTGATGAATCTTGATGATATGGCCTGTGTTGGTTGTACCAAAGATATTTTGCTTTCTTCGACCATTGGTAGAAATAAAAGACTAATTACTGGTGATGTGATTAGTACTTTAATCAATTCGGCTAATGACTTTTTGGAGATGCTTCGACCTTATGGAGTGGAAGTTCATATGTCTGGAGGTGAAACAGCAGATGTCGGAGATATCGTACGTACCGTTGATGTTGGGTACACTGCATTTGCTCGAATGAAAAGAGCTGATCTCATTGTCAATGATATAAAAGATGGCGATGTTATTGTAGGTCTATCATCTAGTGGTCAATCTACATATGAAACCAACTATAATGGAGGAATGGGCAGCAATGGCTTGACTTCTGCAAGACATGATGTGTTGAATAGTTTTTATGGTGAAAAATACCCAGACAGCTTTGATAAAGAAATGCCTAAAGAGGTGGCTTATATCGGAAGCAAAAGATTAACTGATCCAGTTACTATTCCGGGAGTTGACAGTCTTAATGTAGGACAGTTGATTTTATCTCCTACAAGAACATATCTTCCTTTTATACAAAAACTTCTTTCTGAATTACGACCACAGATCAATGGCATGGTTCATTGTACTGGTGGTGGACAAACGAAGGTGAAGCATTTTATAAAAGATAAACACATCATTAAAGATAAGATGATGGAAACGCCTTATTTATTTCAACTTATACAAAAAGAGTCTGGTACGAGTTGGAAAGAAATGTATCAGGTGTTCAATATGGGGCAGCGACTTGAAGTTTACCTTCCAGAAGCTTATGCTCAAGAAGTTATTGATATTTCGAAAAGCTTTAACATTGATGCACAGATTACGGGTAGAGTAGAGGACTTTGATGGAGAGAAAGTGACGGTGGATAGTGTACATGGTAAGTTTGAATATTAATAGTATTAAGACGACTGAGTATCGTTAATAGATAGATTCCGAAAAATTGGAATAGTGATAGAATCGGCGCTGTCGATAGTATTGAAAGAAGAGAATTAAGGAGTAGGATTAAATGAGAAATTATTTTTTAATAAAACAGAGCAATCATGCATTGGTATTTTAAACTGATGATGGTTCTCGCTTTCTTCGCGGGATTCGATCTAAATAATGTATCCGCAGGCACGACTCAACAGTCGACCTATCTGAAAGGCAAGATTGACAATCCGAATGTTAAACAACTTGCCCTCCGATTTCACCTCGATTATATCTCGATGGATGAAGAGATTTTCTATGTCCCGATTGATTCTAATCAACAATTTTCTTTGAAGTTTAATTTGAAAGAACCAGCAATTGCGAGGTTGTTTTATAAGAATATGGAGATTCCTCTTTTCTTAGAGCCGGGGAATAGCTTGGAGCTGATGATTGATGAGAAAACTACACCGATAAGTATTACCTATGAAGGTAGTGGTTCTTCTGAAAATACTTTTCTTACAAACTACCAGCAACAATTTAAGCATAAGATCAGTGATGGAATGTTTTATGAACTAATTGGAAAAGAGCCAATGGTTTTTAGAACAGCTTTTGATAAAGTTCGGCAGGATAAATGGAAATTTTTTAATGATTATACTCCATTTTTTAAAAAACAATTTTCTCCAGCTTTTAAACAATACATGTTTGCGGAGATTGATTATTGGTGGGCGTATTATTTGTTGAGGTATCGAGAAGAACATGTGTCTTCTGATGAATCAAATTCTCTAAAAATACCTGCTCAATATTTTTCTTTTTTAAATGATATTCTGATTTCTAATGATCAGGCTTTGAACAATAAAAACTACTTGCATTTCCTTGATCAGTATTTGTTATTTAAAAAACAAAGTCCTGAGGAGGTGAGTCAAGAAAAAGTTTTTGCTACCCAAATTCGTATTACTGCACCGAGTATGCTTTTGCTTTCTGAGCCTGAGCGACCTCCGGTTTTAAGACAGATTGTACAAGGGGAAGAGTTGAAATACTTAAATGAAAAATCGGATTTCCGTTCTAAGGTTTTGATCAAAGATGCACTACATGAAGACTTTTGGTATAAAGTAAGAACGGCAGATGGAATGGTCGGATGGATCATTGGGGTAGGGGCGGATTTTGAAGAACAACCGGATAGTTTTTCTATTGACATGAATGAGTTTCTTCATGGAAAAACTAGAGAGTATAAAATGGCGGCTGATTTGTATTGGAAATTGTCGATCGAGGAACCTGAGAATTTAGAAAAAGAAATAGAGGCTTTAGCTTTTCAAAAAATAGACAAAAAGTATCTCGATAAAATCAAAAACACTTTTGATAAAATGTATCCTGAAAAGGAAATCGTTTACGGATCAACCAATTATCTTGTTTTTGATGATCCAAGAGTTATGAATGGAAAAGAGGAATTGGTGGACTCATCTGTGGTTTTGTCAATGAATGCTTATAATGATTATCAACTTCGTTCATTAGAGGATCAAACCAATCGAATTTCTTACGCTCCTCATTTTTCGCTGGTTGATATTGATGGAAAGCCAGTCAGTCTGGGTGACCTATATGGCAAAGTAGTGTATCTTGATTTTTGGGCGACCTGGTGTACTCCTTGTATTTACCAAATGAAAAATAGTAAAATCTGGAAGTCAAGATTTAAAGATGATGAAGTTGCTTTCGTCTATATCTCATTGGACAATAAAGAAAAGCAATGGAAAAGTTTTGTCAACCGGCAAGGTTTTGAAGGGACTCATCTTTATGCTTCAGGAGCTTATGGCTCTCAAGTTGCTAGAGATTATAACGTTGAGAAATTACCTAGTTTATACATTATTGATCAGAAGGGTAGGATCGTATTTAATTCTACTAAAGAGCAATTGTATATGAGCAGCGAAGACTTTATTCGGTATCTGTTGTCGTTTAAAAATTGAACTCTTTCCTCTTTTTATTGAATTCCTTTATTCTATCCTACTGCAAGACTAAACAAAAAGATTATGTTTAATGCCTTTAAACATTTGAAATCATGTTGTCCGATTTTTTTTGATTACTTAATTTTTTTAGTCTTTATTTTTGTTGTTGCGCTGTCTATAGGATGTGGTGGTAATGTAAATGAATCAAGTTCTAAAAGTAAACCTCTCAGAGAAAATCCTATAACAGGAAAACAAAAAATCAATTTAGATTTTCTAGATTCAATTGAGTTAATAGATTCAAATAATCCATTTAAAATTTGGTCTTATCGTCTTGGAAAAGGGACTGTCATAAGCAAAGAAAAACTGCGCCAATTAAAACCCTTTCGAGTTTTTAATTCAAACCATAGATATGAATTGTTTGGAAGAATTAATTTTTCAACAAGTTTTAAAACCATTGTTTTTAGTGATTATGACAATGAGCGATATTCTTCCCTCCAATTAATAACCTATGGTTCAAATGATGAAGTTGTTGACTCTTTGATGGTCTATCAACATGATAATTTAACGAGTATCTCTTCGTATGAAACTTATGTTCTTAAGGATAAAATTTTTGTTGAAGATACTGCTTCAGACACTGCCGAGGAGTATGAGATTGATGCTCAAGGGAAGTTTATAAAAAATATTCGACCGGTAACGTTTAAACATTATCGATATCTAGATAAATTTAAAGGCAGTTTATATGAAATGCCTCAGCGAATTGTAAAGGCTAAAAATGGATTGATCTTTCGAGATTCATTAAACAATCGAATAGGTAAATTGGACTTTGGAGAAACCGTTTATATTGTTGGATATACAAACGATACCATTGCAGTAAATGATGATGGAAAAATATTAAAAGATGTAAAAGCTAAGATTGTAATTGATCCAAAGGCTGTTCAGACAGGGGACAATTTTTATATTGAACCATCAAATATTGCCTATGTTTTTGCTAGTTTTTTATTTAAAAATGAATCGGAAAATGATGACGAAGAGCATTATTCATACGATGGACTTTCTGTTGGGAAAAGTGAAAGTTCGACAATTGATTTGAGCGAAATATTTGAAGTTGAGGAAATTAATTTTACTAAATATAGAAATAGAATAGTGAAGCGTCCCGAGATTGAAATTCCCGGAGCTCCAATAAAAAAAGATGGAGTATTAAAAATACCTTTTGAAAATGGGAACGTTTTAACTTTAAGAGATACAACCTACCTTTCTGAATATTCCCCAGCTCGACATTTCAATGTTTCCTTTCATCAAGATTTTAAAGATGCATACGTAGTCGGAGAAAGTATGTTTTTTGATGAGGATACTTATACGGTATTAAGCAAAGAAACAGGGGATACCTTACATCAGTTTTCTGGTTACCCTCATTTGTCTCCGAACGGAAAGTATACCGTATCGGTTACTCATGATTTTGAATGTATTCAAGCGACTTATTTGCAGCTATACAAACTCAATGAACAACAAAAATATGATCATTATGTAGGCCTTTCGGTTAGTTCCTGGTCTTATCCTTTCAAGGTAAATTCAAATGATGAAATAATAGAAGATTTATCTATTTATTGGTTATCTGATGATGAATTTATTTTAAAAGTAAAAAATC